>NZ_JBIBYR010000001.1:336804-686004 GCF_043083485.1 Streptomyces sp. NPDC014727 | reverse complement strand
GGATGGGCGGGGGGCTCCGCCCCCCCCCGGGGCCCCGGGCGGCCCGACGTCCGCGCCCGGTGGGGGGGCCGGGGGGGCGACGATCCGTCTCCGCCGCGCGGCGGAGACGGATCGTCGCCGGGCAGGACGCGCGGGCGGGCGGGGCGCGCGAGCGTGGGTGTCATGACACAGACACCGACCGCGCCCGCCCACCTGACCGCACCGGCGCCGCCCGCGCCCACCGGCCGGGCCCGTGCCGTGCTCCGCGCCCTCGCGATAGCCGCCTGCCTGCCGTACGTCTCCCTCAAGGCGGCCTGGATCGCGGGCAGTCACGTCGGCGTCCCCGCCGACAGCACGCTGCTCGACCACCGCACCGCGATGCTCGTCGCCAACAGCGCGTCGGTGCTGCTGGACTGCACGGTCGTCGTCCTCGCCCTGCTGCTCACCCGGCCCTGGGGGCGGCGGGTCCCGGCCTGGCTGCTCACCGTGCCGATGTGGGTGGCGACCGGGCTGCTGCTCCCGATCACGACCGGCTTCCCGCTGCAGCTGCTGGTGAAGGCGTTCGGCGGGACGACCGCCGGGTCCGGCGGTCACGGGCGACCCTTCCTCGACGAGTGGGTCTTCGGCGTCGTCTACACCGGCTTCATCGTCCAGGGCCTCACCCTCGGCGCCCTGTTCGTCCTGTATGCCAGGGACCGCTGGAGTCATCTGTGGCGGGGCAGGCTGAGCGATCTGCCGCAGAGCCCGACCGGACCGGCGCTGCGCGTCGTCGCAGTCGTGGCCTCACTGCTCGCGCTCGTGCCCGGCGCCGTCCATCTCCTCTGGGCGACCGGATCGACCGCCGGTCTGAACGAGGCCCGGATCGCGGACCGTACGAGCGACTTCTACGCCCTCGAAGCGGTCTATACGGTGTTCACGGCCGTCACCGTCGTCGGCGTCCTGCTGCTTGCCCTGCGCCGCCGCGGTGCGCTCGCCCTCAAGGTGCCTCTCGCGCTGGCGTGGGGTGGCTCCGGGGTGCTGGGCTGCTGGGGCGGCTATCTGTGCCTCCTCGCGCTGGGCCCGGTCGACGACATCGCCGACCGGCCCTCGGCCGGGATGCAACTCACCTACGCTGTACAGATGCTGGTCGGGATCCTGGTCGCCGCTCTGGGGGCCTACTTCTTCGCGGAACGCGCTGCGGCGTCGAGGCCGGCCGGACCGTCCGCGTGACCCTGCTTCTCGGCCGGCAGGCCCGGCTGCGCTGGCTGCATCTGATCATCGGCGGCGCGCTGCTGATGCCGTACTTCCTGGTCGGCACCGTGGTCGTCGGCATGTACCACCGCGACGGCAACGCCTTCGACTCGCTGCCGCTGCAACTGACCGCGTTCGCGTACGCCCTGCCGATGGCCGCGGTCACCGGTCTCTTCCCACTCGCCCGGCCACTGTCGGTGGCCGCGGTCCGCGCTCTGTGCGGTGTCCCCGCGGCGCGGCTCGCCGACGGTCCGGCCAGGACCCGGCAGGCAAGGGTGCGGACCGCGGGCTGGTTCACGCTGCATCTGGCGCTCGGCGCCGTCATCAGCGGGATGACGCTGGCGCTGACGCCCTTCGCGGTGACCGTGATGACGGTGCCGTTCTTCTCCGCTGTACGGGACTCGGCGGTGCTCGATCTGCCCCCGGCGCTGACCCGGCCGTGGGTGCTGGCCCTGGCGCCATTCGCCGGTCTTGCGATGCTCGTCGCCCTGGCCGGCTGCGCGGCGGCGGCCGGGGCGCTGCTGTCCCGCCGAGTTCCGGTACTGCTGGGCCCGACCCCCGACGACCGGCTGGCCGCCGCCGAACGCCGGGCTGCCGACCTGGCGGTGCGCAACCGGCTGGCCCGAGAGCTGCACGACTCGGTCGGCCACGCGCTCAGCGCCATGACACTCCAGGCGGGTGCGGCCCGCCGGGTGCTGGAGAGCGACCCGGAGTTCGTACGCGTGGCGCTGACCGCGATCGAGGAGACCACCCGGCGCACGGTCGGTGAACTCGACTCCGTGCTGGGCCTGTTACGGCAGGGGGACGACAGGGAGGACGGGCTGCCGGGTCCGGCGCTCGACTCGCTGGACGGGCTGCTGGCCCGCTGTGGGGTCCCCGTTTCGTACGTCGTCCGGGGCGATCCGGGCACGGTCCCCGCCGCCGTGTCCCGGGAGGCGTACCGGATCGTGCAGGAGGGGCTGAGCAACGCGCTGCGGCACGGCGGGCGGGAGGCACCGGTGGTACTGCGGATCGCGGTGTGCGAACAGGAGCTGGCGATCACTGTGAACAACCCGCTGTCCGGGCGGACGCCGGTGGTGCGACCCGGCGGCGGCCGCGGGCTGCGCGGCATCGCCGAACGTGCCGTCCTGCTCGGCGGCCGCGCCGAGGCCGGACCGGACGACGACGGCAGATGGCGGCTGATCGCCCGGCTGCCCCTGCACATCCCCGCACAGGAGAAGCGATGAACACCGGTATCCGGGTCGTGGTCGCCGACGACGAACGCATGGTCCGCACAGCACTGCGCGTCATCCTCGACGCCGAACCCGGCCTGCGGGTCGTCGGTGAGGCGGCGACCGGCGCCGAGGCCGTCTCTGTCGTGCGGGAGCTGCGCCCCGATGTGGTGCTGATGGACGTACGGATGCCGGAGATCGACGGGATCCGCGCCACCGAGCAGATCCTCGGCTCGCTCGACGCGCCCCCGCGGATCGTCGTCGTCACCACCTTCGAGAACGACTCCTATGTGTACGACGCCCTGCGCGCCGGAGCCACGGGCTTCCTGCTCAAGCGCGCGGCGGCCGAGGACCTGGTCCAGGCGGTGCGGCTGGTCGCGCGCAGCGACTCCCTGCTCTTCCCGTCGGCGGTGCGGGGACTGGCCACCGAGTACGGCAGGCGGCAGGCGTCCGCCGCGCCGCCCTGGCTGGCCCGGCTCACCGAACGGGAGGCGGAGGTGCTGCGGCTGATGGCGGCAGGGCTGTCCAACGGGGAGATCGCCGAACGGCTGCGGGTGGGGCCGGCCACGGCGAAGACGCATGTGGCGGCGGTGCTGGCGAAGACCGGAGCCCGGGACCGCACTCAGGCGGTGATCGCGGCGTACGAGTCGGGGTTCATCACACCCGGCTGACCCGCGCCCCGTGACGCACAGTATGAAGAATGCGTGAGAAGCGGCACAGACGGGAACGCACCGGACGCCGCCGCTCGTCCCTCCCGTGGGATGAACAAGACGATCAGGCGTACCTCGGTCTTCTGCCTGCTGCTGGTCCTGGCCCTGCTGGGGCGGGCGACCTGGGTGCAGGCGTACCAGGCACAGGCGCTCGCAGACAACGACCACAACCGGCGGAAGACCATCGCGCAGTACGCGCAGCCGCTCGGCGACATCATCGTGGCCGGGAACCCGGTCACCGGATCGAAGAGGACGGTGGGCAGCGACCTCGCGTACAAGCGCACCTACACGCAGGGCGAGCTCTACGCGGCCGTCACCGGCTACAGCTCGCAGGCGTACGGCGCCACGCAGCTCGAAGGGATCTACAGCCATGTGCTGGACGGCACCGACAACCGGCTGAAGAACCCGATGGACGTGGTGACGCGCAAGCAGGCGGCCCCCGGCAACGTCCTGACCACGATCGACCCCGCCGTGCAGAAGGCGGCGTACGAGGCACTCGGCAACGACAAGGGCGCGGCGGTCGCGATCGACCCGAAGACCGGCAGGGTCCTGGGCGTGGTCTCCACCCCCTCGTACGACCCGTCGAAGATCAGCGGGACGGCGGACGGCGACGCCTGGAAGAAGCTGCTGGACGACAAGGACAAGCCGACGGTCAACCGTGCGCTGCGGCAGCCGCTCGCGCCCGGTTCGACGTTCAAACTGGTGGTGGCGGCCGCGGCCCTGGAGGACGGGCTGTACAGCTCGGTCGACGTGCCCACGGACAGCCCCAATCCGTACCCGCTGCCCGACACCAGCCGGAACCTGGAGAACGAGAGCGCCTCGGCCCCCTGCGAGAACGCCACACTGCGCACCGCGCTCCAGTACTCCTGCAACAACGTCTTCGGGAAGGTCGCCGTCGACCTCGGCCAGGACAAGGTCAGGGCGATGGCGGAGAAGTTCGGCTTCAACACCGAGAAGCTCGACATGCCGGTGCGGGCCTCCAAGAGCATCTACCCGTCCGGCATGGACAAGCCGCAGACGGCCCTGTCGGGCATCGGCCAGTTCGAGGTCACCGCGACGCCGCTGCAGATCGCCATGGTCTCGGCCACGCTCGCCAACGGCGGCGAACTGGCGGCACCCCACATGGTGTCCGCGGTGACGGACTCCAAGGGCAACACGTTGCAGGACTTCGCGGACGGGGACACCAGGCGTGTCGTCTCGCAGTCGACCGCGGAGCAGTTGCGCAGCGCGATGGTGACCGTCGTCGAGGACGGCACCGGCAGCAACGCCAAAATCGCCGGGGCCGAGGTGGGCGGCAAGACGGGTACCGCGCAGAACGGCGTGGGCAACAGCAAGACCCCGTACGCCTGGTTCACCTCGTACGCGAAGGACAACTCCAGCGGCAAGGAGGTCGCGGTGGCGGTCGTCGTCGAGGACTCGGGCGCGGCCCGCGCGGAGGTCAGCGGCAACGGTCTGGCGGCGCCGGTCGCCCAGAAGATGATGAAGGCGGCGCTGGCGGGCTGAGGGAGGGGGGCGGCCCAGGTTGTGGTTCAGCACGCCGATGGTGCCGGAGTCCCACCGGGCGACCGTTCGTCAGCGCTTCTGACAGGAGACGTCGCCGTCATCCGGCATGCGCCGTAGGGCCGACGGGAGGACGACGGGCCGGGGCGAGCCGGGGTAGGACATCCGCCCGATGCCGCCGGGCGTCCTTGTTCACCAGCCTGATGACGTGACGAAAGCGCGGGTCAGGAGGGTTGTGGTGGGTGCGATGTCGGGGTCGGCGACGGTACGGGTGCTGCGGGACCGTACGGCGGGGCTGTTTCTGGCGGCGGTCGTCGTCTCCGGTTTCGGGACGTCCGCGATGTGGCTGGCGGCCGGGGTCTGGGTCAAGTCGCTCACCGGGTCGGACAGTCTGGCGGCGCTCGCCGTCTTCGCCATGTGGCTGCCGATGCTCATCGGGCCCGTGCTCGGGACGATCGCCGACCGGCTCCCCAGAAAACCGCTCCTCGTCTGGTCGAACCTCGTCATGGCCGGGCTGCTGATCTCGCTGCTCCTCGTCGATTCGGCGGGGCGGATCTGGATCCTGTTCACCGTGCTCGTCCTGTACGGAGCGAGTTTCGTACTGATGGGCGCGGCCGAGTCGGCACTGATCGCCGAGGCCGTCGACAGTCGGCTGCTGGGTGATTTCAACGGGCTGCGGATGACGGCGAGTGAGGGCATGAAGCTGCTGGCACCGCTGGCCGGCGCCGGACTGTACGCCCGCTTCGGGGGCGGCACCGTGGCGCTGCTGGACGCGGTGTCGTTCGCGCTGGCGGCCGGGGTCTGCGCGATGCTGCCGGTGCGGGAGCCCGCCGGGACCGCTCCGGCCGCCCGACGGGGCGAACTCGCCGCCGGCATGAGGTTGGTGTGGACGTCGCCGGTACTGCGGCCCCTGGTGCTGACGGGTTCGGTGACGATGCTCTGCGCGGGGCTCAACGGGGCCGCGATCTATGCCGTCGTCGACGGTCTCGGACACTCCCCCACGTACGCGGGGGTGTTGTACGCGGTGCAGGGCGTCGGGTCGGTCGCCGTCGGGCTGCTGGCCGGGCCGCTGCTGCGGCGGCTGCCCGAGCGGGTGTTCACGGCGGCGGGGGTCGCGCTGTTCGCGGTGGCGGTGGCGTCCCGGGCGCTGCCGTACGACGCGGTGGCGCTGGTGGCGAGCGCGGCCATCGGGTTCGGGCTGCCGTGTGTGCTGATCGCCGCGATGACGGCGGTGCAGCGGGAGACTCCGGACGCTGCGCTGGGCAGCACCACCGCGACCGCCGGCACACTGATGATGGTGCCGAACGCGGTGGCGCTGGCGCTCGGCGCGGGGCTGATCGCACTGGTGGACACCGGGGTGCTGCTGCCGTTGGTCGGTGTGGCGGCGCTGCTGACCGCGGTCCTGCTGGTCACGGGCCGGCGAACGAGGTCTCCCCTGCTCGAACAGGATGGAGAGCCGGGGACGGGCGACAAAAGCCCCACCGGTCCGGTCCCTTCAGCGCCCGAGGCGTGACAGTGCTCCGGCGACGGTTCGAAGATCCGGGTCGGACGCGAGCCCGGCATGGTACAGGCGCAGTTGGTTCGCGCCGAGCGAGGCCGCGTGCGTCGCGTCCCGCTCCAGCGTGGCGGGGCTGCCCCCCATCCCGGAGACCACGGTGAAGTTGGCCGCGAGCACCCCCTCGCGCCCGGCGAACGGACCGAGCACCGCCTCGCGCGCCGCGTCGCCACCGGTGCAGGGCAGCACCACACCGTCCGCCACCGACACGATGTGCTCCGGGTCGACTCCGACGTTCGCCCCGGAGCGGTACGGCGCGGGGTCGGCGTGCAGCAACACCTGGAAGTCCGGCCCCGCCGCCGCCCGCACGGCGGCGACCACGGACTCCTGGAGCGTACGGGCGACCCGGCCGCGCCACTGGAGGGTGGTGGCGGCGAGGTCGGCGCCGAGGAGCTTCTCGACGCCGGCCCACCCGGCCTCCGGAGAACCGGAACCGGACCAGACCGGCTCCAGCGCCCGGCGCACCGAGTTGGCCAACTCGGCTGCTTCCAGGCCGTGTTCGGCGTAGCCGGTCCGGCAGTCGGGGCAGAAGCAGAGCGCCATCAGATACTGCGCCGCGTCCCCCAGACCGACGCCCGCGATCTTGTCGTGGGCGTGCAGATGCGCGAAGCCGTACCAGCCGCAGGACTCCAGCTCGGTGCCGTACGCACCGCCGCGCACCGCCGCCTCCCCCGCCAGGTCCACCAGATGGGAGCGGACCGCGGGCTGCGCGATGCAGGGCGCCCAGGGATAGCGGTCACCGTACGCATTGACCACGGAGGTCTCCGGATGCTCGGCACCCATCCGGGAGTTGTGCGCGAGGACCACCCAGGTGTGCACCTGAAGACCGGCGTCGGTCAGGGCCTGCGCGGCCTCGGCGTACGGATCGTCCGAGGCCACCCAGGACTGCTCGTACGGACGCAGCGCGCGCCCGGCCCACCGTGCGGCGTCCGGCGGGTAGAGCACCGCGGCGTGTTCGGCGGTGACGATGCGACGGCCGGGGTGGCGCGGGGTGAGCGCCCGGGTGGAGTGGTAGGCGGCGGCGAGCGTCACCTGCTGGACACCCAGGTCCGCGACGCGGGCGGCCGCGTCCGGGTCGCCGACGACGTCCCAGGGGTAGAGGAAGGCAGAAGTCCTCATCCGTGCCGCTCCTGTCCGTACTTCTCCAGCAGGGCACGGCCGCGCGCGATGATCCCGGCCAGTTCCTCGATGTGGGCGGCGGACGGCTCGGTGAGCGGGGTCCGGACCTCGCCCACATCCAGACCGCCCAGCCGGACCGCGGCCTTGACGAGTGAGACGGCGTAGCCGCGGCCCTTGGCGCGCAGTTCGACGAGCGGGCGGTAGAAGTGGTCCAGGAGCGCGCCCGCCAGGTCGTCGTCGCCGGAATCCAGCGCCCGGTAGAAGGCCAGCGCGATGTCGGGCGCGAAGGCGAAGACGGCGGAGGAGTAGAGCGTCACGCCGATGCCCCGGTAGGCGAGCCCGGTGAGTTCGGCGGTGGGCAGCCCGTTGAAGTACAGGAAGTCCCGGCCGGGCAGTGCGGTGCGGACGGCGCTGACGATGCGCTGCATCAGATCGAGGTCGCCGTAGCCGTCCTTGAGGCCGATGACGCCGGGTGTTGCGGCCAGGGCGACGACGGTCTGCGGGGTGAAGACGGCGTTGTCGCGCTGGTAGACGATCGTCTCCAGACCGGTGGCCGCGGCCAGTGCCGCGTAGTGGCTCAGCAGCCCCGGCTGGTCGGCGACGACGAGGTACGGGGGCATGGCGAGAAGCCCGTCCGCGCCCGCCTCCTCTGCCAGCCGCGCGTACTGGATCGCGAGCGCCGTGCCGTATCCGGCCCCCGCGACGACGGGCACCTCTCCGGCGGTCTCCTCGACGGCCGCGGCGACGACGAGCCGGAACTCCTCGGGCGTCAGCGCATGGAACTCACCGGTGCCGCAGCAGGCGAAGACGGCCGCCGCGCCGGCGTCGACACCGGTGCGCACATGCGCCCGGAAGGCATCGAGGTCGACGGAGCCGTCCGGCCCGTACGCGGTGACGGGGAAGAAGAGCGGCCCGGCGACGCGGCTGAGTCGGGCGGCAAGGGGGGCTGAGGTCACGGGCGCTCCCTGAGCGAGTTCAGGCGGCACAATTCTGATCGATGTACATATTCATGAACGCCCTCACGCTAAGGCAGCCGCCCGCCGCAGGTCAAGAAGGGGGCGCGCGGCCCGCCCGCCGCAAATCCGGAGTCACCGACTTCGCGAGCCACCTCACCGGAAAGCGCCCGGCACTTGACGTGAAACGCGGCGGCTTCTTAGCTTGTCCATGCATATGAATGCCGTCCATGGATTTGATGTCCCGCGCCGCGTGCCGCAGGTACCGCCGGGGTCGTCCACACGCGCGGGCCGCGCGCGTGGGCCTATGTACCGAGGAGATCCGCGTATGCCCGCTCCCCGCACCGTCCTGCTCACCGGCGCCGCCGGCGGCCTCGGCACCCTGATGCGCGGACTGCTGCCCGCGTACGGCTACGAGCTCCGCCTCCTCGACCTCGTCCCCGTCGAGGGCGAACCCGGCGCGATCACGGCCGACCTCGGCGACAGGGCGGCGCTGCGCGAGGCCGTGCGGGGCGTCGACGCGATCATCCACCTCGCGGGCATCTCCCTGGAAGCCTCGTTCGACAAGATCCTCAAGGCGAACATCGAGGGGACGTACAACCTCTACGAGGCCGCGCGCGAAGAGGGCGTCGGGCGCATCGTGTTCGCCTCCTCGAACCACGTCGTCGGCTACACGCCCCGTCCGCTGCCCGGCGATCCGCTCATCCCCGTCGGGACGCCGCGCCGCCCCGACACCTTCTACGGCCTGTCCAAGTCCTTCGGCGAGGACCTCGCCCAGCTGTACTGGGACCGGCACGGCATGGAGACCGTCTCCGTACGCATCGGCTCCTGCTTCCCGGAACCGACGTCCGTACGGATGCTCTCGGTCTGGATGAGCCCCGAGGACGGTGCCCGGCTCTTCCACGCCGCGCTCACCGCCGAGAACGTGCGGCACACCGTCGTCCACGGCTCCTCCGACAACACCCGGCTGTGGTGGGACCTGACGACGGCCCGTTCGCTCGGGTACGAGCCGAAGGACGACTCGGAGCCGTACGCGGCCGCACTCGTCGCCGAGCAGGGGGAGCTGGACCAGGACAACCCCGACCACGCCCACCTCGGCGGCCACTTCTGCACCAACGCGCCGATCTGGCCGCACTGACGCAAGGTCCGGGCGAACGGGGCGGTCCGGGTGGTCGTGTCAAGAGTGCGCCAAGGCGGGTGAAGGTAAGGGAACGGCAAAGCCCGGTCGTTCGTTACCCCGTGCATGACCGCAATGACCCCCGGCTCGAACATCCCTCTCACCGCCGCCCGCGTGGCAGTGGACGTCTCCGCTCCGGTGCGGCTCGACGTCTCGGGCCTGCTGCTCACCGTCGACGGCAAGGTGCGTTCCGACGACGACTTCATCTTCTACAACCAGCCCGCCGGCCCAGGGGTGACCTACCGCTCCGGCGGCGGGACCGCGCCGGACGCGATCCTGGTGGACACCACCGCCGTCCCGCCCGACATCGAGAAGATCGTCATCACGGCGAGCCCGGACGAGGCGGGCCGGACCTTCCAGGGAATCGAGCCCACCGCGACCGTGCGCAACGCCGACGACGGCAGTGTGATGGCCACATTCACCCCGCCGCGGCTCGGCAGCGAAACGGCGCTCGTGGTCATCGAGGTCTACCTCCGCAACGGCGCCTGGAAGGCCCGCGCGGTCGGCCAGGGCTACGCGAACGGGCTGGCCGGCATCGCGACGGACTTCGGCGTCTCGGTCGAGGAGGAGCCCGCCGCCGCACCCGCGCCCGTGCCCGCCGCACCGCCGATGCCCGCCGCACCGCCCGTGGACCCGCGGATCGCCGCGCCTCCGGCCCCCGCCGCGCCTCCGGCTCCCGCCGCCCCGCCCGCGCCCGCCGCCTCCGGCAGGATCAACCTCGACAAGGGCCGGGTCAGCCTCCAGAAGAACCAGACGGTCTCGCTGGTCAAGGCCGGCCGGCCGCTGCTCTCGCAGGTCAAAATGGGCCTCGGCTGGGAGCCCGCGTTCCGGGGCAAGGACATCGACCTGGACGCCTCGGTGATCGCCTACGGCCCCAACCGGAACCACCTGGACAGCTGCTACTTCGGCAAGCTCTCCATCCTGAACGGCGCCATCAAGCACTCCGGCGACAACCTCACGGGTGAGGGCGCGGGTGACGACGAGGTGATCGTCGTCGACCTGGGCCGGATCCCGGCGGAGGCGACCGGTCTGGTCTTCACGGTCAACTCGTTCACCGGCCAGAAGTTCACCGAGGTCGCCAAGGCCTACTGCCGGCTGGTCGACGCCGCCACCGACGAGGAGTTGGTCCGCTTCGACCTGACCGGCGCGGAGCCGCAGACCGGCGTGATGATGGCCAAGCTGATCAAGCAGTTCTCCGGCGAGTGGGAGATGACGGCCATGGGTGACTTCGTGAAGTCGCGCACCGTCCGCGGCATGGTGAAGCCCGCCGCCCAGGCGCTCTGACGCCGCGAAGGCGCCCGCGACACGGCTTCAGGGGCACCTGCGGATGCCAGGTGCCCCTGAGGACCTCGGAGTCCGGCGGGACGCCGAAGCCGCGCGCGCTCGCCGGCTCGCTCAGAGCTTGGTCAGCTTGGAGTACGGGCTCAGGATCCTCCCCTGTCGCCCCGAGAAGTCGATGAGCACCGCGTCGTTGTCGCCCTCGACGGCAAGGACACGGCCGAGTCCGAACTGATCGTGCGACACCCTGTCGCCCACATCGAACAATTCGACCGGTGGGGCCGCCTGGGCCGGGCGGTTGAAGGGACTGGAGGGCAGGTGGCGCCGGGATCCGGCTGACTGTTTCATTACCTTGAGTATGCGCCCTGGAAAGGCCCGACGCCATGCCCGTCCACTCCTGGGGGCGTAAGGACGCCGGATTCGGCATCAGCCGTTCCAGGGCCAGTCCGCGTCACGACCGGCTTCCAGCAGCGGCACCATGCGGAACGCCGCGTCCGAAAGCCCCCCGAAGGTGTGGCGGTTCGCACCCCCCGACGGAGCGTGTCCCACCCGGTGTCCGGCGAGATTCCAGGTGTACACGGGCACGGTGGACGGCACGGCCGCGGTGGCGTCCGAGGCGTACGAGAACGCCGCCTGCTCGTCCGTGACGATCAGTACGCGGTCGTGTCCCCGGTAGTGCAGACGCACCGCCTCCGCGGTGTTGGTGCCGCCGAGGTCACCGAAACGCTCCAGCACCTTCAGCACGGACTCGCGGCGTCGATACGTCACCGGTGCGCTGTTTGTTCCGAATTGCACCAGATCGGCATGGGACGCCCGCAGCGCCAGTGCCGTACCGAAGATCGCGGCGGCGTCGGCCCGGTTGAGCTGCGAACGGTCCGAGAGCGGCGACCACATCGAGCCCGAGCGGTCGACCAGGATCAGCGTCCGCCCCGGCAGTGCGGGCACATTGCGCAGGGAGTGACCGAGCGCCTTCTCCAGCGGGTGGGCCCAGCGCAGTGAGGGCGCGTGCCGGTAGGCGGCGAGATAGCGGAACGGGAACTGCCGCGACGCGGCGACCACGTCCGGGTCGCAGATCTTCGCCGCCACCCGCGCGGCGACCTCGTCCGAGACGCCCGCCTCGTCGAAGTTGCGCAGATTACGCAGGAGCGCCATCGCGCCCATCGACGGAATGACCGCTTCCCAGGCCGCGGCGTCCATGGGCCCCTGCAGCCACCCGGCCAGCGCCTCCCAGGTCATGCCCGCGGCAGCCAGCCGGTCCGCGCCGTCCTCGCCGGTGACGACGGCCCGGCGCTCCTCGACCGGCAGTTCCATCAGCGCGCGGTGGGCGGTGAGGGTGCGGTCGGAGGCCGGCACCACGGCCGCTTCCGGGTGGTGGCGACGGTCGAGGGCGTACCGGAACAGCTCGCCCTGCCACGGCTTCTCGGGGTCGGGCGAGGCGTGCACGATGTTCAGGATGTCGGCGAAGCGGTAGCCCTTGGACGCGGTGTCGTACTTCAGCAGCGACGTGCCGTGGTAAAGACGGCGTACGGCATCGGCGATGCCGCGCTTGACGGGCTTGGGCACGGCACGGCCGTAGCGCGAGGTCCAGTAGCCGAGGAGTTCCCCGGGTTCGTCGGCGCGCAGCAGGACGGAGTCGACGACCTGCCGGTTGGACGGACCGTCCTCGGCGCCCGCGTCGAGCCGCGCCTTCACGTACTCGGCGGCGCCGACGATCGAGGCGGTACGCATCCGGCCGTCGCGGCGCAGCCAGTGGAGCAGGCCGGCGGTCCACTCGGCGTCACCGACGGCGAGTACCCGCACCAGCTGGGCGAACCGGTCGTCGCGCTGCTCGCCGTCCTCGTAGAAGGTCTGCTGCGAAACGAAATTGGCGACCGCGAGCAGAAAGAGTTCGGAGCGATTGTCGCGGAGATGTCCTCGGCCGCCCTGATGCGTCGGCGCCGTCTGCCCGGACGACTTCACGGGCGAGGTGGCGCGAGGCCGGACGGCGCGGATGTTGAAGCGTGCCATGTGAATTCCCCCGAATTCATTGGGAGAAGGCACAGCGGAAAAGGTGCCCGAGATCAGGGGTCGGTGACGGGCTTGCCCGATGCTCTACCGCTTTGAGCTACCGGCCGTGGCCGGGCAGGACTTGAACCCGCAACCGTCGGATCCGAGAAGTAGCCGTCACCTGCGCACCGGGCACCCCCGGCATCTGTGCCTCCCGAGATCAGAGTCGGCGGCGGCGTTTTCGTTTCAAGAAGTAACCGCTGCCTGCGCACCGGGAGGTGCATGCATTTCTTGCTCATGAAGTTGTTGGGGTGCCCAGAGATCAGGGTCGGCGGAACCGACGAAGGTGCTCTGCCGACTGAGCTACACCGGAACGAGATCCGGTGACGGGACTCGAACCCGCGACATCCCCATTATCAGTGGAAGTAGGTCCTGCCTGCGCACCTGGGCACAGACAGGACTCTAGAGGGGGACTCCGGGGCGCGCGAGGGAATTAACCGCGCCGAAAGATGCCCTCCGGGGACTTTGGCGCCACCGGCCGTCAGTGGCGGTTCGGCTGGCGCTTCCACGGACCGGTGATGGCGAGCATGATGCCCGGCGTCTGGATGTTCGCGTACAGCGTCCTGCCGTCGGGCGAGAAGGTGACACCGGTGAACTCGCTGTACTCCGGCTCCTCTTCGCTGCCGATGTTCAGCTCGTTGCGCGCGATCGGGTACGTGCGGCCGCTCTCGGTCGCCCCGAAGAGGTGCTGGATGCCGTTGCCGTCCTCGGCGATGACCAGACCGCCGTACGGCGAGACGGTGATGTTGTCCGGGCCGTCGAAGGCACCGTCCTTCGACGGGTCGGCGTTCACGCCCAGGAGCACCTTCAGCGTCAGCGTGCGGCGCTTCGGGTCGTAGAACCAGACCTGGCCGTCGTGCTGGACGGGGCTCTCGGCGCGGGCGAACGAGGAGACGATGTACGCACCGCCGTCGCCCCACCACATGCCTTCGAGCTTACGGGCCCGGGTGACCTGGCCGTCCGTGAACTGCTTGCGCACCGAGACGGTCTTCGCGTCACGGTCGGGCACATCGGTCCAGTCCACGCCGTACACCGTGCCGATCTTCGTGGCGCGTGACAGGTCGTCGACGAACGTGCCGCCGCTGTCGAAGCACTTGGCGGCCTGGAGGACACCCGCGTCGTCGGCGAGCGTGCGGAGCTTGCCGCGGCCGTGCCGGAAGCCGTGCGGCGGGACCCAGCGGTACAGCAGCCCGTTGGGGCCCGCGGCATCCTCGGTCAGATAGGCGTGCCCCTGCTTGGGGTCGATGACGACGGCCTCGTGGGCGTACCGGCCGAGCGCCTTGATCGGGCGCGGGTCGCGATTGGCGCGCCTGTCGTACGGGTCGACCTCGAAGACGTAGCCGTGGTCCTTGAGCAGGCCGTTCTTGCCCGCCTTGTCCTCGGTCTCCTCACAGGTGAGCCAGGTGCCCCACGGGGAGGCGCCACCGGCGCAGTTGGTGGACGTACCGGCGATGCCGACCCACTCGGCGGTACGGCCGTCGCGGCGGGTCTCCACGACGGTGCAGCCGCCCGCCGCGACCGGGTCGTACACGAGGCCCTCGGCGAGCGGCACCGGGTGCTCCCAGCCGGCGCGGGTGCCGCTCAGCTCGTGGTTGTTGACGAGCAGCGTGACGCCGCGCGGGCCCTCGAAGGTGGCCGTCCCGTCGTGGTTGGAGGGGGTGTACTCCCCGGTCTCCAGCTTGGTGACACCACTGTGGGTGATGACCTTGTACGAGAATCCGGCCGGCAGCGAGAGGAGACCCTCGGGGTCGGTGACCAGCGGTCCGTATCCCGGCTCGTCGTGACGACCGTGGTCGTGGTCGTGTCCGTGTCCGTGCTTCGAGTCCTCGGCGGCCAGGGCACCGGGCGCGGTGGCCAGCGCGGCGACAGTGCCGGTCAGGGCGATGCCGGCACCGGTGAGAGCGGACTGTCTGGTGAATTCCCTGCGTGTGAAGGGCATCACGTACTCCTGGAGCGACTGGGTGGGTTGTTGGCGCGCCCACAGTCGCGCCCCTGCACCAACACCAGTTGAACCACGGGCGACGTCGAGGGGCATCCTTCCTGTGCAGTTGGCCGGATGCGGTCGGCCTGATGCGACCGGCCGGAGTGCCGGCCGCGCCCGTTCCACACTGCGCGCCACGGACCGCCGCGCGCCGCCCACACCTGCGCGGGCGCGCGGTCCGCGCGCCCGTCCGGCCTCAGGCCCCCGTCCGCGACCGCGCCTTGAACGCTGCCTTGCGGGCCTCCTTGGCCTTCTTCTTGTCGCTGTGCAGCCGCCCCATCGCTTCGAGGACATCCGCCGTCGCCGGGTGCTCCACCCGCCACGCCTCGTCGAAGAAGCCGCCGTGCTGGCCCGCGAGACCCTCGACCAGGCCCTGGAGCTCGTCCAGATCGCCCTCGGCCGCCAACTGGGCCGCGATCGTGTCGATGGCGAGCCAGAAGATCATCGGCTCCGGCGGCGCGGGAACATCCGCCGCACCCAGCTCCGCGAGCCAGACCCGCGCCAGCCCGCCCAGCTCGGGGTCGTCCAGCACCGCGCGCACCGCGGGCTCCGCCTCCGCGCCGACCAGCGCGAGCGCCTGCTGGCAGTGGAGCCGGCGCAGCGGCGCCTGCTCGTCCGTTCCGCGTGCCGCCGCCAGGAGTTCGGCCGCGGCGTCGTCCGCGCCGCGTCGGGCGAGCCACAGCCCGAACTCGTCGCGGGCCGCCGTCTCGGGGTAGTGGGCGATGCCGCCGAGAAGTGCGTCGGCGCCCTTCTCCGCGAGGTCCCCGATCGTGGGGGCGTCCACTCCGGCCTCCAGCATCCGGGCCCGGATGCCGTACAGGCCGAGGGGTGTCAGTTTCACCATTCCGTACCGGGTGATGTCCTCGTCGTCGGACTGCGCAGCGGTGTCCTCGCCCTCCTCGACCAGCAACGCCTCGTCCACCGGGCGGTATTCGACGATCCCGATGGGTTCGAGGACCCGGAACTGGTCGTCGAGGCGCATCATCGCCTCCGACACCTGCTCAAGAATGTCGTCGGTGGGCTCGCTCATGTCGTCGGGCACGATCACGGACGCGGCGAGTGCGGGCAGCGGTACGAGATCCGTGTCCACGCCGCCGTCGCCGACGGTGAGCAGATACAGATTGGCGAGGACCCCGTCGAGGAACTCCGCCTCCACCTCCGGGTCCCAGTCCAGGGATTCGAAGTCGACCGAGCCGTCCTCGCCGATGAGATCGGCGAAGTCCTCGAAGACGGGAGCGGTGGCGTCGGCGAACACGGCCTCCAGTCCGTCGAGCCAGATCGAGAGGACGTCCTGCGGTGAACCGCCGGTGATCAGCGCCAGGTTCTCACCTGCGGCGGCAGTCCCCTCCGCGTCCTCCCCCGCCTGCTCCTGAGGATCCTCGACGTCCACGAGCCCCGTGTCGACCGCGAGCCGCCACGCCTCGCTGGCCTCCGCCGCACCGTCCTCGTCCGCGGAGAGGCCGAGGTGCTCGGCCGCCGCGGGCAGTTGTGCGTCGACGAGCTCGCCACCGGCACCGACCCGGGTCCCGGGGCCCGCCCAGCGGGCGAGCCGGACAGCGCGGGCGAGCAGCGGCGCGGCGAGCGCGTCCCGTGCCAGCTCGGCCTCGGAGTGCAGCCGTACGGGCGGCAGGGTGGAGCGCTCTGCGGACATCAGGTGGTTCTCCTCGGGACGTACGGGGTCGGGCGGCCCCAGCGTAGACGCATTTCGCCCCATGCCGCCCGGTTCATGCAACGGACAGCCGCAGTCCACCGTGATGACCTTGACAACCGCCTTGCGCTCACAAGAGATTGACGCGCGTAGACCTCCACACCACCCTCGATTCCCCCCGGAGTCCGTGATGCCCATCGCATCGTCCAGAACGACCGCCGTGTCCGCCGTCGTCACCGCCGCGCTCGCCGCGGGTCTGCTCACCGGTGCAGCCACCACCTCCGCGTCCGCCTCCCCGACGCCCTCCTCGTCCTCGCCCTCGGACGGCCAGGTCCGGATCCACGACATCCAGGGCCCCACCCGGATATCCCCGCTCGTCGGCCAACAGGTCAACGGTGTCCCGGGCATCGTCACGGGTGTGCGGACGTACGGTTCGAAGGGTTTCTGGTTCCAGGACCCGAACGCCGACGCCGACCCCGCGACCAGCGAGGGGATCTTCGTCTTCACCAGCTCGGCGCCGACCGTCGCGGTCGGTGACGCGGTCACCGTCTCCGGCACGGTCGCCGAGTTCGTCCCGGGCGGCGCCTCCTCCGGCAACCAGTCGCTCACCCAGATCAGCAAGCCCGTCGTCACGGTGGTGTCCTCCGGCAACCCCCTGCCCGCACCGGTGACGATCACGGAGCGCTCGGTCCCCTCCCGGTACGCCCCGGCCGGCGACCCCGCGGCGGGCGGCTCCATCAACGCACTCCCCCTCGACCCTTCGCGCTACGCCCTGGACCACTACGAGTCGCTGGAGGGCATGAACGTCCGCATCGGCACCTCGCGGGTGGTCGGCGCCACCGACCCGTACGCCGAGCTGTGGGTGACGGTGAAGCCGCACGAGAACGCCAGCCACCGCGGCGGTACGGTCTACGGCTCGTACACCGCGCAGAACACCGGCCGCCTCCAGATCCAGTCGCTGGTACCGCTCGCCGAACAGCCCTTCCCGACCGCCGATGTCGGTGATGTCCTGTCCGGTACGACCGAGGGTCCGCTCGACTTCAACCAGTTCGGCGGCTACACGCTGACCGCGCGCACCCTGGGCAAGGTCACTGCCAAGGGGCTGAGCCGGGAGACGACCCGCAAGCAGCACGCCGACGAACTGGCGGTGGCGACGTACAACGTCGAGAACCTCGACCCCACCGATCCGCAGGAGAAGTTCGACGCGCTCGCCGCCGCCGTCGTCCGCAACCTCGCCGCCCCCGACATCGTGGCGCTGGAGGAGATCCAGGACGACAACGGCGCGAAGGACGACGGTACGGTCTCCGCCGAACAGACGGTCAAGAAGTTCACCGACGCGGTCGTGGCCGCGGGCGGCCCGGCGTACGAGTGGCGTTCCATCGACCCGGAGGACAAGAAGGACGGCGGCGAGCCCGGCGGCAACATCCGCCAGGTGTTCCTCTTCAACCCGAAGCGGGTGTCGTTCACCGACCGCGCGGGCGGCGGCGCGACGACCGCGACCGATGTCGTACGGCAGCAGGGCCGGGCGGCCCTGACCCTCTCCCCCGGCCGGATCGACCCGGCGAACACGGCGTGGACGAACAGCCGCAAGCCGCTCGCCGGCGAGTTCAGCTTCCGCGGCCGTACGGTCTTCGTCGTCGCCAACCACTTCGCGTCCAAGGGCGGCGACGAGTCCATCGTGTCGCAGCACCAGCCGCCGACCCGCTCGTCGGAGCTCCAGCGGCACGCGCAGGGCAAGGCGGTCAACACCTTCGTCAAGAAGCTGCTGAGCGTCCAGAAGAACGCGGACGTCCTGGTCGTCGGCGACATCAACGACTTCGAGTTCTCCGGCACGACCGAGGCGCTGACGGCCGGTGGCGTGCTGTACCCGGCGATCAAGTCCCTGCCGCGCGCGGAGCGGTACTCGTACGTCTACCAGGGCAACACCCAGGTGCTCGACCAGATCCTGACCAGCCCGTCGATCCACGGCTTCAGTTACGACAGCGTGCACATCAACGCCGAGTTCGCCGCGCAGAACAGCGATCACGACCCGCAGGTGCTCCGCTTCCGCCCGTAACCCCTCACGCCCCTACACGCCCGCCCCCGGCCTCATGCTGAGCGCGGGCGTGTACCGGTGCACGCCACCGCCGGTCACACTCGGGTAGGACTGCACCCGCTCCCACTGCGGCGTCCTCGACCCGACCCCGTCACCGGGGGCGGCCAGCGCGTCGACATGGGCCTGCGCGCTCTCCCATTCGGCGTAATTGAGCACGTGCGTTCCGTCGACGCTCACATGGAAGTGCCCGGAGATGCCTCCGGCGGCAGGCGCCGGATCGGTCCCCAGGGCCTCGAACACGGTGTCCACCCAGTCCCGCTGCCGCGCCTTGTCCGCGCCGTCGAACTCGACGTCGACGATCACGACGCACCCCGGCTCCCGCGCGTCCCCCTCCCCCGGCAGCGTGGAGCGGTAGGGCTCAAGCGTGTGCAGACCGAGCCGCCGGATGCCCGGCACGGCGGCGTCGATGTCCGCGTTGCGCTCGTCCCGGCCGTACCGGAAGAAGTCCTGATAGGCCTGCTCCCCACTCCACTGGCTGTAATGGAACAACGTCTTCCCGTCCTCACCCGCATGGACGGTGTACGAGAGCAGCCCCGGGTGCGGCCACTCCCGGCCGTCCCACGCCTTGCGGACGGCCTCGATCGTCCGCCGCTGCCGCTCGGGCGTACCGACGTCCCAGGTGCTTGCCTTGACCAGTCCGACGTCGTTGCGGGCAAGATCGGGACGGGACTGGAAGCGGACGCTCATGACGAGCCCTCCTGACCGGTGCACCCCTGCGGCGCACCACTGCCGACCACACTGGTACGTCAAGTGCGCTTGAGGTCAACACCACTCCCGCGTCGACGCCGTCAGGTCCCTCGAAAGAACAACGACTCGACAGAACCACGAACGGAGCACCTCATGGATCTGCATGTCAGGGCGATCACCCGCGAGGAACATCTGGCGTTCGTCGCGAGCCGGCCCGCCGTGAGCCATATGCAGGTTCCGTCGTGGGGCGATGTGAAGCCCGACTGGCGCGCGGAGAGCATCGGCTGGTTCGACCGGGACTCAGCCGGCCGTGAGCGGATCGTGGGCGCCGGGCTCGTCCTCCACCGGCCGATCCCCCGGACGGGACGCACCCTGGCCTATCTGCCGGAGGGCCCCGTCATCGACTGGCACGACACCGCCCTGCGGCGGTGGCTGGAGCCGATGCTGGCGCATCTGAAGGCGCAGGGGGCTTTCTCGGTGCGCATGGGCCCGCCGGTGGTCGTCCGGCGCTGGGACGCCGAGACCGTCAAGGACGCCATCGCCGAACCGTCCGCCGGGCGACTGCGCGACGTGCCCGCTGATGCGAACGAGCCGCAGGCGGCCGAGGTCGTGGAGCAGTTGCGCGCACTGGGCTGGCGGCAGGGCGAGGAGGACGGCGGGGACGGTTTCGGCGCCGGGCAGCCCCGGTACGTGTTCCAGGTGCCGTTCGCCGGGCTGCCGCTGGAGGAGATCCGGCGCAATCTGAACCAGCAGTGGCGGCGCAACATCAAGAAGGCGGAGAAGGCGGGCGTCAAGGTCGTCGAGGGCGGCTACGAGGACCTTCCCGCCTTCTACGAGCTGTACCGCGAAACGGCAGGGCGCGACCGTTTCATCCCCCGCCCGCTCGACTACTTCGAGCGCATGTGGACCGCGCTGCGGGCCGAGGACCCGGGCCGGATGCGGCTCTACCTCGCCCACCACGACGGCGAAACGCTCGCCGCGGCGACGATGCTGACCGTCGGGAACCACGTCTGGTACTCCTACGGCGCCTCGACCGGCCGCAAGCGCGAGGTCCAGCCCAACAACGCCATCCAGTGGCGCATGATGAGCGACGCGCACGAGCGGGGCGCGGCCGTGTACGACCTGCGTGGCATCACCGACACCCTGGACGAGGGCAACCATCTCCTGGGCCTGCTCCGCTTCAAGGTCGGCACCGGCGGCCGGGCCGCCGAATACCTCGGCGAGTGGGACTACCCGATCAACAAGGTGCTGCACAAGGCCTTCGCGCTCTACATGGCCCGTCGCTGACCACAGCGGCCGCGGACCACGGACCCGGCGCCGGGGTGCACCGTCCACCGGTCCCGGTCGGCATCCCGTGATCAGTCACGCGGCCGCGCCCCTGCCCGGGTACCGAGCGCTCGGGCGTCCGTGCCAGACTCCCGAGCATGCTCCTTCGCACCGCCACCCGCGCCGACCTGCCCGCCGTCCTCGCGCTGCTCGCGGACGAGGAGCGGGTCGTCGACCCGGCCTCGGTCGTGGTCGACGAGACGTACGAGAGGGCCTTCGCCGCCATCGAGGGCGACCCGCGCAACGAGATGCTCGTCCTGGTGGAGGGGGACACCGTGGTGGGCTGTCTGCAGGCGACCTACATACCGGGGCTCGGCAAGCACGGCGAGGAGCGGGCCCTGATCGAGGCGGTGCGCATCAGGGCCGACCGGCGGGGCGGCGGGCTGGGCCGGGAGCTGATGAAGCAGGCCGTCGACCGGGCCCGGCTGCGGGGGTGCGGACTGATGCAGCTGACCAGCAACAAGCGACGCACCGACGCGCACCGGTTCTACGAGTCGCTGGGATTCGCCCGCAGTCACGAGGGCTTCAAGCTCGCCCTCTGATCCGGCTCGTCGCGGCGCTGTCCCGCCGGTTCGGTCCGCCAGGCGGTCATGTTCAGCTCGTCGAGCAGCCGTACGTCGCTCCCCTCCAGCGGGAAGGTGCGCGCCTCCAGGCCGGGGGCCGGTGCGATCTCCAGCGCGTCTCCCTCGACGAGGTCGCCGCCGGTCGGGGTGGAGACCCAGGCGAGAAGCGACCGCATCGTCCCTCCCGGCTTCAGCACGACCTCCTCCGGGCCCTCGTCGCTCCCCATGTAGGAGGAGCCCGGATTCACCGGGACCGGCAGGGGGTCACCGGCGTCGTCCAGGGCCCGGACGGACGGATAGCCCTTGACGCGGTACGGCTCGCTGCCGCAGTTGGTGAGGGTGAGGCCGACGGCCCGGTGGCCCAGCGCGGCCTGCACCTCGCCCATGTCGACGACCACCCCGGAGGACGGGCAGCCGGCCCGGCCGGCGGAGGGCGTGGGGCCGGGGCCCTGCGCCGAGGGCGCCCACCGGTCGGGGAGCGGGGCCGAGACGGTCGGGAACGGGGTCGGCAGCGTGTCGGCGTGCACCCTGTACGGGGCACTCGGTGTCGGTTCCGGCTCGCCCTCGCCCGCCGGTACGAGAAACCCGGCGCAGCCCGAGAGCGACAGGGCCAGCGCCCCGGTCATGAGCACGGCCACCACCGGTCCGCGTCTTCCCGCCCCGGGCCCGGTCCCCGCCCCTGT
Source organism: Streptomyces sp. NPDC014727 (assembly GCF_043083485.1). Taxonomy (NCBI): domain Bacteria; kingdom Bacillati; phylum Actinomycetota; class Actinomycetes; order Kitasatosporales; family Streptomycetaceae; genus Streptomyces; species Streptomyces sp. NPDC014727. The sequence goes on along the minus strand of NZ_JBIBYR010000001.1, from coordinate 664,263 downwards.
CAGATCCCGCACGCTCATGCTCCCGCCCCCACGTCGGACTTCCGCATAGACGTTCGATCATGCCAGAGCGCACGCCCTCTTCCTTGCGACTGTTCAGCGATCCTTGCCTTTCATCCCAAGCAGAACTAAGTGGACCTTCACGGTCTGGCCGGCTGACACTTCGGGTATGACAGCATCTTCAGCACCTTTCGGCCGCGCGCTCTGCGCGATGATCACGCCGTTCACCGCCTCCGGCGCACTGGACCCGGACGCGGCCGGGAAGCATGCCGCCTCACTGATCGCCGACGGCTGCGACGGTCTGGTGCTCAGCGGCACCACGGGCGAGTCCCCGACCACGACCGACGCCGAGAAGATCGCATTGCTGCGCGCGGTCAGGGCGGCGGTCGGCGACGGCGTGCCGATCGTCGTCGGGGTCGGCGGCCCGGACACCCGCCACACCGTGACCCTTGCCCAGCAGGCCGAACAGGCGGGCGCGGACGGCCTGTTGGTGGTGACGCCCTACTACAGCAGACCGCCGCAGGCCGCAGTCGAGGCGTACTTCCGGCGCGTCGCCGACGCCACCGGCCTGCCGCTGATGCTGTACGACATCCCCGGCCGCACCGGCACCCGCATCGAGCCGGAGACCCTGCTGCGGCTCGCGGAGCACCCGCGCGTCGTGGCCGTGAAGGACTGCGCGTACGACCTGCTCGGCTCCACGAAGGTGATCGGCGCGACCTCGCTGGCGTACTACTCGGGCTGCGAGGAGCTGAATCTGCCGTTGTACGCGGTGGGCGCGGCGGGCTATGTCAGCACCGTCGCCAATGTGGCGCCCCGGCAGCTGAGGGCGGTCCTGGACGCCTTCGACACCGGGGACACCGCCGGGGCCGCCCGGCTCAACGGGCTGACGGTCCCGCTCACCGAGCTGATGATGGCGTCCGGGCTGCCCGGCACGGTCACGGCGAAGGCACTGCTCGACGCCGGACCGGTCCGGGAACCACTGCAGCCCGCCGGGCGTGAGGCGACCGACGGGCTGCGGAGGGTGTACGAGGAACTTCTCGCCGCTACAAGCTAGTTGTGGCTGTGCAGGATGTCGTTGAGGCCGCCCCAGACCGCGTTGTTCGGCCGCGCCTCCACGGCTCCGGTGACCGAGTTGCGACGGAAGAGGATGTTCGAGGCGCCGGAGAGCTCACGGGCCTTGACGATCTGTCCGTCCGGCAGCGTGATGCGGCTGCCGGCCGTGATGTAGAGCCCGGCCTCGACGACACACTCGTCGCCGAGCGCGATCCCGACACCGGCCTCGGCGCCGATCAGGCAGCGCTCGCCGATGACGATGCGTTCCTTGCCGCCGCCGGAGAGGGTGCCCATGGTGGAGGCGCCGCCGCCGATGTCGGAGCCGTTGCCGACGACGACACCCGCGGAGATCCGGCCCTCGACCATCGACGTGCCGAGGGTGCCCGCGTTGAAGTTGACGAAGCCCTCGTGCATGACGGTGGTGCCGGAGGCGAGGTGCGCGCCGAGCCTGACCCGGTCGGCGTCGGCGATCCGCACACCCTTGGGCGCGACGTAGTCCGTCATCCGGGGGAACTTGTCGACCGAGGTGACCTGCAGGTGCAGGCCCTCGGCGCGGGCGTTCAGCCGGACCCTCTCCACATCGTCCACGGCGACCGGGCCGAGCGAGGTCCAGGCGACGTTGGCGAGGAGGCCGAAGAGGCCGTCCAGGTTCTGACCGTGCGGCCGGACGAGGCGGTGCGAGAGGAGGTGCAGACGCAGGTACGCGTCGTGGGCGTCGAGCGGCTTGTCGTCGAGCGAGGCGATGACCGTACGGACGGCGACGATCTCGACACCGCGGCGGGCGTCCACACCGATGGCCTTGGCGGCACCCGTGCCCAGGAGGTCGACGGCCCGGTCGGGGGTGAGCCGTTCGGTTCCGGCCGGGCCCTGGGCGGCGGTGAGCTCGGGGGCGGGGAACCAGGTGTCGAGAACGGAACCGTCGCCGGCGATGGTGGCGAGGCCGGCGGCGACGGCGCCGGTGGTGCGAGCAGAAGTCGTGTCGGTCATGACAGGAAACCTAACCGGCGGGGCGCCGTCGGAGCCAACCGGTCTCGCCGGGTGGTCGTCCAAAGCCCATGACCACCCGGTCAGCCGGACCGCGCCTGCCGTTCGGGCGCCGGTGCGGAGGCCTCCTCGCGCACCGGCGGACGCACCGCCACGAGCCCCGGTTCCGCCTCCCGCAGCCGCCGGGCCGCCAGCACCGCCGCCCCCGCGCCGCCGGCCAGCACGGCGCAGGCCGGCCAGAGCAGGCCGGGCGCGGCGGCGTAGAGGGCGCCGCCGAGCGGTGGCGCCAGCACCTGACCGCTGATGGAGGCACCCGCGTACAGGCTCTGGAAGCGGCCCTGCGCATGGTCGGGAGCCCGGTCGGCGACGTACGCCGTCGCGGTGGTCTTGTACAGGATCTCGCCCGCGGTCAAGGCCGCCATCATGGTGACGGCGAACAGCGCTCCGGCCCCCGGGACGAGCACCGCGTAGCCCAGCCCCACGAGCAACAGCCCGGTACCCACGATGCCCAGCGGCTCCCGTCGGCGCAGCGCGTGCGCCGCGGGAAGTTCCAGCAGGAGGATGAGGCCGCCGTTGATCGCGAGCAGCCGGCCGTAGAACTGGGCGCCGTGGCCGTGCTCGGACAGGAAGACGGGCAGGGTCGAGTACTGCTGGCGGTAGACGAGGTCGACGCAGAGGATCGCGGCGAGCAGGACCAGCACCGCGGGCCTGGCCCGCAGCTCCTGCGCGAGCCCGGGTGCACCGGGCTCGCGGGCGGGCCGGCTGTGCGCGGTGCCGTGCGACGGCAGCACCATGGCCGCGTACCCCGCGAAGAGCAGTGTCCCGAGGCCGTCGGCGACGAACAGCCAGTCGTACGAGAAGCGGGCGGCGATCAGGGCGCCGAGCGGCGGCCCGACGGCGAAGGCCGCGTTGCCCCCGGCCCGTACGAGGGCGAAGCTCTGACGCCGGCCGCCCTCGGGGACACAGACGGCTACGAGTGCGGCATTGGCCGCGCGCACGACGCCCGCCGCGTACTGCGCGAGCGGCAGCACCCCGTACATGGCCGCGACGGGCAGAACCGGCAGGGTGGCGAGCGCCGCACCGCCGACCAGCGCACCGGTCAGGAGCATCCGGCGGTGACCGTAGCGATCGCCGAACCAGCCGCCGGTGAAGTTCCCCGCGACCAGGCCGATGCCGCCGACGCCCGCGATCACGCCGGCCTGGGGGACGGTCAGCCCGCGCGGGCCCGTCAGATAGACGAAGAGATAGACGAAGGTGAAGCTGACGACCCCGTTGAGGAAGGAGCCGAGAGCCAGCAGCCGTACCGTGCGTGGTACGTCCCGCACCATCCCGAAGAACCCCATCCGCAACACCCTCCCCAAGTGAGTCTCTCTTGGGAACGGACTATGGCATCATGCTTTCCTGCAGGTCAATCCGGTGAGATACGGCCGCGGAAGCAGGAAGGAGGACCCATGCCCCAGCGCACCAGCCTGGCCGACGCCGACTGCGCCATCGCCCAGGCACTCGATGTCGTCGGCGACTGGTGGACCCTGCTGATCGTGCGGGACACGGCGCGCGGGGTGCACCGCTTCGACGCGCTCCAGGAAGAGCTGGGCGTCTCCCGCAAAGTGCTGACCGAACGGCTGCGGCTGCTGGTCGACGCGGGCGTGCTGTCCCGGGAGCCGTACCAGGACCGGCCGCCCCGGTACGAGTACCGGCTCACCCGGCGCGGACACGCGCTGCTGCCCGTACTGATCGCGCTCCAGGACTGGGGCGACACCTGGGTGATGGGGGACGGGGAAATGATGGCAACGGCCGCGGAGGCGTCGAAGGAGGCGGCCCGGGTGCACGCCCTGGTGGGCACCCGCCTGCCCGAGCTGCGTCTGCTGGACCATGAGGGCGCGTCGCGCGACCCGGTCGCCGACACCCCGTACACCGTCCTGTACTGCTTCCCCGGCGCCTACGCCCGCCGGGACGCCTACCCGCCGGGCTGGGCCGAGATCCCCGGCGCGAGCGGCTGCACCCTCGAATCCTGCACGTACCGCGACCAGTTGGCCGAATTCACGGTGGCAGGAGCGAGCGTGCACGGCGTCTCGACCCAACGGCCGGACGAACAGCGGGCGTTCGCGGAGGCGGAACGGCTGCGCTTCTCGCTGCTGTCCGACGCGGAGCTGGACCTGGCGGCGGCCCTGCGGCTGCCGACCTTCCGCGCGGCGGGAACGAGCAGATTGAAGCGGCTGACGTTGGTGGTCGACCGGGACCGGACGATCCGCGAGGCGCTGTACCCGGTCACGGACATCGAGGCGAGCGTGCGGGCGGCCCTGGCCGCGGTCCGGGACGCGGGCCCGTCCGTCGAGTGAGGGGCACGTGCGGCCGGGTGCCGGGCCGGCCCGACACCCGGGACCGGAGCGGTCAGCCGACGATCCGGCTCATCATCTCCCGGGTGTACGCCTCGTCGTAGTCGCCGCCGGTGAGCAGCACCTGCAGGCAGATACCGTCCATGAGCGCGATCAGCGCCCGCGCCGTGGCCGGATCGGTCCGCCGCGACAGCAAATCGGCCGTGCCGTCGGTCCACTCGGCGGCGACGGGCCGCAGCGCGGGCCTGCGCAGCGCGGCGAGGTACAACTCGTACTCCAGCTCGGCCCGCCCGCGCCCGCCGGAGAAGTACTCCCCCAGCAGCCGGGCCAGCTCCTCGGCGAGGTCGGCCGCCGGGTCGGCCAGGGCCTCGCTCTCCCGCATGACCTCGGCGAAATTCTCGTTCGACCGGCGCAGCGCGGCGATCAACAGCTCGTCCAGCGAGGCGAAGTGATAGGTCGTCGAACCGAGCGGCACGTCCGCCTCGGCCGCGACGGAGCGGTGGCTGAGCCCCGCGATGCCCTTGGCGCCGACGACCCGGATCGCGGCGTCGATGATGCGTCCGCGCCGCTCGGGGTCGTAACGACGTGTCATCAGTGGGCTCCTCCCAGGTTCAGCACCACCACTCCGGCGATGACCAGCGCTATGCCCGCCAGCTTGACCAGGTTGCCGGACTCCCCCATGAAGAGGATGCCGATGGCGGCGACGGCGGCGGTGCCGATCCCGGCCCAGATGGCATAGGCGGTGCCCATGGACAGCGTCTTCAGCGTCTGGGCGAGCAGGGTGAAGGCTATGAGATAGCCCGCGACGGTGATCAGCGAGGGCCAGAGCCGGGTGAAGCCCTCGCTGTACTTCATGGCCGTCGTGCCGGCCACCTCCGCCGCGATCGCCGCGGCAAGCAGTCCATATCCCATGTGTACGAGTGTACGCATCGCCGCTCGCACCACGGTACGACGGATTCACGCCACTCGGGACGCTACGGTGTCCCGACCGGCACACAGGACGACGACACAACGGAGCTGCAGTGACGCAGGACGCAGGGTGGGGCGGCGGTGCGCCGTACGGAGGAGCACCGTACGGAGGGCCACCGGGATGGAGTGGCTGGATGCCACCGCCGAAGCCCGGAGTGATACCGCTGGCACCCCTGAGGCTCGGGGACATACTCGGCGGCGCCTTCAGCACGATAGGCCGCTACTGGAAGCAGCTCCTCGGCGTCGGCGTCGCCGTGTACGGCGTGGCGCTGGTCGTCGTGGGGGCGGCGACGTTGATCGCGTACTCCGCGACCAGCGACCATCTGCACCGGCTCATCTCGCTCAGCGCCGATCAGGACCCGGCGTCGGACGACCTCGCGCCGGTGCTGATCGCCTTCGGCGCCATCTGGCTGGTCGCCGTGGTCGCCCTCATGCTCTGTACGGCCCTGATGTACGCGGCCGTTCCCGCGATCCTGCAGGAGGCGGTACTGGGCAGGCCCACCACCTTCTCCGTCATCTGGCGACGGGCCTGGGCGCGCGTGCCGGCGGTGATCGGCACGGTGATCCTGTCCAGCCTGATCGCGATGATCCCGATGGTGCTCATGATGGTCGGCTTCTGCGCCCTCGTGATCAGCGCGATCACCCTGGCCCACGAGTCCGGTGCCGCGGTGTGGACCGCGCTCGGCCTCCTCGGCGCCCTGGCCACCGCTCCCCTGGCGGCCTGGCTCTGGGTGAAGTTCAGCCTGGCCGCCCCGGCCGCGGTCTTCGAGCGGCAGAGCCCTGTGGCGGCCCTGCGCCGTTCGTCGCAGCTGGTGCGTGGCGACTGGTGGCGGGTCTTCGGGATCAGTCTGCTGGCCTTCGTGATGGCGGCCGTGGCGAACTACGTCATCCAGATCCCGTTCTCGTTCCTCGGCATGTTCTCCGGCGCCATCGGCGGCTCGACCCTGGACGAGGACCCGAACCCCGCGTCGATCGCCTTCGCCATGAGCGGCTACCTGGTGATCTTCGTGCTGGGGCAGCTCATCGGTCAGCTCCTCTCGGCGACGTTTCCGCAGCTGGTGACCGGACTTCTCTACGTCGACCGGCGCATGCGCACGGAGAACCTGGGCCCGGTCCTCGCCGAGGCGGCGGCCGTACCGCCGTCCCCGTACGGCACCGGTTGAGGGCTGTCCCGGGATCCCAGGGATGACGGGACAGCCCTTGGGCTCTTCCGCCGGATCAGGCCGGGGCTCCTCAGCCGATGAGCGAGTTCTTCGGACTCAGCACACAGAACTCGTTCCCCTCGGGGTCCTCCAGCACCACCCAACTCACCTCCGCCTGCTGCCCGATGTCCGCCCGCCGCGCCCCGAGCCCGATGATGCGCTCGACCTCGGCGGCCTGGTCATCGGGGGCGAGGTCGATGTGGAGCCGGTTCTTGCGCGTCTTTTGCTCCGGCACGGGGACGAAGCAGATCCCGGGAATCGCCGACTTGTCGGCGCCGATGACGATTTCGTCGTCGGCCTCGAAGAGCACCTTCCAGTCGAGCACCTGGCACCAGAAGCGGGCCAGCGACGGAAGATCGTGAGTGTCGACGACGATGCTGTAGAAAGAAGCGGCCATGCCCGCCAGTCTGCCCGGCAGGCATGGCCGTTGACCATCCCGCATCGCGAAGGTGCCCGGCCCGTCAGCTGCCGACGGTGAACCAGGTGGCCCGGGACTTCTTCCACTCGGCGTGGTCGAGATCCTTCGCCTCCGTGCCGTCCCCGTACAGATCAGCCGATCCGGCATCCGTGACCAGCTGCGCCCGCGCGCCCGGAACCGTCAGGTCCGGAACGTCGACGACGGCCTCCCAGCCACCCGGGTCGGCGGTCGGCAGATCGGCCCGCTTGACCGGCGCGTGCGCGGCGACCCCGTCCCAGCTGTAGAGGGCGTACGGGTCGGAGTTGTCGTCGGCCGCCCAGGAACCGGCCACGATCAGATACTGGTCGGCCGCGTTCTTACGGATGTCCCGGATGCTGAGTCCGCCGAGGTCCAGCTCGATCGGCGTACCGATGACCGCCTTCGCGCCGCTGCCGGCCACCTTGTCGAAGTTGGTGACGGGCACGACGAGCGCCTTGCCCCCCGCCTTCGGCGGAACGAGCGGCGCCCGGAAACCGAGGTACGCGGTGGTCGTCGAGCCGGGGGCGAACTCCAGCCCCTCGATGTTGAATCCGTCGATCTGCTTGGGCGCTTCACCGTCCGCCGTCCCCGCGGCGAAGCCGTACCGGTTGCCGTTCGCCTTGTCCCAGGCGACGAGGTCGTCACGGAGCTTCTTGTACGAGCCGCCGACCGTCAGCCGGGTGGCGGCCCCCGAGCCGGTCACCGTCGTGGTGAAGACGGTGTTGCGGTCGGCCTTGTACACACCGTCCTTGTTGTTGCCGAGCGATCCGGTCCAGTAGATGGTGTTCCCGACCCGGGCTCCGGCCTCGATGTCGATCTCCTTCGACACCCCGAGCTCCGAGCCGACGTCCCAGCTCCGCACGGGCGCACCGGACGCCGAACGGTCGTACAGGCGCAGCGTGTTGGACTCGTCGTCGGCGACCACCACGTACCCGCCGCCCGCGTCGACGGCGGCCGAGGCGTCCGACGAGCCGATGAGGTAGCGCGTGTCGGCGGCGTTCTGCACGGCGGCGGACGCGGCGTAGTGCAGCGTCCGGGTGGCGGTCCTGCCGCCGAGTCCGGTGACCTTGATCGTGAGGTCCGTGTGGCCACGCCCGTGCGCGGCGACCGCGAGCTGCCGGGTGGCGCCGGTCCCGGTCACGGTCACATCGCCGGTTCCGGCGACGGAGGGCTTGGAGCTCGCCGACGCCGTCACCCCGAGCGCGGCGGCATCGGCGCCGCTCTGCGCGACGGTGACGGTCACCACCGGGTCACCGGTCGCAACGACGGCACCGGAGAGATAGGAGGCCGAGAGCCCGATCGTCGGCGTGCCGTAACCCGCGGCGTGCGCGGGGGCGTCGACCCCCAGGGCGGCCAGCACGAGGACTCCGCTCGCGGCGATGGCCGCCCGGCGGTTGTGGAGCGAAAGCTGATGCGACACAGCGTGCCTCTCGTCGGCGTGGGTTCGCGTTCAGACTCCCGTTCCCTCGCCAACGACGGACACACATCACGCGTACGGCGGACGAACAACGACGAACGGCCCCCGGCGCTTGCCGGGGGCCGTTCGCAGACGCGGATGGCTCAGACGTTGAAGCCGAGCGCGCGCAGCTGCTCGCGCCCGTCGTCCGTGATCTTGTCCGGGCCCCACGGCGGCATCCAGACCCAGTTGATCCGCAGCTCGTTGACGATGCCGTCGGTCGCGGACTTCGCCTGGTCCTCGATGACGTCGGTCAGCGGGCACGCCGCGGACGTCAGGGTCATGTCGAGGGTGGCGATGTTGGCGTCGTCGATGTGGATGCCGTAGATCAGGCCCAGGTTGACGACGTCGATGCCCAGCTCGGGGTCGACGACGTCGTACAGGGCTTCGCGGACCTCTTCCTCGGAGGCCGGCTTGGTCGTCGCGCCCTCGTTGGATGTCACCGTGTTCTCGCTCATGCCGTCTTCCCTTCGGACAGCGCTTTCGCCGTCGCGTCCTTCCACGCCATCCAGCTCAACAGCGCGCATTTGACCCGGGCCGGGTACTTCGAGACACCGGCGAACGCGACCGCGTCCTCCAGCACCTCCTCCATCGCGTCGTCCGGCTCCAGCTGGCCCTTCGACTGCATCAGCTCCAGGAAGGTCTCCTGGATCTTCTGCGCCTCGCCCAGCTCCTTGCCGACCAGCAGATCGTTCAGCACGGAGGCGCTGGCCTGGCTGATGGAGCAGCCCTGACCCTCGTACGACACATCGGTGATGGTCTCGCCGTCGTACTTCACCCGGAGAGTGATCTCGTCGCCGCACGTCGGGTTGACGTGGTGCACCTCGGCGTCGCCGTCCCGCAGGCCACGCCCATGGGGGTGCTTGTAGTGGTCCAGGATCACTTCCTGGTACATGGAATCAAGCTTCACCAGTCAACCCTCAGCCGCTCTGCCTAGTAACCGCTCTGCCTATTACCCGAAAAAGTTCCGTACGTGCTCCAGACCGTCCACCAGGGCGTCGACCTCGGCGGGCGTGGAGTACAGATAGAACGACGCTCGCGTCGTCGCAGGAATTCCGTACCTCAGGCAGACCGGCCGCGCACAGTGGTGTCCGACCCGGACCGCGATGCCCTGCTCGTCGAGTACCTGACCCACGTCGTGGGGGTGGATGTCACCGAGCGTGAAGGAGATCGTGGCGCCGCGGTCCTCGGCCGTCGCAGGACCGATGATCCTGAGGTCCGGCACCTCCAGCAGCCGCTTCACCGCGTACTCGGTGATCGCGTGCTCGTGCCGGTAGATGTTCTCCATGCCGATCGCCGAGAGGTAGTCCACGGCCGCGCCGAGGCCGACGGCCTGGGCGATCGGGGGCGTACCGGCCTCGAACTTGTGCGGCGCGGGGGCGTAGGTCGACGAGTGCATCGACACGGTCTCGATCATCTCGCCACCGCCGAGGAACGGCGGCAGGTCCTCCAGGAGCTCCTGCCGTCCCCAGAGCACACCGATGCCGGTCGGGCCGACCATCTTGTGGCCGGTGAAGGCCACGAAGTCGGCCTGCAGCGCCTGCACGTCCAGCACCATGTGCGGGGCGGCCTGGGAGGCGTCGATGCAGACCAGCGCGCCGACCTGCTGGGCACGGCGGATGATCTTCTCGACCGGGTTGATCGTGCCCATGATGTTGGAGACCAGGGTGAAGGAGACGATCTTCGTCTTCTCCGTGATGATCTCGTCGATGTCGGACAGGTCGAGCCGGCCCTCGTCGGTGATGCCGAACCACTTCAGCTTCGCGCCGGTGCGCTGCGAGAGCAGCTGCCACGGCACGATGTTGGAGTGGTGCTCCATCTCCGTGGTGACGATCTCGGTGTCGTGGTCGACCCGGTAGGGCTCGTCGGCCCAGCCGAGCATGTTGGCCACGAGGTTCAGCGACTCGGAGGCGTTCTTGGTGAAGATCACCTCGTTGCGACTGGGCGCGTTGATGAACGCGGCGACCTTGTCACGGGCGCCTTCGTACAGCGCCGTGGCCTCCTCCGCGATCGTGTACACGCCGCGGTGCACATTGGCGTTGTGCCGCTCGTAGTACTCGTTGAGGGCGTCGAGCACCTGGCGCGGCTTCTGCGACGTCGCCGCACTGTCCAGGTAGACGACCTTCTTTCCGTCGTGGACCGTACGATCCAGCAGGGGGAAGTCCTTGCGGATCGCCTCGGTGTCGAGGAGGCCCGGCAGCTGTGTCACGCGGAAGCGCCACCCTTCACATATGCCTCGTAGCCCTCGTTCTCCAGCTTGTCGGCGAGCTCGGCGCCGCCGGACTCGGCAATACGGCCGTTGGCGAAGACGTGCACGAAGTCGGGCTTGATGTAGCGGAGGATCCGCGTGTAGTGCGTGATCAGCAGGGTGCCGACCTCGCCGGTCTCGCGGACCCGGTTGACGCCCTCGGAAACGATGCGCAGGGCGTCGACGTCCAGGCCGGAGTCGGTCTCGTCGAGGATCGCGACCTTCGGCTTGAGGAGCTCCAGCTGAAGGATCTCGTGACGCTTCTTCTCACCGCCGGAGAAGCCTTCGTTCACGTTGCGCTCGGCGAACGCCGGGTCCATCTGGAGCCGGCCCATCGTCTCCTTGACCTCCTTCACCCAGGTACGCAGCTTGGGCGCCTCGCCGCGGACGGCGGTGGCGGAGGTGCGCAGGAAGTTGGAGACCGAGACACCGGGGATCTCGACCGGGTACTGCATCGCGAGGAACAGACCGGCGCGGGCCCGCTCGTCGACGGTCATCTCGAGGACGTCTTCGCCGTCCAGGGTCACCGAACCGCTGGTGATCGTGTACTTGGGGTGACCCGCGAGGGAGTACGCGAGGGTGGACTTGCCGGACCCGTTGGGGCCCATGATGGCGTGGGTCTCGCCCTGCTTCACGATCAGGTCGACGCCCTTGAGGATCTCCTTCGTGGCGTTGTCGGCCTCGACGGAGACGTGCAGGTCGCGGATTTCAAGCGTTGCCATGGGTGACTCAGGACTCCTGGGTGACGGAGACGAGCACATCGTCCCCTTCGATCTTGACGGGGTATACGGGGACGGGGCGCGTCGCGGGAAGACTGGACGGCTTGCCGGTGCGGAGGTCGAAGCTGGAGCCGTGCAGCCAGCACTCGATCATGCAGTCCTCGACCTCTCCCTCGGACAGTGAGACGTTCGCGTGCGAGCAGATGTCGTTGATCGCGAACACCTCGCCCTCGGTACGGACGACGGACACCGGAATGCCGTCGAGCTCCACCCGCTTCGGGGTGTCGTCCTCCAGCTCGCTCAGCGCACAGGCTTTGACGAAGGCCATCAGACGGACGCCTTCAGCTCGGCCTCGATCTTGTCGAGCAGCCGCGCCTCGACGTCCGGCAGTCCGATCTGCTGGACCAGCTCGGCGAAGAAGCCGCGTACCACGAGCCGACGGGCCTCCTCGGCCGGGATGCCGCGGGACATCAGGTAGAAGAGCTGCTCGTCGTCGAAGCGGCCGGTCGCGGAGGCGTGGCCGGCGCCGACGATCTCGCCGGTCTCGATCTCCAGGTTCGGCACCGAGTCGACCCGCGCGCCGTCGGTGAGGACGAGGTTGCGGTTCATCTCGTAGGTGTCGGTGCCCTCGGCCCTGGCCTGGATGAGGACGTCACCGATCCACACCGCGTGCGCGTCGTCGCCCTGGAGCGCGCCCTTGTAGGCGGCGTTGGACTTGCAGTGCGGGGTGTTGTGGTCGACCAGGAGACGGTGCTCCTGGTGCTGACCCCTGTCGGTGAAGTAGAGGCCGAAGAGCTCGGCCTCGCCGCCGGTGCCCGCGTAGCTGACGCGCGGGTGGAGACGGACGAGGTCACCGCCGAAGGTGACGACGATCGACTTGAACGAGGCGTCCCGGCCGACCAGCGCGTTGTGCTGGCCGACGTGGACCGCGTTCTCGTCCCAGTCCTGCACGGAGACGACGGTGAGCTTCGCGCCGTCGCCGAGGACGTAGTCCACGTTGGCGGCGAGCACCGCGTCACCGGTGTGGTCGATGACGACCACGGCCTCGGCGAAGGCTCCCAGCTCGACGACCTGGTGGCCGTAGGCCACGCCGCCCTCGCCGTGCACCGCGATGCGGATCGGCTCGGCGAGCACGGCCTCCTTGGCGACCGTGACGACGGACGCCTGCTCGAAGGACGTGTACGCCTGGGCGGCGACGCGGTCCACCGGGGTGCCGGCCTTCCCGAGCCGGGAGTCGTCGCGGCCGACGGTCTCGACCGTGACGCCCTCGGGGGCCTCGATCGCGACCTTCACCGCGCCGCCGGTGGCGACGGCGGTGCCGTCGTGCAGTCCGCGCAGCCGCTCCAGCGGCGTGAACCGCCACTCCTCCTCACGACCGTGCGGGACGGGGAAGTCCGCGACGTCGAAGGACGGAGGCGCGCTCATGCGCGTGGCGACGGTCGACTCGGCGGCCACCGCGATGGAGCCGGCGGTGGTTGATCCCGCCGGAGGGGGTCCCCCCGCTCGAACGGAGCCGAGAGTGGGGGAGTTCTGAGCCTCAGCCATGGCTGTCGTAGTGCTCACTTTCTCTGTCAAAAGTCGGGGGATTCGGTCGTCGGGCGGTGCTGCCCTGTCAGCCGACCGAGCCCTCCATCTGCAGCTCGATCAGCCGGTTGAGTTCGAGGGCGTACTCCATCGGCAGCTCCTTCGCGATCGGCTCGACGAAGCCGCGCACGATCATCGCCATCGCCTCGAACTCCGTCAGACCGCGGCTCATCAGGTAGAAGAGCTGGTCCTCGGAGACCTTGGAGACGGTGGCCTCGTGCCCCATCGACACGTCGTCCTCGCGGACGTCCACGTACGGGTAGGTGTCGGAGCGCGAGATCGTGTCGACCAGCAGGGCGTCGCACAGGACGTTGGACTTCGCGCCCGGCGCGCCTTCGCCGATCTCGATCAGACCGCGGTAGGACGTACGGCCGCCGCCTCGCGCCACCGACTTGGAGACGATGTTGGAGGAGGTGTTCGGCGCCATGTGGACCATCTTGGCGCCGGCGTCCTGGTGCTGGCCCTCGCCCGCGAAGGCGATGGACAGGGTCTCGCCCTTGGCGTGCTCACCCATCAGGTAGACGGCCGGGTACTTCATGGTGACCTTGGAGCCGATGTTGCCGTCGACCCACTCCATGGTCGCGCCCTCGTAGGCCACGGCGCGCTTGGTGACCAGGTTGTAGACGTTGTTCGACCAGTTCTGGATCGTCGTGTAGCGGCAGCGGCCGCCCTTCTTCACGATGATCTCGACGACCGCGGAGTGCAGCGAGTCGGAGGAGTAGATCGGGGCGGTGCAGCCCTCGACGTAGTGGACGTAGGCGTCCTCGTCGACGATGATCAGCGTCCGCTCGAACTGGCCCATGTTCTCCGTGTTGATGCGGAAGTAGGCCTGCAGCGGGATGTCGACGTGGACACCCTTGGGCACGTAGATGAACGAGCCGCCGGACCACACGGCCGAGTTCAGCGAGGCGAACTTGTTGTCGCCGACCGGGATGACGGTGCCGAAGTACTCCTTGAAGAGCTCCGGGTGCTCCTTCAGCGCGGTGTCGGTGTCCAGGAAGACGACGCCCTGCTCCTCCAGGTCCTCACGGATCTGGTGGTAGACGACCTCGGACTCGTACTGCGCGGCGACACCGGCGACCAGGCGCTGCTTCTCCGCCTCCGGGATGCCGAGCTTGTCGTAGGTGTTCTTGATGTCCTCGGGCAGGTCTTCCCAGGACTCCGCCTGCTTCTCCGTGGACCGGACGAAGTACTTGATGTTGTCGAAGTCGATGCCCGACAGGTCCGAGCCCCAGTTCGGCATGGGCTTCTTGTCGAAGAGCCTGAGGCCCTTGAGGCGCAGCTTCAGCATCCACTCGGGCTCGTTCTTCTTCGCCGAGATGTCGCGGACGACCTCCTCGGAGAGCCCGCGCTTGGCTGCGGCGCCTGCCGCGTCGGAGTCGGCCCAGCCGAATTCGTACGTGCCCAGACCCTCGAGCTCAGGGTGGGCAGTCTCCGTAGGGAGCGTCATGCGGGGTTCCTCCCGGCCGTGCTTGCTGATGCTGAATTGATGGTCTGTGGTGCTGAGTGGCCGCTGCGCGGAATGTACGTCGTGCACACACCGTCGCCGTGGGCAATGGTGGCCAGACGCTGCACATGCGTCCCGAGGAGGCTGGAGAAGAACTCCGTCTCCGCCTCGCACAGCTGCGGATACTGCTCGGCGACATGAGCGACCGGGCAGTGGTGCTGGCACAGCTGTTCGCCCTGCTGCGGGCCGGGCGCGCTACGCGCCGTAGCAGCGTACCCGTCGGCGGACAAGGCCTTGGCCAGCGCCTCCGTGCGCGCCTCGGGGTCGGCGGCCTCGATCACCGAGCGGTAGGCCTCGGACTGGGCCGCGATCCTGGCCCGTGCGAAAGCGACGACCGCCTCGTCGCCCGAGGTCTCGGCGATCCACCGCAGGGCGTCCGCCGCGAGCTTGTCGTAGGACTGGTCGAAGGCGTCGCGCCCGCAGTCCGTCAGAGCGAACACCTTGGCCGGTCGGCCCCGGGTCCGCGCGCCGTACACCCGCTGCTCACGGGCCTCGACGACGCCGTCGGAGACAAGGGCGTCGAGATGGCGGCGGACGGCGGCCTGAGTGAGGCCGAGGCGCTTCGCCAGATCGGCGACCGTGGACGGGCCGTGGTCCAGGATGGAGCGCGCGACCCGGTTGCGCGTCGAGCGCTCACCGGTCGCGAGTTCCTCCTGCGGAGCCTCGCCAACGTTTTTCACAACGCCATTGTTGCGTAATTCGCCGGGCCCTGACAACCACGGTCCGAAACGATCTACGGTGCGGTCCATCACTTAGGGTTACCTAATTCAGCCCCGCGACTCGGCCCGTTTCCGCTCCTGCCTACACTTACCGGCCATGAAGAGCGAGTCCGTCGTACAGGTCCGGAACCTGGTGAAGCGGTACGGCCCCAAGACCGCTGTGGACGGCCTCGACCTGTGTGTACGCACCGGCACCGTCACCGCCGTCCTCGGCCCCAACGGCGCCGGCAAGACCACCACCGTCGAAACCTGCGAGGGGTACCGCCGTCCGGACGGCGGGACGGTGGAGGTCCTCGGTCTCGACCCGGTCGCCGACGCCGCGGAGCTCCGCCCCCGGATCGGTGTGATGCTCCAGTCGGGTGGTGTCTACTCCGGCGCACGCGCCGACGAGATGCTCCGGCACATGGCGAAGCTCCACGCCCACCCGCTGGACGTCGACACGCTGATCGAGCGCCTCGGCCTCGGTGGCTGCGGCCGGACGACCTACCGCCGGCTCTCCGGCGGCCAGCAGCAGCGGCTCGCCCTGGCCATGGCCGTCGTCGGCCGCCCCGAGCTGGTCTTCCTGGACGAACCGACCGCCGGCCTCGATCCGCAGGCCCGCCGCTCCACCTGGGACCTCGTGCGCGAGCTCCGCGCCGACGGTGTGTCGATCGTTCTGACCACCCACTTCATGGACGAGGCCGAGGAGCTCGCCGACGACGTCGCCGTCATCGACGCGGGCAAGGTCATCGCCCAGGGCAGCCCCGAGACGCTCTGCCGCGGCGGCGCCGAGAACACTCTGCGCTTCACCGGCCGTCCCCGTCTCGACCTGGGTTCCCTCCTGAAGGCACTGCCCGACGGCTCGGAGGCGGCGGAGCTCACCCCGGGCACGTACCGCATCACGGGCGAAGTCGACCCGCAACTGCTGGCCACCGTCACCTCCTGGTGCGCGCAGCACGGAGTGATGCCGTCCGGCATCTCCGTGGAGCGGCACACCCTGGAGGACGTCTTCCTGGAACTGACCGGCAAGGAGCTGCGCGCATGAGCGCCGGTACGTACACCCCGCGGCCGGGCGCCGCCCCGCTCTCCCGCATGATCGCCACGCAGACCGCACTGGAGACGCGGATGCTGCTGCGCAACGGGGAGCAGCTGCTGCTGACCGTGATCATCCCGACGCTGCTGCTGGTGCTGTTCAGCGCGGTCGACATCGTGGACACGGGCGAGGGCAGGTCGGTCGACTTCCTGACGCCCGGCGTCCTCGCGCTCGCCGTGATGTCCACGGCCTTCACCGGCCAGGCCATCGCCACCGGTTTCGAGCGGCGGTACGGGGTGCTCAAGCGGCTGGCCGCCTCGCCGCTGCCCCGCTGGGCGCTGATGGCCGCCAAGACGCTGGCGGTGCTCGTCACCGAGGTGCTGCAGGTGGTGCTGCTCACGGTGATCGCGTTCGCGCTGGGCTGGTCGCCCCACGGCAACCCCTTCGCCGTCCTGCTGCTGCTCGTGCTCGGCACCGCGGCCTTCTCCGGGCTCGGTCTGCTGATGGCCGGGACGCTGAAGGCGGAGGCGACGCTCGCCGCGGCCAATCTGGTCTTTCTGCTGCTGCTGGTCGGCGGCGGGGTCGTCGTGCCCCTCGACAAGTTCCCGGACGCCGTGCAGTCGGCGCTGGGCCTGCTGCCGATCGCGGCCCTGTCGGACGGGCTGCGCGACGTGCTCCAGCACGGCGCGGCGATGCCGTGGGGCGACCTCGGCGTCCTCGCGGTGTGGGCGGTGCTCGGGCTGGGCGCGGCGGCCAAATTCTTCCGCTGGGAGTGAGCCGGCGCCTCGGCCGGGAGTGAGCCCGCGGGCGCGCTCCGTCGCCGGTTCGGGGTAACTCGTCCCCCTCGTGAAAGCTTGCACAAGCCGCCGCCTACGATGGTGCGCGTGCCCAAGCTGACCCGAGCCGAAGTCGCTCAAGCCGCGCGGAACCCGCTTCTCTTCATCGCCGAGCGATGGACTCCGTCCCCCCGTACGGTGCGCCGTGCGGCCATGTCGGCCGTCGTCATGGCCGTGCTCATCGTCGTGACCGGCGGCGCGGTGCGGCTGACCGGCTCCGGCCTCGGCTGCCCGACCTGGCCCAAGTGCACCGACGAGAGCCTCACGGCGACGAGCGAGATGGGTTTCCACGGCGCCATCGAGTTCGGCAACCGGATGCTGACGTACGTCCTGTGCGCGGCCGTCGGGTGGGCGATCATCGCCGCCCGGTCCGCGAAGCCCTGGCGGCACAGCCTCACCCGGCTCGGCTGGACGCAGTTCTGGGTCGTCATGGGCAACGCGGTGCTCGGCGGCATCGTGGTGCTGGTCGGCCTCAACCCGTACACCGTCGCGGCGCACTTCCTGCTGTCCACGGCTCTGCTCACCGTGGCGATGGTGACCTGGCAGCGGGTCCGCGAGGGGGACTTCGCGCCGCGTCCGCTGGTGGGCAAGGCGGTGTCGCAGTTGGCCTGGCTGCTCGCGGTCGTGACAGGGCTGCTGGTCGCGGTCGGCACGGTCGTGACCGGCGCCGGACGGCACGCGGGTGACTCCAGCGACGTCCACCGCATCCCGATCGACTGGAAGATGATCACACAGCTGCACGCCGATCTGGCCTGGGCCGTGGTGGCGCTCACCGTGGCTCTCTGGTTCGTGCTGAAGGCGGTGGACGCGCCCATCGGCCCGCTCCACCGCGCCCGTGACCTCTTCCTGGTGCTGATGAGTCAGGGCGTCATCGGTTACGTCCAGTACTTCACCGACACCCCCGAGATCCTCGTCGGCCTGCACATGCTCGGCTCGTGCCTGGTGTGGATCGCGGTCGTGCGGGTGCTGCTGTCGCTGCGTGAGCGCCCGGTGGCCGTCGCCCCGGTGTCCGGCCCCGCCGCCGAGCAGCCGGAGCCCGTCGCGGCGGGCTGAGCTCCGGGCGCCAGGAAGCCCTCCCCATACGTCGATCGCCGGACGGACCCGTACGCGGGTCCGTCCGGCGATCGACGTATGGGGGGTCCGTTCGCTCAGGCCTTGTCGGAGGGGCCGCCCACCTGGATGCCCGCCATTCGCGTCCATTCGTACGGGCCGGTGCGGACCTTCGCGGCGAACTCGCCGTCGAAGGACTCGTGCATCGTGATCCCGGCCTTGCGCGTGGCGCTCTCGGCGACCGCGTACGACGGTGCCACCAGATCGCCCCAGCCGCCGTCCTCGCCCACGAGAACGATGCGGGTGCCCATCTGCCCGATGTAGGCGAGCTGACCCTCCGCGCCGCCGTGCGCCTTGGCGAAGGCACCGATCTGCTTGGCGAGCCTCGCCGCCCTGCGCTCCGCGCGGGCCGCCTGCTTGCCGCTCTCCACCTGGGTCTCTGCCGTCTCTGCCATGGTCACGATGCTACCGATGGGTACACGGACGTGCGACGGGCGGGGCGCGTGGCCTGGGCCACGCACCCCGCCCGTCGGCAGGTGATCGGTGAAGCGGAACTACCTCACGAAGGGGTCGACCGCCACGGCGACGAAGAGCAGCGAGACATAGGTGATCGACCAGTGGAACAGCCGCATCTCCTTGAGCTTCCCGCCGGTCACCCCGGCGTTGGCCCGGTTGAGCAGGCCATGGGCCTCCCAGAGCCAGAACCCGCCGGTCAGCAGCGCCACCGCCGTGTAGAACCAGCCGGTGTAGCCGAGCGGGGTCAGCAGCAGCGAGACGGCGACCATCACCCAGCTGTAGATGACGATCTGGCGGGCCACCACCCGGTTGGAGGCGATGACCGGGAGCATCGGGACGCCGACCCTGGCGTAGTCGTCCTTGACCTTCATCGACAGCGGCCAGTAGTGCGGCGGCGTCCAGAAGAAGATGACGGCGAAGAGGATGACCGCGGCCCAGGACATCGAGTCGGTCACGGCGGACCAGCCGATGAGGACCGGCATGCAGCCGGCGATGCCGCCCCAGACGATGTTCTGCGAGGTGCGGCGCTTCAGCAGCATCGTGTAGACGACGACGTAGAAGAGCAGCGCGCCGAGCGACAGCGCCGCCGACAGCCAGTTGACCAGCAGTCCGAACCAGACCGTGGAGATCGCCGCGAGGGCGATACCGAAGGCCAGGCACTCACGTGGGCTCACCATGCCGGTGACCAGCGGGCGCTGCGAGGTACGGTCCATCAACGCGTCGATGTCGCGGTCGATGTACATGTTCAGCGCGTTGGCGCCGCCCGCCGAGAGATATCCCCCGATGGTGGTGGTGAGAACGAGCCACAGATCGGGTACACCCTGAGCGGCCAGGAACATCACCGGAACAGTGGTGATCAGCAACAGCTCGATGATCCGAGGCTTGGTCAGCGCCACGAATGCCTTGACACGGGCCCCGAACGGGCGGTGGCCCCCCGGGCTGGGAGTCAAGGCGACCCCTGCGGGTCGGGACTCGACGGCCGTCACGCACACCCCTGACAGAGAAATCCCAGCAAGCTCCGGGCGTGAGGGCCCGGTAAAGACTTGCGCGAACCAGACCACTGTAGACGTTGGCGGACAGGCCACCCTTCGCGGGGGTGGGGTCGTGTTGAAGTGGCGCGGGAGCACGGCGTCCGGCTCGTCGAAGTGCCCCGGGAGCGGGCGCGCCCGCGCTCGCCGGAGTGACGCGGGAGCGGGGAGACGGACGCGGAGAACGCCAATAAGGGGACAAGCCCGTCGATGCGCATCAGTAGGAGGATGCGCTCATCGGAGGGCGCATCGGTAACAGGGCGCGCTCATCGGAGGGCCCAGAAGTGAGCCGTCGCGCTCATACGGGAGGCGAACTCCGCAGGCCGCCTGCACCCTGGAAAGCAGCCGGAAAATGCGTGTTCCGACGGGGGTAGGCTCGACAACGCCCGGTGCGGTCACAGTCACCGGTTTTCAAACAGTGGAGAGGAGCCCTGACTCAGGGTGAGCACCAAGCCGACCACCACAGATCTCCAGTGGACCGAATTGGACCAGCGGGCCGTGGACACTGTCCGCGTCCTTGCCGCCGACGCCGTACAGAAGGTCGGAAACGGCCACCCGGGCACGGCGATGAGCCTGGCTCCCGCCGCGTACACCCTCTTCCAGAAGGTGATGCGGCACGACCCCGCCGACGCGGAGTGGACCGGTCGCGACCGGTTCGTGCTCTCCGCGGGTCACAGCAGCCTGACCCTCTACATCCAGCTCTACCTGGCCGGCTACGGCCTGGAACTCGATGACCTCAAGGCCTTCCGCACCTGGGGCTCGAAGACCCCCGGTCACCCGGAGTACGGCCACACCACCGGCGTCGAGACGACCACGGGCCCGCTCGGCCAGGGTGTCGCCAACGCCGTCGGCATGGCGATGGCCGCCCGTTACGAGCGCGGCCTGTTCGACCCGGACGCGGCCCCCGGCACCTCCCCGTTCGACCACATGGTCTGGGTCGTCGCCGGTGACGGGTGCCTCCAGGAGGGCATCTCCGCGGAGGCGTCCTCGCTGGCCGGCCACCAGAAGCTCGGCAACCTGGTCCTGCTGTGGGACGACAACCACATCTCCATCGAGGGCGACACGGAGACCGCGGTCTCCGAGGACACCCTGAAGCGTTACGAGGCGTACGGCTGGCACGTCCAGCGCGTCGACCAGCTGCCCAGCGGCGACCTGGACCCGGCGGGTCTGTACGAGGCACTGCAGGCCGCCAAGGCCGAGACCGGGCGCCCCTCGTTCATCGCGGCCCGTTCGATCATCGCCTGGCCCGCCCCGAACGCCCAGAACACCGAGGCCTCGCACGGCTCGGCGCTCGGTGACGAAGAGGTCGCCGCGACGAAGAAGGTCCTCGGCTTCGACCCGGAGAAGTCCTTCGAGGTCTCTGACGAGGTCATCTCCCACACCCGTGAGGCGCTGGACCGCGGCCGTGAGGCCAAGGCCGAGTGGGAGAAGTCCCTCGCCGCCTGGCGCACCACCAACCCGGAACGCGCCGCCGAGTTCGACCGGATCTCCGCGGGCGAGCTGCCCACGGGCTGGGAGGACAGGCTGCCGGTCTTCGAGCCGGGCAAGAGCGTCGCCACCCGCGCCGCCTCCGGCAAGGTGCTCCAGTCGCTCGGCGAGGTCATCCCCGAGCTGTGGGGCGGCTCCGCCGACCTTGCGGGCTCGAACAACACGACGATCGACAAGACGTCGTCGTTCCTCCCGGCGGGCAACCCGCTGCCCGGTGCCGACCCGTACGGCCGCACGATCCACTTCGGTATCCGCGAGCACGCCATGGCCGCGGCCATGAACGGCATCGCGCTGCACGGCCACACCCGCATCTACGGCGGCACGTTCCTGGTGTTCTCCGACTACATGCGCAACGCCGTTCGGCTGTCCGCACTGATGCACCTGCCGGTGACGTACGTGTGGACACACGACTCGATCGGTCTCGGCGAGGACGGCCCGACCCACCAGCCGGTGGAGCACCTGGCCTCGCTGCGCGCCATCCCGGGCCTGAACATCGTCCGCCCGGCCGACGCCAACGAGACCTCCATCGCCTGGCGCGAGATCCTGCGCCGCTACACCAAGGTGTTCGGCAAGGGGGCCCCGCACGGTCTGGCGCTGACCCGCCAGGGCGTGCCGACGTACGAGGCGAACGAGGACGCGGCGAAGGGCGGCTACGTGCTCTTCGAGGCCGAAGGCGGCGAGGCCCAGGTCCTCCTGATCGGCACGGGCTCCGAGGTGCACCTCGCCGTCGAGGCACGCGAGGAGCTGCAGGCGGCCGGCATCCCGACCCGGGTGGTGTCGATGCCGTCGGTCGAGTGGTTCGAGGAGCAGGACCAGGCCTACAAGGACAGCATTCTGCCGCCGTCCGTGAAGGCCCGGGTCGCGGTCGAGGCCGGTATCGGTCTGACCTGGCACCGTTACGTGGGGGACGCTGGCCGGATCGTCTCGCTGGAGCACTTCGGTGCCTCGGCCGACGCCAAGGTCCTCTTCCGTGAGTTCGGCTTCACCGGCGAGCACGTCGCCGCCGCAGCGCGGGAATCTCTCGCCGCCGCCACACGCTGACGCCGTTATACGACTAGTAGGAGATGCAATTCTCATGACAGACGCACTCAAGCGCCTCTCCGACGAGGGCGTGGCGATCTGGCTCGATGACCTGTCGCGCAAGCGGATCACCTCGGGCAACCTCGCCGAGCTGATCGACGAGCAGCACGTCGTGGGCGTCACCACCAACCCGTCGATCTTCCAGAAGGCGATCTCGCACGGCGACGGCTACGAGCAGCAGCTCACCGACCTCGCCACCCGCAAGGTCACCGTCGACGAGGCCATCCGCATGATCACGACGGCCGATGTACGGGATGCGGCGGACATCCTGCGTCCGGTCTTCGACGCCACGGACGGCCAGGACGGCCGGGTCTCCATCGAGGTCGACCCGCGTCTGGCGCACCGCACCGCCGCCACCGTCGCCGAGGCCAAGCAGCTGGCGTGGCTGGTGGACCGGCCCAACACGCTCATCAAGATCCCGGCGACGAAGGCCGGTCTCCCGGCGATCACCGAGGTCATCGGCAAGGGCATCAGCGTCAACGTCACGCTGATCTTCTCGCTGGAGCGCTACCGCGAGGTCATGGACGCCTACCTGGCGGGTCTGGAGAAGGCGAAGGCCGCGGGCCTGGACCTCTCCAAGATCCACTCGGTGGCCTCCTTCTTCGTGTCCCGCGTGGACACCGAGATCGACAAGCGTCTCGACGCGATCGGCACCGACGAGGCCAAGGCGCTCAAGGGCAAGGCGGCACTCGCCAACGCCCGGCTCGCCTACCAGGCGTACGAAGAGGTCTTCGGCTCGGAGCGCTGGGCCGCCCTGGACAAGGCGCAGGCCAACAAGCAGCGTCCGCTGTGGGCCTCGACCGGTGTCAAGGACCCCGCGTACAAGGACACCCTGTACGTCGACGACCTGGTCGCCCCCGGCACGGTGAACACCATGCCCGAGGCCACTTTGGACGCCACGGCGGACCACGGGCAGATCACGGGCAACACCATCGCCGACACCTACGAGCAGGCCCGTGCCGAGCTCGACGCGGTCGCGAAGCTCGGGATCTCCTACGACGACGTCGTCCAGCTCCTTGAGGACGAGGGCGTCGAGAAGTTCGAGGCGTCCTGGATCGACCTGCTCAACTCGACCGAGGCGGAGCTCAAGCGCCTCGCTCCTTCGGAGGGCTGACCACCTTGTCTGGTGTTCCCGGAGCCAACCCGCTTCGTGACCCCCAGGACCGACGGCTCCCGCGCATCGCGGGACCGTCGGGCCTGGTGATCTTTGGCGTCACGGGCGATTTGTCCCGTAAAAAGCTGATGCCCGCCGTCTACGACCTGGCCAACCGCGGCCTGCTGCCGCCGGGCTTCTCCCTCATCGGCTTCGCGCGCCGCGAGTGGCACGACGAGGACTTCGCCCAGGAGGTCCACGACGCCGTCAAGCAGCACGCGCGTACGCCGTTCCGTGAAGAGGTCTGGCAGCAGCTCATCCAGGGGATGCGCTTCGTCCAGGGCAACTTCGACGACGACGACGCCTTCGAGACCCTGAAGGCCACGATCCAGGACCTCGACAAGGCACAGGGCACGGGCGGCAACTTCGCCTTCTACCTCTCCGTGCCGCCGAAGTTCTTCCCCAAGGTCGTCCAGCAGCTCAAGAAGCACGGACTCGCCGACCAGAAGGAGGGTTCCTGGCGGCGTGCCGTCATCGAGAAGCCCTTCGGTCACGATCTGAAGAGCGCACAGGAGCTCAACCAGATCGTCCACGACGTGTTCCCGCCCAACGAGGTCTTCCGGATCGACCACTACCTGGGCAAGGAGACGGTCCAGAACATCCTGGCGCTGCGATTCGCCAACACGATGTTCGAGCCGATCTGGAACAGGTCGTACGTCGACCACGTCCAGATCACGATGGCCGAGGACATCGGCATCGGTGGCCGGGCCGGCTACTACGACGGCATCGGCGCCGCCCGTGACGTCATCCAGAACCACCTGCTCCAGCTGCTGGCGCTGACGGCGATGGAGGAGCCCGGCTCCTTCCACCCGAAGGCCCTGGTCGCCGAGAAGCTCAAGGTGCTCACGGCGGTGGAGCTGCCGGAGGACCTGGGCAAGCACACGGTGCGCGGCCAGTACGCGCACGCGTGGCAGGGCGGCGAGGAGGTCCTCGGCTATCTGGAGGAGGACGGCATCGACCCCAAGTCGACGACCGACACCTTCGCCGCGATCAAGCTGACGATCAACAACCGCCGCTGGGCGGGCGTGCCGTTCTACCTCCGGACCGGAAAGCGGCTCGGCCGCCGGGTCACGGAGATCGCGGTCGTCTTCAAGCGCGCCCCGTATCTGCCCTTCGAGTCCGGCGCGACGGAGGAGCTGGGCGGCAACGCCCTGGTCATCCGGGTCCAGCCGGACGAGGGCGTGACCGTGCGGTTCGGCTCCAAGGTGCCCGGCACCTCGATGGAGGTGCGGGACGTCACGATGGACTTCGCGTACGGCGAGTCCTTCACGGAGTCCAGCCCGGAGGCGTACGAGCGGCTCATCCTCGATGTGCTGCTCGGCGACGCCAACCTCTTCCCCCGGCACCAGGAGGTCGAACTCTCCTGGAACATCCTCGACCCGATCGAGGAGTACTGGGACAAGCACGGCAAGCCCGCGCAGTACCCGGCGGGCACCTGGGGCCCGGCCGAGGCGGACGAGATGCTTGCACGAGACGGACGGAGCTGGCGCCGGCCATGAAGATCGATCTCACGGAAACCACTTCCAGCAAGATCAACCAGGCGCTGGTGTCGGCCCGCCGCGCCATCGGCACCCCGGCCATCGGCATGGTGCTGACCCTGGTCATCGTCACCGACGAGGAGAACGCGTACGACGCGCTCAAGTCGGCCGGTGACGCCTCGCGCGAGCACCCCTCGCGGATCATCGCGGTGATCAAGCGGGTCAGCCGCTCGCCGCGCAGCCGCCGCGACGCCCGGCTCGACGCCGAGGTGCGGGTCGGTTCCGACGCGGGCACCGGCGAGACCGTCGTCCTGCGCCTCCACGGCGAGCTGGCCAACCACGCCCAGTCCGTGGTCCTGCCGCTGCTGCTGCCGGACGCCCCGGTCGTGGTCTGGTGGCCCGAGGACGCGCCCGACGACCCGGCGAAGGACCCGCTGGGCGCACTCGCCCAGCGCCGGATCACCGACGCGTACGCATCGGAGCACCCGGGTGACGAACTCGCGGTGCGCGCCCGGTCGTACACCCCGGGCGACACCGATCTGGCCTGGACCCGCATCACGCCGTGGCGCTCGATGCTGGCGGCCGCGCTCGACCAGCAGCAGGTCGAGGTGGCCTCGGCGACGGTCGAGGGCGAGTCGGAGAACCCGAGCTGCGAGCTGCTCGCCATGTGGCTCGCGGACCGCCTCCAGGTCCCGGTGGCACGCACCCTGTCCGACGGTCCCGGTCTGACGGCCGTGCGGATGGAGACCAAGAACGGCGTCATCGTTCTGGACCGCCCGGACGGTTCGCTGGCCACGCTCTCGATGCAGGGCCAGCCGGACCGTGCGGTGGCGCTCAAGCGGCGGGACACGGCCGAGCTGCTCGCCGAGGAGCTGCGGCGCCTGGACCCGGACAACACCTATGCGGCGACGGTGAAGTTCGGCGTGGAGAAGCTCGCCGGACCGGAGCAGAAGCCGTCCGAGCCCGCTCCCGCCGCCGCCCCGGCCGCCGCGAAGAAGACCGCGGCCAAGAAGGCGGCGGCGAAGTGAGTGCCCCTCAGCTTGTCGTGCACCGCGACAAGGAGCTGATGGCGCAGGCCGCCGCGGCCCGGCTGATCACGAGGATCGTGGACGCCCAGGCCGCACGCGGCTACGCCTCGGTGGTCCTCACCGGCGGGCGCAACGGCAACGGCCTGCTGGCCGCCCTCGCCGACGCGCCCGCCCGGGACGCGATCGACTGGTCGCGGCTCGACCTGTGGTGGGGCGACGAGCGGTTCCTGCCGGAGGGCGATCCGGAGCGCAATGTCACGCAGGCCCGCGAGGCCCTGCTGGACTCGGTGCCGCTGACCCCGTCACGGGTGCACGCGATGCCCGCCTCGGACGGTCCGTGCGGCAGCGACGCCGACGCGGCGGCGGCCTCGTACGCCGCTGAACTGGCCGCCGCGGCCGGCCCCGAGGACCACGGCCCGGTGCCGACGTTCGACGTCCTGATGCTGGGCGTCGGTCCGGACACGCATGTCGCGTCGCTCTTCCCGGAGCTGCCCGCGGTACGGGAGACCGAGCGCACTGTCGTCGGTGTGCACGGCGCGCCCAAGCCGCCGCCCACCCGCGTCTCGCTCACGCTGCCCGCGATCCGGGCGGCGCGCGAGGTGTGGCTGCTCGCCGCGGGTGAGGACAAGGCGGAGGCCGCGGAGATCGCGCTCTCGGGCGCCGGGGAGATCCAGGCCCCGGCGGCCGGTGCGTACGGACGCAGCCGCACCCTGTGGCTGCTGGACGCGGCGGCGGCCTCACGGCTGCCACGCGCGCTGTATCCGCCTGCCTCTTCCTGAGCGGTCGTCAGTGCCGTTGTGCACAGGCCCGGTTCGTCCCTCGGAGCGAACCGGGCCTGCGGCGTACTGGGCACGGCCCGGGTGCGACCGCCGTGACGGGCGCGGCGTGCTTCAGCGGCGGGATTCAGCAGGGGCTAGTGCTGTGGCCGGTCCGGCACCGCACGCGCCGAGGGCGTCGGGCGGGCTCTGCTCGTCGAACCGACGCACGGCCGGGCACCGCGCGGTCACCCGGCGGGCGGAGTGCGCTCCAGGAAGGGCTCCAGCAGGCCCGGAACGGCCTTGGAGGCGAAGTCGAGTCCCTCGTTCGCGTCCGCGTCGTACGCCGTGTACGCGCCCGCTCCGGCGGCCGTCGTCGCGGTGAGGCTCAGCACTCCGGCCCGCCGCTGGAAGTACGTCTGCCTGACCGTCCAGCCGATGACACCGGCCCGCTCCAGGGCGGCGGTCGAGCGCCGCACCGTGCCGGACCGGACCACCAGGTAGTCGCCATGGACGGTGTGTCCCAGGCCGCGGTACGCGTCCCGGGCGAGGAACACCCCGACGGGCAGCCCGACGACAGCGCAGGCGAGCGCGATCCCGAGCAGGACGGGTGTCAGCGACAACCCCAGCAGGACGAGGACGGCGACGGGGGCCACGACGGCCCCGCACGCCCGGCGCAACCGCCGGCCCCGGGCCGCGCGGGGGTGTCCGGTCAGCGGGGCGCCCGTCGGGGACATGACCTCGCGCAGGACGTCGGCGGCCACCGCGTCGGCGACGCGGCGCGGCGCGGCGGGCAGCAGGGTGTTGTGGTCGCCGTGCTGCTCCTCGTCGTCCTTGGCGAGCCCGGTGGTGATCGCGTCGACCCTGGCGGCGCCGAACAGTCGCACGCCGAGCGGTTCGACGAGGTCGACACCGCGCAGCCGCCGCTCCTCGATGGAGACGGAGCGGGAGGTCAGCAGTCCGCGCCGGACGCGCAGGGTGCCGCCGGGTTCGCGCTCCAGCCGGTAGCTCCACCACATCTCGACCCACAGGCCGAGCGCGCCGACGACCCCGGCGGCGACCGCGGCGACGACGAGGATCACGATCATGGTGATCAGTGAGGTGTCCCGGAACCGGTCACCGATCCAGTCGATCACCTGTCCCTGCGCCCCGAACCAGTCGCTGACCTGCATCACCCCGCCGGCCGCCGCGCCGCCGAGCGCGGGGGCGACGAACGAGACCGGTGCGTAGCGGATCCAGCGCGGGTCGAGGGCGACGAGCTCGCCCTCGCGATGGGTGCCCGGGGCTCCGGTGGCTGTACGTTCCAGCAGTTCGCGGCGGAGCCGTTCGCCCTCGGCCCTGGGGACCGGGTCCAGTTCCAGGGTGGATTCGTTGCCGGTGTGCTCGCCGGTGCCGATGCGGACGGTGACCAGGCCCAGGACCCGTTGCAGCAGGTGGGCGGTGAGGTCGACGCTGCGGATGCGTGGCCGGGCCAGTGAGCGCTTCTTGACCAGGAACAGCCCGGTGTGGAGCTCGACCCGTTCGGCGCCGATGCGGTAGCGGGTGCGGCGCCACCGCACATGGTCGCCGGCCGCGGCGCCCGCGATCAGCAGGACGGCACCGGCCAGTACCCAGGCGACCGCGGGTGCGAACCCGAACCGCCCGGAGAGCCCCAGCGTGGTGGGTACGGCCGCGCCGGCCGCCACCCCGGCCGCGAGGAGTGCGCTGAGGAGGACCGTACGCCGGTCCAGCCGCCGCCAGCCGGCAGCGGCATCGGGGCCGTCGGCGCTGTCGTCGTCGGCCGCCGGGAAGACGGTTGTCCCGGCGCTCATGTGGCGTCCCCGGGAATGTCCTGGGTTATCCGGGTCAGCCGCTCGGCCAGCTCGGCCGCCGGCTCATGGCCCAGTCCCTCGATCCGCACCGCGCCCTTGGACGACGCGGTGGTCACGGTGACCGTGGCGAGCCGGTAGAGCTGTTCGAGCGGGCCGCGCACGGTGTCCACGGTCTGGATCCGGGACATCGGGGCGATCCGCCACTCCTGACGCAGCACGCCGGTTCTGACATACACCGCTTCGTCGGTCACCTCCCAGCGGTGGGTGCGGAACCACCAGAGGGGGAAGAGGACGGCGCAGCCGCCGCCGAGGACCGCGAGGACCGCGGCGGACAGCAGCAGCCAGAACCGGGCGGGCTCGATGAGCGCGCCCAGCACGGCCAGGACGACCACCGGTGCCGCGGTCAGCAGCAGCCACCGGGCCCGCCACCAGCCGACGGCCCTCGGGTCCAGGGTGTTGTTCGGCGGCCTCAGCCGCACCGTCCGCTCCCCCGTGGTCATCGGCTCAGCGCCCCCTGCGGGCGCGGTACGCCTCGACGAGTGCGGCGGTCGAGCTGTCCAGCCCCTCGCCTCCCCGGCCTTCGGTCAGCACCGGCTCGATCCTCTTGGCGAGCACCTTGCCCAGTTCGACGCCCCACTGGTCGAAGGAGTCGATGTTCCAGACGGCGCCCTGGACGAAGACCTTGTGCTCGTACAGGGCGATCAGCTGGCCGAGGACGGACGGGGTCAGGCGGTCGGCCAGGATCGTGGTCGTCGGGTGGTTGCCCTTGAAGGTCTTGTGCGGCACCAGTTCCTCGGCGACGCCCTCGGCACGGACCTCGTCCGGCGTCTTGCCGAAGGCCAGCGCCTGCGTCTGGGCGAAGAAGTTGGCCATCAGCAGATCGTGCTGGGCGACCAGGCCGGGCAGCAGGTCCGCGACCGGCTCGGCGAAGCCGATGAAGTCGGCCGGGATGACCTTGGTGCCCTGGTGGATCAGCTGGTAGTAGGCGTGCTGCCCGTTGGTGCCGGGGGTGCCCCAGACGACCGGTCCGGTCTGCCAGTCGACCGGCTCGCCGTCCCGGTCCACGGACTTGCCGTTGGACTCCATGTCCAGCTGCTGCAAGTACGCGGTGAACTTGGACAGATAGTGGCTGTACGGCAGCACGGCGTGCGACTGGGCGTCGAAGAACGCTCCGTACCAGACACCCAACAGGCCCAGCAGCAGCGGGACGTTCTCTTCGGCGGGGGCGGTGCGGAAGTGCTCGTCGACGAGGTGGAAGCCGTCGAGCATCTCGCGGAACCGGTCCGGACCGATGGCGATCATCAGCGAGAGGCCGATGGCGGAGTCGTACGAGTAGCGGCCGCCGACCCAGTCCCAGAACTCGAACATGTTGGCGGTGTCGATGCCGAAGTCCGCAACCTTGCCGGCGTTCGTCGACAGCGCCACGAAGTGCTCGGCGACCGCTTCCTGACCGGCCCTCAGGCCGGTCAGCAGCCAGTCGCGGGCGGAGGTGGCGTTGGTGATGGTCTCGATCGTGGTGAAGGTCTTCGACGCGATGACGAAGAGCGTCTCGGCCGGGTCGAGATCGCGCACGGCCTCGTGGAGGTCGGCGCCGTCGACGTTCGACACGAAGCGGACGGTGAGCGAGCGGTCCGTGAAGGAGCGCAGCACCTCGTACGCCATGGCGGGACCGAGGTCGGAGCCGCCGATGCCGATGTTGACGACGTTCTTGATGCGCTTGCCGGTGTGACCGGTCCACTCGCCCGACCTGATGCGGTCGGAGAAGGACGCCATCTTGTCGAGCACGGCGTGCACACCGGGCACCACGTTCTCGCCGTCGACCTCGATCACGGCATCGCGCGGGGCGCGCAGCGCGGTGTGCAGGACGGCGCGGTCCTCGGTGGTGTTGATCTTCTCGCCGCGGAACATCGCGTCCCGCAGCTGTGCCACCCCGGTGGTCGCGGCCAGTTCGCGCAGCAGCCGGAGCGTCTCGTCGGTGACCAGGTGCTTGGAGTAGTCGACATACAGATCGCCGACCCGGAGGGTGTATCCGGTACCGCGCTGCGGATTGTCCGCGAAGAGCTGCCGCAGATGCGTGGTCCCGAGCTGCTCACGGTGCTTGCCCAGAGCGTTCCATTCGGGCGTCTGGTTGAGCCTGGTTCGGCTAGGTGTATTCATCCCGGATATCAGCCCACTTCTTCTCGTGCCTGCAGATGCCCCGCTGCCTCTCCAACTTAATTGATCAGAGGGGTTGACGAGACGATGGGAAGCTGCGGCACGGCAAAAGCAGTCCGGCCGGGCACCCTGTGGGTGCTCGGCCGGTGAACTTCCGGTGCGAGGCGCTAGATTTCGCCCCGGAGTTTCGCCAGGGCCTCGGCGAGGATGGCCTCGCCGTCCGCGTCGCTCCGCCGCTCGCGTACGTACGCGAGGTGTGTCTTGTACGGCTCGGTGCGCGGCGGGTCCGGCGGGCTGTCCCGGTCCTGACCTGCCGGGAAACCACAGCGCGGACAGTCCCAAGTCTCCGGTACCTGCGCGTCACTGGCGAAGCTCGGCTGCGTCTCGTGCCCGTTCGAGCACCAGAAGGAGATGCGGAGACGTGGCGCGGACTCGCCACGCTCGGCCTCCCCCATCGGCCCCGCTCCGACCCGGCTTCCCCGGATCGCGTTGCCACTTGCCACGGTCGTAACTCCCTGCGTGATGGTGCTCGAAGATGCCCCAGTCTACGTAAGGCCCAACGCGCGTCCAGTGAAAGGAGTTACACCCTCACCGGGAATCGCGTACGACGGGTCAGTTGTCCAGCTTGATCAGCAGACCAAGCACAACAATGCACGCGAACCAGGCCAGACCGATGAACACAGTGATCCGGTCCAGGTTCCGCTCGGCGACCGAGGAGCCGCCCACGGACGACTGCATGCCGCCACCGAACATGTCGGAGAGACCGCCGCCCTTTCCCTTGTGCATCAGCACCAGCAGCATCAGCAGCAGGCTGAAGACGATCAGGGCGATCTCGAACGCCAAAATCACGGCTGGTCCCTACTTTCCGGAATTCCTCTGGACTGCATGTGCGAACAACGGGGGCCGGGAGGCTACACCTTCCCCGGCCCCCGCAAGGGTACGACGGATCCGCGCTACCGCATACTCACTGGTCGCGGAAGCGGACGATCTTGACGAACTCGTCGGCGTCCAGCGCTGCGCCGCCGACGAGGGCGCCGTCCACATCCGGCTTCGACATGATCTCGGCGACGTTCCCGGACTTCACGGAGCCGCCGTACTGGATGCGGACCTTGTCGGCCAGCTCCTGGGAGTACAGCTCGGCGAGGCGGCCGCGGATCGCCGAGCAGACCTCCTGGGCGTCGTCGGCGCCGCAGACCTTGCCGGTCCCGATCGCCCAGACCGGCTCGTACGCGATCACGATCGACTCGGCCTGGTCGGCCGGGATGTCCCGCAGACCGCCGTCGACCTGGGCGAGCGTGTGCGCGACGTGGTTGCCCGCTTCACGGACCTCCAGTTCCTCGCCGACGCAGAGGATCGGGGTCAGGCCGTGCTTGTAGGCGGCCTTCACCTTGCTGTTGCAGATCTCGTCGGTCTCGCCGTGGTACTGGCGGCGCTCACTGTGGCCGACGGCGACGTAGGTGCACTTCAGCTTGGCGAGCATCGGGCCGGAGATCTCACCGGTGTACGCGCCGGAGTCGTGCGCCGAGATGTCCTGGGCGCCGTACTTGATCTTCAGCTTGTCGCCGTCGACCAGCGTCTGTACGGAGCGCAGGTCGGTGAAGGGCGGCAGGACGGCGACCTCGACGGCTTCGTAGTCCTTGTCGGCCAGGGCGAAGGCGAGCTTCTGGACGTGTGCGATGGCCTCAAGGTGGTTGAGGTTCATCTTCCAGTTGCCCGCCATCAGCGGGGTGCGAGTGGTCATGAAAGGTCAGTCCTCCAGTGCGGCGAGGCCGGGAAGCGTCTTGCCCTCAAGGTATTCGAGGCTGGCGCCGCCACCGGTCGAGATGTGTCCGAATGCGTTTTCGTCGAAGCCCAGGATGCGGACGGCGGCGGCGGAGTCACCACCGCCGACGACGCTGAAGCCCGAGGAGTCGACGAGGGCCTGGGCGACGGCCCGGGTGCCCTCGGCGTAATCAGGGTGCTCGAAGACGCCCATCGGACCGTTCCAGAAGACGGTGACGGCGTCGGCGAGCTTCGAGGCGTACAGCTTGTTGGTCTCGGGACCGTTGTCCAGCCCCATGAAACCGGCCGGGATGGCGTCCGCGGGCACGGTGCGGTGCTGCGTCGGGGCCTTGGCCTTGAGGTCCGGGAACTGCTCGGAGACCACGACGTCGACGGGGAGCACGAACTCCACGCCCTTCTCCTCGGCGCGCTCGAGGTATTCCAGCACCGCCGGGATCTGGTCCTCCTGGAGGAGGGAGCTGCCGACCTCGTGCCCCTGGGCCTTGAGGAAGGTGTACGCCATGCCGCCGCCGATGAGAATGCGGTCGGCGCGCTCCAGCAGGTGGTCGATGACACCGAGCTTGTCCGAGACCTTGGAGCCGCCGAGCACGACGGCGTAGGGGCGCTCGACGTTCTCGGTGAGCTTCTTCAGGACGCCGACCTCGGTGGCGATCAGGTCACCGGCGGCGTGCGGCAGCCGGGCCGGAAGATCGAAGACCGAGGCGTGCTTGCGGTGCACGGCTCCGAAGCCGTCGCCCACGTACACGTCGGCGAGCTCGGCGAGCTGGTCGGCGAACGCGCCGCGCTCGGCGTCGTCCTTGGAGGTCTCACCGGGGTTGAAGCGGAGGTTCTCGATGACGGCGACCCGGCCGTCGGTGAGCGCGGCGACCGTGGCGCGGGCGGACTCGCCGACCGTGTCGGTCGCGAAGGCCACGTCGGCACCGAGGAGCTCGCCGAGACGGGCGGCGGCGGGCGCCAGGGAGAAGGCGGGGTCCGGAGCCCCCTTGGGACGACCCAGGTGCGAGGCGACGATGACCCGCGCCCCGGCCGCAGCGAGCTTCTCCACGGTCGGCTGGACGGCGCGGATGCGGCCGTCGTCGGTGATGGTGGTGCCGCTCAGCGGCACGTTGAGGTCGGCGCGGACGAATACGCGCTTGCCGGTGACCCCTTCGGCGAGAAGTTCGTCGATCGTCTTCATCTTGCTGGACTCCTTGGAAGGGCGAGGGAGCATGCAACGGGGCTCGAACGGCGCGGCGTTGCGCTGTTCGAGCCCCGTGCTCACATCGAGATGCCTGCCGACCCGAAGGTCAGAGCTGGTTGCCGACGAAGACGGTCAGGTCGACAAGACGGTTGGAGTAACCCCACTCGTTGTCGTACCAGCCGAGGATCTTCACCGACTTGCCGTCCTGAACCATCGTCAGCGAGGAGTCGAAGGTGCAGGACGCCGGGTCGCTGACGATGTCCGAGGACACGATCGGGTCCTCGGTGTAGTAGAGGATGCCCTTGAGGTCGCCGTCGTCGGCGGCCTTCTTGAACGCGGCGTTGACCTCGTCCTTGGTGACCTCGCGCTGCAGCTCCACGACCAGGTCGGTGGCCGAGCCGGTCGGCACCGGGACGCGCATGGCGATGCCGTCCAGCTTGCCCTTCAGCTGCGGGAGCACCAGGGCGGTGGCCTTGGCCGCGCCGGTGGTGGTCGGGATGATGTTCTCGGCGGCGGCGCGGGCGCGACGCAGGTCCGAGTGCGGGAAGTCCAGGATGCGCTGGTCGTTCGTATAGGCGTGGACCGTCGTCATCAGGCCCTTGACGATGCCGAAGTTCTCGTCCAGGACCTTGGCCATCGGCGCGACACAGTTGGTGGTGCAGGAGGCGTTGGAGATGACGTGGTGGCTGGCCGCGTCGTACTTCTCCTGGTTGACACCCATCACGATGGTGATGTCCTCGCCCTTGGCCGGAGCCGAGATGAGGACCTTCTTGGCACCGCCGGCGATGTGCTTCTCGGCGTCGGCCTTCTTGGTGAAGATGCCGGTCGACTCGATGACGATGTCGACGCCCAGTTCGCCCCAGGGGATGTCGGCCGGGTTGCGCTCGGAGAGCACCTTGATGGTGTGACCGTCGACGGTGATGGTGTCGGTGGTGTGGCTGACCTCCGCCTTCAGACGACCCAGAATGGTGTCGTACTTCAGCAGGTGGGCCGTGGTCGCAGTGTCACCCAGGTCGTTGACAGCCACGATCTCGATGTCCGCACCCTGCTCCAGCAGCGCGCGGAAGTAGTTACGTCCGATGCGGCCAAAGCCGTTGATGCCTACGCGGATCGTCACGAACCGATCTCCTCGTTAGGTACGCCGGTTTTCGACGCCGGCGAGTTGTATGGGATGTCCCCGACCGCCTCCGACCCTACCTCTCCGATGGCGCGGGAGTGACATCGAGCGGGGCCGGAAGAGCCGCGCAGGCCCGTACCCCTCGGTAGGAGTACGGGCCTTCGGATGCCCGGTCGAACACGCAGTCACGACTACGGAGCGTCAACGCCCCGGGGATTTCCCGGCGTTCTGAATTCGGCCGATTTCACAGCCTTCGCCGGTCACCCCACCAGTCCGTCGGCGAGCTCCTCGCTGAGGGTCGATTCCGTCCCCGGGACACCCAGGTCCTGGGCTCGCTTGTCGGCCATCGCCAGGAGTCGGCGGATCCGGCCGGCGACCGCGTCCTTCGTCAGCGGCGGGTCGGCGAGCGCGCCCAGCTCCTCCAGGGAGGCCTGCTTGTGCTCCATGCGCAGCCGTCCGGCCGCCGCGAGGTGCTCGGGCACCTCCTCGCCGAGGATCTCGAGCGCGCGCCCCACCCGGGCGCCCGCGGCGACCGCGGCCCGCGCGGAACGGCGCAGGTTGGCGTCGTCGAAGTTGGCGAGCCGGTTGGCCGTGGCGCGGACCTCACGACGCATCCGCCGCTCCTCCCAGGCCAGCACCGACTCATGGGCGCCGAGCCGGGTGAGCAGCGCACCGATCGCGTCGCCGTCGCGGACGACGACCCGGTCCACCCCTCGCACCTCACGGGCCTTCGCCGCGATGGAGAGCCTGCGGGCCGCGCCGACCAGCGCGAGTGCCGCTTCCGGACCGGGGCAGGTCACCTCCAGCGAGGAGGAGCGGCCCGGTTCGGTGAGCGAGCCATGGGCCAGGAAGGCCCCGCGCCAGGCGGCCTCGGCATCGCAGGTGGCCCCCGAGACCACCTGCGGCGGCAGACCGCGGATGGGCCGGCCGCGACCGTCCACCAGACCGGTCTGGCGGGCCAGCTGGTCGCCTCCCGCCACCACCCGGACGACATAGCGGGAGCCGCGCCGCAGCCCGCCGGGGGCCATTACGATCAGCTCCGAGCTGTGCCCGAAGATTTCGAGGATGTCCCGCTTCAGCCGGCGAGCCGCCATCGCGGTGTCCAGCTCCGCCTCGATCACGATCCGACCGCTCACCAGGTGCAGCCCGCCGGCGAACCGGAGGATCGCCGAGACTTCTGCCTTCCTGCAGCAGGTCCGGGTCACGGGAAGCCGAGAGATTTCGTCCTTCACCGCGGGCGTCATCGCCATGGGCCGATCCTTCCATGCATCCGAAAAATACGGTCGTACGCGGCGGCCAACAGCTCCGGATCATGGATCGGAACGCCGTCGGGTGAGGCCACCGGCGCCAGCTCGACCGCGGCGCCGAGCCGCTTGGCGGCGTCGGCGAGGGACTCACGATCGGGCACGGCGGCTTCGTCGGCCAGCACCACGTCCATGGCGAGTTTAGGGGCGTGTCGTCCCAAAACCTCCAAATGACGCTGCGGAGAGAAGCCATCAGTTTCGCCGGGTTGCGGTGCGAGGTTGAGCGAGAGGACCTTGCGGGCCTTGGTCTCGACGAGCGCGTCGAGCAGTTCCGGGACGAGCAGATGCGGGATCACGGAGGAGAACCAGGACCCCGGACCGAGCACCACCCAGTCGGCGTCCAGGACGGCGGCGACGGCCTCGGGAACGGCCGGCGGGTCGTGCGGGACGACATGGACGGACTGCACCTCGCCCGGGGTGAGCGCCACGGTGGCCTGGCCGCGCACCGTGTCCACGTCGTCCGGGCGGTCCGGGTCGTGGCCCCGTACGAGCGCCTGGAGCTCCAGCGGCACGGCGGACATGGGCAGCACCCGGCCGTGCGCCCCGAGGAGCTTGCCGACCAGGTCCAGGGCCTGGACATGGTCACCGAGCTGCTCCCACAGGGCGACGATCAGCAGATTGCCGACCGCGTGCTCGTGCAGATCGCCCTTGGACTGGAAACGGTGCTGGATGACCCGGGCCCAGGTCTGGCCCCAGTCGTCGTCACCGCACAGGGCGGCGAGCGCCTTGCGCAGGTCGCCTGGCGGCAGGACGCCGAGCTCCTCGCGGAGCCGACCGCTGGAGCCGCCGTCGTCGGCGACGGTGACCACGGCCGTGAGATCGCCGGTGATCCGGCGGAGCGCGGCGAGTGACGCGGACAGCCCCATGCCGCCGCCGAGCGCGACGACCTTGGGCTGCGCGCCGCGCTTGCGGCCGGGCAGCGCAGCGGTGGCTCTGCGCAGCCGCCGCAGGCGCAGGTTACGGCTGGTCACTCGCGCCCCATGTCCCGGTGGACGAGGACGGTCTCGATGCCTTCGGTCGCGAGCCTGGCCGCGAGCTTCTCCGACATGGCCACGGAGCGGTGCTTGCCGCCCGTGCAGCCGACGGCGATCGTCACGTAGCGCTTGCCCTCGCGGCGGTACCCGGCGGCGATGAGCTGGAGCAGTTCCGTGTACTGGTTGAGGAATTCCTTGGCGCCGGGCTGGTCGAAGACGTAGGCGGAGACCTCTTCGTTGAGCCCGGTGAACGGCCGCAGCTCGGGAACCCAGTGCGGGTTGGGCAGGAAGCGGCAGTCGACCACGAGGTCGGCATCGACCGGCAGGCCGTACTTGAAGCCGAAGGACATCACCGTGGCGCGCAGCTCCGGCTCCTCGTCGCCGGCGAACTGGGCATCCATCTTGGCGCGCAGTTCGTGCACGTTGAGGCTGGAGGTGTCGATCACCAGGTCGGCGTCGCCGCGCAGCTCGCGCAGCAGGTCGCGCTCGGCGGCGATGCCGTCGACGATCCGGCCGTCGCCCTGGAGCGGGTGCGGGCGGCGGACCGATTCGAAGCGGCGGACCAGGGCGTCGTCGGAGGACTCCAGGAAGACGATCCGCCGGGTGACGTGCTTGGCCTCCAGGTCGGCGAGGGAGTCACGGAGGTTGTCGAAGAAGCGGCGGCCACGCACGTCGACGACGACGGCGATACGGGCCACGTTGCCCTGCGAGCGGGCGCCGAGCTCGACCATGGTGGGGATCAGGGCGGGTGGCAGGTTGTCGACGACGAACCAGCCGAGGTCCTCCAGACACTTGGCCGCCGTGCTGCGTCCGGCGCCCGACATCCCCGAGATGATCACCAGCTCGGGGATGGCCGCGTTCCCGTCGCCCGTGTCGTTGGTGGTGCCCGTACTCACGTGTCCTGCTCCGTCTGTTCGGTCGGTGCTGTCGTGCTCGACATCGCGTTCCTGCTCGACGTCGTGTTCGTGTTCGTGCTCGTGCTCAGTCATGTCGTGCTGCCCCCGTCGTCCTCTTCGATGATCTCTCCTGTCGCCGTGTTCACGGCGGGCGTGGCCGGGGCGGCCGAGGCCAGGGCGACAGCCACTGATTCCGCCGTTCTGCGGCCTATCCCCGGAACCTCGCAGATCTCGTCGATTGTCGCCTGCCTCAGCTTCTTCACGGAGCCGAAATGCTTGATCAACGCCTGTTTCCGGGTCTCTCCGAGGCCTGCGACCGCGTCCAGGGGGCTGGACCGGATGCGCTTGGCCCGTTTGGCGCGCTGATACGTGATCGCGAAGCGGTGGGCCTCGTCACGGACGCGCTGGAGGAGGTAGAGGCCCTCGCTGGAGCGGGGCAGGACGACGGGGTCGTCGTCATCGGGCAGCCAGACCTCTTCGAGGCGCTTGGCGAGGCCGCAGACGGCGATGTCGTCGATCCCCAGCTCGTCGAGGGCCCGCTTGGCGGCGGCGACCTGCGGCTGGCCGCCGTCGACCACGACGAGCTGCGGCGGATACGCGAACCGCTTGGGCCGGCCGTCGTCCTCACGGGGCTCGGTGTCCGGGTCCGGGGCGCTGTCCGGGACGGGGCCGGTGCCCGGTCCGGGGACGGTCTCCCCGGTGGGTGCGGTCCCCGGACCGGGAGAGGTGTCCGTGCCGGGGGCGACGGCCGGGAGGAGAGCCGTGCCCGTGCCCCGTGCGGCCCCCGTGAGAGCGACCGTGTCGCCTCCGGCGGCCGGGACGGGACCGGTCGGAGCGGGGGTCTCCTCCCACTCCCCCGTCCGCTCCTTCTCCTGGAGGTAGCGCTTGAAACGGCGGCCGATCACCTCGTGCATCGACCGGACGTCGTCCTGGCCCTCGAAGCCCTTGATCTGGAAGCGGCGGTACTCGCTCTTGCGGGCCAGTCCGTCCTCGAAGACGACCATGGACGCGACCACGTCGTCGCCCTGGAGGTGGGAGATGTCGAAGCACTCGATGCGCAGCGGGGCCGTGTCGAGGTCGAGCGCCTCGGCGATCTCCTCCAGGGCGCGGGAGCGGGTGGTCAGGTCCGAGGCGCGCTTGGTCTTGTGCAGCC
The DNA here is from genome assembly GCF_043083485.1 of Streptomyces sp. NPDC014727. Lineage (NCBI taxonomy): Bacteria > Bacillati > Actinomycetota > Actinomycetes > Kitasatosporales > Streptomycetaceae > Streptomyces > Streptomyces sp. NPDC014727. The sequence goes on along the minus strand of NZ_JBIBYR010000001.1, from coordinate 625,258 downwards.
CCAGGGCCTGCTGGGCGTTGCGCTGGACCGTCGCCATCAGGTCCTTCTTGTCACCACGCTGCGGGATGCGCAGGCTGACGTGGGAGCCCCGGCGGTCGGCGAGCCACTGGGAGATCGAGTCGGGGTCCTCGGGGAGGGCCGGGACGAGCACCTCCTTGGGGACGGAGTCGCCCGTCTCCTCGCCGTACAGCTGTTGCAGGGCGTGCTCGACCAGGCCGGAGGTGTCGACGTTCTCGACCTTGTCGGTGACCCAGCCGCGCTGACCGCGCACCCGCCCGCCGCGCACATGGAAGATCTGGACGGCGGCTTCGAGCTCGTCCTCGGCGACCGCGATCAGGTCGGCGTCGGTGGCGTCGGCGAGGACGACGGCGCTCTTCTCCATGGCCCGCTTGAGGGCCTCCACGTCGTCGCGGAGCCGGGCCGCCCGCTCGTACTCCATCTCCTCGGCCGCCGCCATCATGTCCTTCTCCAGGCGGCGGATGTACGTACCGGTGCGGCCGGCCATGAAGTCGCAGAAGTCGACCGCGAGTTCGCGGTGCTCCTCGGGGGTGACCCGGCCCACGCAGGGGGCCGAGCACTTGCCGATGTAGCCGAGGAGGCACGGGCGGCCGGTCCTGGCGGCGTTCTTGAAGACCCCTGCGGAACATGTACGCACCGGGAAGACCCGGAGCATCAGGTCGACCGTCTCGCGGATCGCCCAGGCGTGCCCGTAGGGGCCGAAGTAGCGCACGCCCTTCTTCTTGGCCCCGCGCATGACCTGGACCCGCGGGAATTCCTCGTTGAGCGTGACCGCGAGATACGGATAGCTCTTGTCGTCGCGGTACTTGACGTTGAACCGGGGGTCGAACTCCTTGATCCAGGAGTACTCCAGCTGGAGCGCCTCGACCTCCGTGGAGACGACCGTCCACTCCACCGAGGCGGCGGTGGTGACCATCGTGCGCGTACGCGGGTGGAGCGCGGCCAGGTCCTGGAAGTAGTTGGCCAGGCGCTGGCGCAGGTTCTTGGCCTTGCCGACGTAGATCACCCGGCGGTGTTCGTCGCGGAATTTGTAGACCCCCGGGGAGTCGGGGATCTGTCCCGGCTTGGGGCGGTAGCTGGAGGGGTCTGCCATGTGTCCCACCCTACTTGCGGGCAGTGACAGTGCTGTCTGTCGGCGGTGGAGCCGTGCTCCGGGGCGCGGACCGGGGGAGCGCGCCCCGGAGCACGGGTCAGGAGGTGCGGTCGCCGGTCACGAGGCCGCGCTGCCGGTGCGGTGCCGGAGCTCCGCCCAGGTCTCGGCGGGCGCACCGCGCGGTGCCCGTGCGGATCTCGCTCTCACCGGCCGGCACCGGACCGTTCACCTGGTGGAGCAGGGGGTACGGCCCGGCATGGTCGGCATCGACTGGGACTGGGAGTGAATCCGTTCGCGGCGGAGGTCAGGCCTTGGGGCCCGCGATGAGCTTCCCGCCCTCCAGCCGGACCGGGACCGCGGGCAGCGGCACGGTCGCCGGGCCGTGCAGCGCCTCGCCGGTGGTCGTGTCGAAGTGGCTGCCGTGGCAGGGGCACTCCCCCACGTTGTCCTCGATCTTGTTCAGCAGGCAGCCCGCGTGGGTGCACTGGGCGCTGAACGCCTTGTACTGACCCTTGGCCGGGCAGCTGACGATGACCCGCTGGTCCCGGTAGAGCTTGGATCCGCCGACCGGAACCTCTTCCGGCGCGCCGAGTTCGACGGGCGCGGTCGGCGTCGGCGTCACGGCGTGGCCGAGCTTCGACTCGGTCGAGCAGGCGGCGACTCCCAGCCCGGTGGCGCCGGCGAGCGCGGCACCCTTCAGCACGGTACGGCGGGCGGCGGGCTGGCCGGGCATGCGGTCTCCACTGGTCAGAGGGTGCAGGGTGCAGAGAGCTACCGCGGGCGACTGAGACACGCCGATACCGGAGGTACCGCGAGTATCAGAGCCATCGGTGACAGAACCGACGATACCGGCGGGGACCAGGGTCCCGTAGGCCGGGCCACCCCGGACGGGTCGTCCCTGGTCAGGAGAGGAGGGTGCACATGCCTCGGATCGGAGGGGGTGGGGCGCTCGGCCGCAACAACGAGCACCGGCGGGACACCCCCGTGCCGACGAAAGCGGCGGCCCCGGATTCCGGGGCCGCCGCCCGTACGCGGGCCTCAGGCCTTGCGCGTGCGCGTCGTCTTCTTGGCAGCGGGCTTCTTCGCCGCTGCCGTCTTGGTGGTCCTGGCAGTGGCGGACTTGGCGGCCTGGCCCGCGCTCGTCCTGGCCGTGGCCGTCTTCCTGGCCGGGGCCGACTTCGCGGCGACGGCCTTCTTCGCCGCCACGTTCCGCACCGGCTTGCGGGCCGCGGGCACCGCGGCTTCGCTCACCCGGTCCGGGTCCAGGATGCCCTGGAGGAACTTGCCGGTGTGGCTGGCCGGAACCCCGGCGACCTGCTCCGGTGTCCCCTCGGCGACGACCAGACCCCCGCCGTTGCCTCCTTCGGGGCCCATGTCGATGACCCAGTCCGCGGTCTTGACCACATCGAGGTTGTGCTCGATGACGATCACCGAGTTCCCCTTGTCGACCAGCCCGGAGAGCACCTTGATGAGCTTGCTGATGTCCTCGAAGTGCAGACCCGTGGTCGGCTCGTCCAGCACGTAGACCGTGCGGCCGGTGGAGCGCTTCTGCAACTCGCTCGCGAGCTTCACACGCTGGGCCTCACCACCGGAGAGCGTCGGCGCGGACTGGCCGAGCCTGACGTATCCGAGGCCGACCTCGTGCAGCGTACGCAGGTGACGGGCGATCGTCGGGACGGCCTCGAAGAACTCCAGGCCCTCCTCGATCGGCATGTCCAGCACCTCGGCGATGGACTTGCCCTTGTAGTGGACCTCCAGGGTCTCGCGGTTGTAGCGCGCTCCGTGGCAGACCTCGCACGGGACGTACACATCCGGCAGGAAGTTCATCTCGATCTTGATCGTGCCGTCGCCGGAGCAGTTCTCGCAGCGGCCGCCCTTGACGTTGAAGGAGAAGCGGCCCGGCAGATAGCCGCGCACCTTCGCCTCCATCGTCTCCGCGAACAGCTTGCGGACGTGGTCGAAGACACCGGTGTACGTGGCCGGGTTGGACCGGGGCGTACGGCCGATGGGCGACTGGTCGACGTGGACCACCTTGTCGACCTGGTCGTCCCCGTCGACCCGGGTGTGCCGCCCGGGGACCGACTTCGCGCCGTTCAGCTCGCGGGCCAGGTGGGTGTAGAGGATGTCGTTGACCAGCGTCGACTTTCCCGAACCCGAAACACCCGTGACGGCCGTGAGCACACCGAGCGGGAAGGAGACGTCGATGTCCTGGAGGTTGTTCTCGCGGGCCCCGTGCACCGTGAGCCTGCGCCCCGGGTCGACGGGGCGCCGGATGTCGGGCATCGCGATCGACTTCTTGCCGTTCAGGTACTGGCCGGTGATCGAATCGTCGTTGCCCAGCAGTTCCTTGAGCGATCCGGAGTGGACCACCTTCCCGCCGTGCTCACCGGCGCCGGGGCCGATGTCGACGACCCAGTCGGCGACCTTGATGGTGTCCTCGTCGTGCTCGACGACGATGAGCGTGTTGCCCATGTCACGGAGCCGGACCAGGGTCTCGATCAACCGGTGGTTGTCCCGCTGGTGCAGGCCGATGGACGGTTCGTCCAGCACGTACAGCACACCGACCAGGCCGGAGCCGATCTGGGTGGCCAGCCGGATGCGCTGGGCCTCGCCGCCGGACAGGGTGCCTGCCGCGCGGTTCAGCGAGAGGTAGTCGAGACCGACGTCGACCAGGAACCTCAGCCGCTCGTTGACCTCCTTCAGCACCCGCTCGGCGATCTTCTTGTCGCGGGCATTCAGCTTCATCCGGCCGAGGAACTCGGCGCACTCGCTGATCGACATCGCGGAGACCTCGGCGATGGACTTCTCCATCACCGTGACCGCGAGGACGATGGGCTTGAGCCTGGTGCCCTCACAGGTCGGGCAGGGCACCTCGCGCATGTAGCCCTCGAACCGCTCCCGGCTGGAGTCGCTCTCGGCCTCGGAGTGCCGCCGCTTGACGAACTGCACCGCCCCCTCGAAGGCGGGCGTGGTGTAGGCGCGCTCGCGCCCGTACCGGTTGCGGTAACGGACCTCGGTCTGGATCTTGTGGCCGAAGAGCAGGGCCTTCTTGGCGCGCTGCGGCAGCCCGGCCCACGGGATGTCCGTACGGAATCCGAGGGCCTCGGCGAGCGCGCCGATCAGCCGGCCGAAGTACTCCTTGGTGTGGCCGTGCGACCAGGGGTGGATCGCGCCCGCGTCGAGCGACCTCTCCTCGTCGGGGACGATCAGCTCCGGGTCGACCTCCATCCGCGTGCCGATACCCGTGCAGTCGGGGCAGGCGCCGAAGGGCGAGTTGAAGGAGAAGGAGCGCGGCTCCAACTCCTCGAAGGAGAGGTCGTCGTACGGGCAGTAGAGGTGCTCGGAGTACATCCGCTCACGCTCGGGATCGTCCTCGGGGAGGTCGACGAAGTCGAGCACGACCATGCCGCCGGAGAGCCCGAGCGCGGTCTCGACCGAGTCGGTCAGCCGGCGCTTGGCACTGTCCTTCACCGTGAGACGGTCGATGACCACCTCGATGGTGTGCTTCTCCTGCTTCTTCAGCTTGGGCGGCTCGGAGAGATGGACGGTCTCGCCGTCGACCCGGGCCCGGCTGTAGCCCTTGGTCTGCAGATCGGCGAAGAGATCGACGAACTCGCCCTTGCGTTCGCGCACCAGGGGCGAGAGCACCTGGAAACGGCTGCCCTCGGGCAGACCGAGCACCTTGTCGACGATGGCCTGCGGCGACTGGCGCGAGATGGGCCGCTCGCACTCGGGGCAGTGCGGCTTGCCGATCCGGGCGAAGAGCAGCCGGAGGTAGTCGTAGACCTCGGTGATGGTGCCGACCGTCGAGCGCGGGTTGCGCGAGGTCGACTTCTGGTCGATGGAGACGGCGGGCGAGAGGCCCTCGATGAAGTCGACGTCCGGCTTGTCCATCTGGCCGAGGAACTGGCGGGCGTACGAGGAGAGGGACTCCACGTAGCGTCGCTGGCCCTCGGCGAAAATCGTGTCGAACGCGAGAGACGACTTGCCCGACCCGGAAAGCCCGGTGAAGACGATGAGGGAGTCGCGGGGAAGGTCGAGCGAGACGTTCTTGAGGTTGTGCTCGCGAGCGCCACGGACGATGAGACGGTCGGCCACGCCGGTCCGCACCTTTCTAGAGAGAAATGGGGGAACTGAGCCCCTGTCCCAGGGTATGGGGGGCGCCACAGCGATGTACGAAGCTTTCGACTCCGAGCGTATAGCACGCACATTCGATTTACGGACGCCCATGGACTCCTTCACCCGAATGAGTGGCGAGGCTAGGCTCAGCCTCATGATTGATCACGCGCACGACCTGGAAGCCCTACGTGAAGCGACTGATCGACTGCTCAGCGCCACAGGAAAATTGGACGACGCCTCGCTTGCCGGGCCCTCGCGTCTGCCGGGCTGGAGCCGGGGCCATGTCGTTGCGCACCTCTCTCGTAACGCCGACGCGCTCGTAAATGTTCTCCACGGCCGACCCATGTACGCAGACAGCGAAACCCGCGACCGTGACATCGAGCGCGACGCGACCCGGCCGAGGGCCGGACAGCTGGCCGACCTGGCCGAGAGCGCGGCCCGCTTCGCGGCCGCCGCTTCGGCCCCGGCCGACTGGTCCCGCACGGTCACGCTGCGCAACGGCGTGACCGACTCGGCCTCCCGGGTCCCCTTCCGCCGCCGCGTCGAGGTCGAGCTGCACCATGTCGACCTGGGAATCGGTTACGAGCTGGAGGATCTTTCCGACGAGTTCGTCGCCCGGGAGATCGACTTCCTCGCCGAGCGGTTCGGCGGTCACCCCGATGTCGTGTCCACGGCCGTGGCCGACGACGAGGGCCGGGTGTGGACAACGGGCGGCGGAGCAGAGGGCGCTCCCGTCTCCGTCCGCGCTACGGCCCCCGAGCTGCTCGGCTGGCTCTGCGGGCGTCGCGACGGGTCGGCGCTGACCGTCGAAGGCGGCCCCCTCCCCGTACTGCCCCCGCTATAGGCTGAGACGCATGACGTACAGCGGAGCGGTCAAGGTCGGCGGTCGTGCGGATGTGCACGAGTTGACGGATCTGATGATCTCGAAGGTCGCCGTCGGCCCGATGGACAACAACGCCTATCTGCTGCGCTGCCGGGCCACCGACGAGCAGCTCCTGATCGACGCGGCCAACGAGGCCGGGACCCTGCTGCGGCTGATCGGTGACGACGGCATCGCCTCCGTCGTCACCACCCACCGGCACGGCGACCACTGGCAGGCGCTCGGCGAGGTGGTGGCCGCCACCGGCGCGCGTACGTACGCCGGGCGGTACGACGCGGAGGGCATCCCGGTCCCGACCGATGTCCTGGTCGACGACGACGACACGATCCAGGTGGGCCGGGTCCGCCTGACCGCCCGTCACCTCGTCGGCCACACCCCGGGCTCCATCGCGCTGGTCTACGACGACCCGCACGGCGCTCCGCACCTGTTCACCGGGGACTGCCTCTTCCCGGGCGGTCCTGGGAGGACAACACTTCCGAAGGACTTCGAGTCGTTGATGAACGGCATCGAGACCAAGCTCTTCGACCGGCTGCCGGACGAGACGTGGGTCTACCCGGGTCACGGTCACGACACCACGCTCGGTGCGGAACGCCCGCACCTGGCGGAGTGGAGAGCCCGAGGCTGGTAAGTCGGTACCTCGTACGGCCTCGGGGAACATCGGTACTCGGCCGCTACAGCTTCACCGCGTCCACCCCGGCCGATGGCGGCCTCAGGCCACTGCAAAACCCGGACACACTTGGGCTCGACGAGGACGACGACTGACCGCAGCCGGACACTCACCAGACCGATGGCCGCTCTTTGGGCCGTGCCCGGCGGGAAGTCGACCTGGGCCCCGCGGGCCGGGCGGCGCTCGACCGTGTTCTGGCAACGACCTGAGGACCGCTTGCTCGTCGCAAGGATTCCGAGGTGCGGCCACCGTGCCTGCCCGCACGGCTGACGGTCCGACAAGCAGGAGGGAGCGGGCGCCCCGACCGTTAGCATACGAGCGTCCGCGGCTGCGGCCCGTGGGGCAGACACCTTGCCACTGGGGGCGCGGGGCGGCGGATTCACCTGTGAGAGCCCAAGGAGGCCTGCGGCCGCAGGTCATCCGTGACCAGTGGAGTTCGAACAACATGAGACCCAGACGCCTGCGCCGGTATGTGTGCATAGGAACCCTCCTCGCTGTCGGCCCCCTGGCCGGATGCTCCTCGTCGGACGGGTCGGCCGAGCCGACGCGGACAGAATCGTCGTCCGGCCGGCCCGCGCACGAGAGCAGCAGCCCGAAGGCGTCGTCCCCGGCGTTCACCACCCCGGCCGAGTGCGGCGGGCTCCAACTCAAGGGCGACGCGACCTTCGCCGGTTCGGCCCTGTCGAAGTGTCTGGTGGCCGCGTTGAAGGCGTACGGATCGGGTACGGAGTCCGTGCAGTCGGGGGACGAGTCGGGGACTTCGCAGTTCGTCTTCGGGGACGAGCCCTCGCTGTCCGGCTCGATGACGGGACCGGAGGGGGAGAACGCATACGTCTTCAAGGGCGACGACGAGTGGATCAAGACCCCGGGGCTCGGCAAGTGGGTCAAGGGGGACGAGAGCAGCACCGACCCGCAGGAGCGGGTGGTGGCCGCCACGGGGAAGCTCTATCGCGCGCTCGCTGATCCGGCGGTGACAGCCCAGATGATCGCGTCGGCGCCGGAGTGGACCGTGGAGCGGGAAAGGCCCGTGATCTCCCTGGACAATGGGGAGGACGTCGAGGCGTGGCGGATCGTGAACAAGAAGCCGTACACGTTCCTGGGCGCGGACGTGCGGGAGCACATCCTGTGGTTCGGGGACGACTTCACGCCTTACGGCGGGCAGGCCGAATCCAGAGCAGGCGGCGTGATGACCACGACCACACAGCGCTTCTACGATCTTGGCGAACCGGTAACGATCGAGCCGCCCGCGTAGACCTACCGGAGCCCGGAGTCCGGCCACTTCGGTGAAGTACACGCGGAACAACGGCTCGTCACCGCAGCGGCACCCGGAAGGTGTTCTCCGGACTCGGCCCTGTCCTCGTATTGCTACGGCAAACGGACATGTAGCGCTGAGTGATGCTCGGGGCTGCATCGGGCGCGAGGCTCAGCGGTGCCCTGCGGCTCCTGACACGCCGCCCAGAGGGCAGACACGCCCCGTGATCATTCTCAGCGCGAACGGCTGTCCGATGTTCCCCGAGGCCCTCGTACAAGCGGGGCCGCCCTGAAAAGGGCCGGCCCCGCTTTGGTGTTCCCACACCCGCAGCCGGTTGTAGACGCCTCGCCAGTTCCCGGGCGGGGTCGGCAACACCCACCAGGACCCCGAAGCCTTCGCGCATCTGCTCCACGATGTGGAGACCAAGCTCTTCGACCAGTTGCCCGACGAGACCTGGGTCTATCCGGGCCACGGTCACGACACCACGCTCGGCGACGAGCGTCCGCAGCTGCCGCAGTGGCGCGCCCGCGGCTGGTGACGGCAGCCGTACCGCGGCCGACGGGCCCGTGCGGGAGTTGAGCGCCGCCGATGGACCACCGCCCCCGGACCGGGGGCTCTCCATCCGTACGAGCACCGGCCGGGTCGGGCGACGCGTGGTCGCCCCACCCGGCCGGTGCCGGTTCCCGTCCGCCCCGATCAGGCGTCGATGCTGGAACCCCGGTCCGCGGGCCCGTCCGCTTCCGCGGCCGCCTCGGCCCGCTCCCGCTTCTTGTTGGCGACGAGGCTGGTGATCGTGGTGATCACCAGCACGCCGCAGATGACGCCGAGCGAGACCGGGATGGAGATCTCGGGAACGTGCACTCCGGACTCGTGCAGTGCGTGCAGCACCAGCTTCACGCCGATGAAGCCGAGGATGACCGAGAGACCGTAGCTGAGGTGGACCAGCTTCTTCAGCAGGCCGCCGATCAGGAAGTACAGCTGCCGCAGCCCCATCAGGGCGAAGGCGTTGGCGGTGAAGACGATGTACGGGTCCTGGGTCAGGCCGAAGATCGCGGGGATGGAGTCCAGGGCGAACAGCACATCGGTCGTACCGATGGCGAGCATGACGACCATCAGCGGCGTCAGGACGCGCTTGCCGTTGTTACGGATGAAGAGCTTGGTGCCGTGGTATCGGTCGGCGACGCCGAAGCGGCGCTCGATCGTCTTGAGAAGGCGGTTCTCCTCGAACTCCTCCTCGTCCTCGTCGGCCCGCGCCTCCTGGATGAGCTTCCAGGCGGTGTAGATCAGGAACGCGCCGAAGATGTAGAAGACCCACGAGAAGTTGGCGATGACGGCCGCGCCGGCGGCGATGAAGACCGCTCGCAGCACCAGCGCGATCAGCACACCGACGAGCAGCACCCGTTGCTGGAGGTGGAAGGGGACCGAGAACTTCGCCATGATCAGGACGAAGACGAAGAGGTTGTCGACGCTGAGCGACTTCTCGGTGATGAAGCCGGCGAAGAACTCGCCCGAGGCCTGGCTCTCGCCGAACACCAGCAGACCGAGTCCGAAGAGCACGGCCAGCGCGATCCAGACGATCGTCCAGATTCCGGCTTCCTTGGTCGTCACGTCATGGGGCTTGCGCCCGATGAAGAAGTCGACGGCGACAAGGGCTGACAGACCGAGAATGGTCAGCACCCAAAGGGTCCATGAAACGTCCACTGCGCCTCCGGCAGTTCGCTACGGCTACTGATCAGCGTCGTCGCTGCCGGAGGTCTCTTCCACCCGGGCGCACGGGCTGCGCGCCACGGGCCGGCGCCCCGGGACCGGTCACAGTCCGTACTGACGGGCACGCCGCGTATGGGAGTACTCCCCTCCGCTCGAAGAACAGTACAGGGAACACCAAGGAAAGGTAAAGAGAAGGGTAAAGATCCCCCAAAAGGGCAGGTCAGGGACGATGAGGTGCAGCAGTCACGCCCCAGAGGTGCCGAGCCGTCAGGGGCGCCGAGGGCGCCGAGCCGCGGACACTCTGGCGAGCACCTGTTCGAGGACCCGGCTGCCGGGCGGCATCCTCAGCGGCTCGTACGTCCAGGCGTGGCCCACCCAGGGATCGGCCAGGTGGTCGTCGGCGACCGGCGTGATCCGAAGCAGCGAACGCCACAGAGGGTCGAGCACCGGCCCGTACACACTGGCATCCGCCCGGTCCGCGACCATCAGGAGATGGACGCCGACCGAGGGCCCCTCATCGGCCAGGTAGCGCAGCTGGGTGACGGACCGGTCGTCGAATCCGTGCGGGAAGTCGTTGACGATCAGCAGTTGCTGGCCCAGGTCCAGGTCCGGCGGCAGCGAATCGGCGGCGCCGGCCCGGATCGCCATCTGCACCAGGTCGACGCGCCGGGTCAGCTGGGCGAGGACCGGGGCCACTCCCCCGGCTCCGGTGGCGGGCGGCCCGGCGAGGGCCCCCGATCCGACCAGGGGCGCGAGGGCTCCGGCCGCCGAACCCGCGGGGTCGATGACGTGGACGGAGAACTCGTCGGCCGGGTACACGGCCAGCAGCCGGGCCGCGTGCGCGACCGCGTTCTCCATGGCCAGGTGGCGCAGTTGGGCGCTGTCCATGAGGGACGCGGCCTCGGACGCCGTACGGCTGCTGTCGATCCAGAGCCCGCGCTCCAGAGGGAGCCGGACCAGCAACGGGATGCGCAGCCCGGTGTTCTCGGGCAGATGGAGGTCGCCGATGCGCAGCGCCATGGGGATCTCCATGGGGACGCGGTAGGCGTGCCACACGGGGTTGTCCCAACCCGCGAACGCCGCGGGGAGGGCGGGTTCGACCACGGCGGACTCGGCGGCGAGCTGGGCGAGGTCCCGGTCGAGGACCTCGCGGGCCCGTGCTGTCAGCTCGTCGCGCTTGGCGCGGGCCTGCTCGCGGGCCCGGTCGCCGGCGCCGCCGATCCGGTTACGCGGATCGGACAGGGTCCGGTCGAGCTCCTGGTCCATGCGGGACTCGGCGAACTCCACGGCGCTGCGGTACGCGGCGGTGGTGCGGGCCAGGTCTTCGAACATGCCCCAGATCTGGTTGTAGAGGCGCTCCTCCATGGACCAACCGGTCGCGTCTCCGGCGACGGGCCGGGCGGGTCGGCCCGGCTCGGCGGGCGGCGCGGTGGGCGGGGGCGGCGGGGGCGCGGAGGTCCGGCGGCGCGGGTGCGTGTAGTCGATGGGGCCGCCCGTAGCGGCCGTGGGCGGCGGAGTGGTGGGCTCGGCGAGCGGCTGGGAGGGCTGTGCCGCCGTCGTCGGTGCGACGGGAGGCCTGCGGCCGTCCGAGGGCGGTACGGAGCCCGTGCCGTGGCCGGCCCTGTCTGCGCCCGGGGTGCGCGGCGGGGGCGGAGCGACCGAGCGGGCCATCCCCCGGGCGACCGCGTCCTGGATCGAGCGGGCCAGCTCGCCCGCCTGGGCCAGGCCCTGGTCGGCGAGCATGTCGGCGAGGCCGCCCGCGTAGCCCTGACCGACGGCGCGGACCTTCCAGGCGCCCTGGCGGCGGTAGAGCTCCAGTGCGGTGACCGCGGATTCGGTGTCCAGGCCGGTGAGGGTGAAGGTGGCGATCTCGGTGCCTTCGAGGCCGGTGACGGCGACGAACGGCGCGGAGACCGCGCCGAACCGGGCCGGGCCGCCCACGCCCGTGGGCAGGGCCAGCAGCACGGTGACCCGGTGTACCGAAGCGGACAGGGCATCGAGGTCCACGGCGAGCCGGTGGTCGGCTGCGGCCTGCCTGGACACTTCGAGCCCGGGCAACTGGGGCGACCCCGGGTGCGCGATCCACTCGGTGCCGTGCACGGTGCCGTTCTCGTCGCCGAGCGTGGCACCGGCCACGACGGGCGTGCCGGCCGATACCCGGATCTCCAGACGGGTCTGGGGCAAGGTGTGGTTCTGCCCTCGGACCAGCTCGGCCGTCATTGCTCTGTCCCCTCGATGAGTCGCCGCCGCGCGGTGCGGTGAGGCGTGGTGCCATGTGATGCAGCTCCCGGCGGCCGATGCCGCCGGGAGCTGCGCGTACCGATGTCGACCGGTCGGTCCGGCCGTGCCTACAGATGCGGCAGGATCGCCGGCATCAGGTCCTGGAAGGTGCGGCCGTTGGCCGGGTTGCCGAGGGCGGTCATCTGCCAGCCGTTCCCCGAGCGGTGCACCTTGGCCATGATCTGGGCGGTGTACTGCCCGCCGCCGTCCAGCGTGTAGCGGGCGAGCTCCTGGCCGTTGGTCTCGTCGACGATGCGGCAGAAGGCGTTCTGCACCTCCTGGAACGTCTGGCCGGTGAAGGAGTTCACCGTGAAGACGATCTGGTCGATGTGGACCGGCACCCGCTGCAGGTCGACGAGGATCGCCTCGTCGTCCCCGCCCGAACCGGCGCCACCGACCAGGTTGTCACCGGTGTGCTTGACCGAGCCGTCGTCACTGACCAGGTGACGGAAGAAGACCACGTCGACCGGCTGCTTGTCGGCGAACAGCACCGCCGACGCATCGAGGTCGATCTCCCGCGTACGCGAACCGAACAGACCACGGCGTGGCGCCGCCTGCCAGCCGAGCCCCATCCGTACCGCGGTCAGGGTCCCCCCGTCGTTCTTCTGCAGGCTGATGGCCTGACCCTTGGTCATGTTGACCGTCACGCGCTGTCCCCTCTCCGCTTGCCCCGCGACCGTCCGTGCGCGGTTTTCCAGCACCCTACGCAGTCGCGCCGGAGACGCGGCCGCTCGGGGCGTTTTTGTGTCGGTCCTGCAACACACAGGACGTGGCAGGGTCAGGCGAGACCCGCCTCCCGCATCTGCCGCAGCTCCTTCTTCAACTCACCGACCTCGTCGCGCAGTCGGGCCGCCACCTCGAACTGCAGGTCCGCTGCGGCCGCCCGCATCCGGTCGGTCATCTCCTCGATGATCCCGGCGAGTTCGGTGGCGGGACGGTCGGTGACCACGGCGCCGGCAGCCCCGGCCTTCCTGGTTGTGGCCTTCTTGGTTCCGGCCGCCTTCGCGCCCAGCGTGGGCACGGGGGCCTTGGCACCCTTCCCCTGGCGGTAGCCGGTGCCGAGCAGTTGCTCGGTGTCGACCTCCTCGCGGGCGATCGTCGCGACGATGTCGTTGATCTTCTTGCGCAGCGGCTGCGGGTCGAGACCGCGCTCGGTGTTGTAGGCGATCTGCTTCTCGCGACGGCGGTTGGTCTCGTCGATGGCCTGTGCCATCGCCGGAGTGATCTTGTCCGCGTACATATGGACCTGCCCCGACACGTTTCGGGCGGCGCGCCCGATGGTCTGGATCAGGGACGTCCCGGAGCGCAGGAAGCCCTGCTTGTCCGCGTCGAGGATGGCGACGAGCGACACCTCGGGCAGGTCCAGGCCCTCGCGCAGGAGGTTGATGCCGACCAGTACGTCGTACTCGCCGGAGCGCAGCTCCCGCAGCAGCTCGATGCGGCGCAGTGTGTCGACGTCGCTGTGCAGATAGCGGACCTGGATGCCGAGCTCCAGGAAGTAGTCGGTGAGGTCCTCGGCCATCTTCTTGGTGAGAGTGGTGACCAGGACCCGCTCGTCCTTCTCCGCGCGCTTGCGGATCTCGTGCACCAGATCGTCGATCTGGCCCTCGGTGGGCTTGACCACGACCTCCGGGTCGACGAGACCGGTGGGACGGATGATCTGCTCCACGAAGCCGTCGCCCCTGGACAGCTCGTACTTTCCCGGCGTGGCGGAGAGATAGACGGTCTGGTCGATCCGGCCGAGGAACTCCTCCCACTTCAGCGGGCGGTTGTCGAGCGCGGAGGGGAGCCGGAAGCCGTGGTCCACGAGGGTGCGCTTGCGGGAGGCGTCGCCCTCGTACATCGCGCCGATCTGCGGCACGGTGACGTGCGACTCGTCGAGGACGAGGAGGAAGTCCTCGGGGAAGTAGTCGAGGAGGGTGTTGGGGGCGGTGCCGGGCGAGCGCCCGTCGAAGTGCATCGAGTAGTTCTCGACACCGGAGCAGGTGCCGATCTGCCGGAGCATCTCGATGTCGTACGTGGTGCGCATCCGCAGCCGCTGGGCCTCCAGCATCTTGCCCTGTTTCTCCAGCTCGGCGAGTCGCTGTTCCAGCTCCCGCTCGATGCCGTCGACCGCCTTCTCCATGCGCTCGGGGCCCGCGACGTAGTGGCTGGCGGGGAAGACATGGAGGGACTGGTCCTCGCTGATGACCTCGCCGGTGAGCGGGTGGAGGGTGGAGAGCGCCTCGATCTCGTCACCGAACATCTCGATGCGGACGGCGAGCTCCTCGTAGACCGGGAAGATCTCGATGGTGTCGCCCCGCACCCGGAAGGTGCCACGGGTGAACGCGAGGTCATTGCGGGTGTACTGGATCTCGACGAAGCGGCGCAGCAGCTGGTCGCGGTCGATCTCGTCGCCGACCTTGAGCTGGACCATCCGGTCCACGTACTCCTGGGGCGTACCCAGGCCGTAGATGCAGGAGACGGAGGCGACCACGACGACATCGCGCCGGGTGAGCAGCGAATTCGTCGCGGAGTGACGCAGCCGCTCGACCTCCTCGTTGATCGAGGAGTCCTTCTCGATGTAGGTGTCCGACTGCGGGACGTACGCCTCGGGCTGGTAGTAGTCGTAGTACGAGACGAAGTACTCGACGGCGTTGTTGGGGAGCAGCTCGCGGAACTCGTTCGCCAGCTGGGCCGCGAGCGTCTTGTTCGGCGCCATGACGAGGGTGGGGCGCTGCAGCTTCTCGATCATCCAGGCGGTGGTCGCCGACTTGCCGGTGCCGGTCGCACCGAGCAGGACGACATCCTTCTCGTCCGCGCGGATGCGTCGCTCCAGCTCGGCGATGGCCGCGGGCTGGTCGCCGCTGGGCTGGTAGGGACTGACGACCTCGAAAGGCGCCACCGAACGTTCGATCTTCGAAACGGGCCGCATGCAACCACCGTACGACCCCCCACTGACAACCGGGCCGGGTCAGCCGTCGTGCCGGAGCGGGGTCACTGTTCCGACGGCGGCGCGGGATCGCGCGGCCGGGAATGGAACGACGCCGGATCGGCGTGTGTACCGAACCGCGGGACGTGCCGCTGGGCCGGGATCCCGAGGGGGCGTCCGGCCCCGTTCACGGCTCCGGGCTCGTCCCGGTCCGGGGTGCCCATCACCATCAGGGGGTCGAACATCACGACCACCGCGGCCAGGAACAGGAAGCAGCCGGGGCCGATCAGCAGGGGGACGAGGGAGGCGCCGTGCCCCTCGGCCGAAGCGGGGCCTGCGAGGGCGCCGGGGTGCAGATGGACGCTGAGCGCGGCCATGGCCGTGTAGTGCATGCCGCTCACCGCGACGCCCATCACGACCGCGGCGCCGAGGCTGGACAGGAAGCCGTGGATGGAGACGGCTGCCCAGAGCGCGGTCGTGGCAGCCACCACGGCGATGACGACGGAGAGGGCCACGGTGACGGTGTCGTACTCGAACTGTCCTTCAAGGCGCATTCCGGCCATGCCCAGGTAGTGCATGGTGGCCACCCCCAGCCCGGTGATCGTGCCACCCGTCACCAGTGCCATCCGGGTGGCGCCCCGGTACCCGACGATGAAGATGCCGATGGCGACCATGCCGATCGCGACCGCGAGGCTGGCGAAGGTGATCGGCTTGTCGTAGCCGATGGTGACCCCTTCGACGGAGAAGCCCATCATCGCGATGAAGTGCATCGTCCATATGCCGGAGCCGATGGAGGTCGCGCCGAGGGCCAGCCAGCCGGCCCTGAAGGAGCGTCCGGTGCGCACCGAACGGGTCGTGCAGCGCAGCCCGAGGGCCGCGCCGAGGCAGGCCATGAGGAAGGCCGCGACGGGCGTCACCGCTCCATAGCTGAAACCGTCGATCGTGCCCTGCATGCTCGTACGCCCTTCGCGGAAGCCCGGGTTCGGGGTGACCCTAAGGCGCGCGGCCCGGCAGACAAACAGATCAGCCGCATTTTATCGACAAGGAAATCGGCCCGTGACCCGGTCTCAACAGCGGCGTTCACGTTGTGGCCATCCTTCGCCTGTCGTTTGTTGGGCGGTGGCTGCCACTCTCGGCCCGTCCGTAACTCTGACGCGAGGAGTACACGTGTACGCACGCACCGCCACCGCCGTCGTCGCAGCCGCCGCCCTCATGGGTGCCGGCGCATTGCTGATGTCGACCGCCGACACGCAGACGACGGGCCGGGCCGCAGCCGGGCACACGGGCACGGTCACGGGTATCCGGACCGTCGGCGCCCGGACCACGGACATGAAGGGGGCCGCCCCGGTCGTCTTCGCCCACCGGGGTGCCTCGGCCTACGCGCCGGAGAACACCCTGGCCGCCGTCGACAAGGCCGTCGCCCTGGGCTTCGACCGGGTGGAGAACGACGTCCAGTTCACCAGGGACGGTGTGCTGGTGGTCGTGCACGACACCGATCTGAAGCGGACCACCGATGTCGAGGAGGTCTTCCCGGACCGCGCACCGTGGGCGGTCAAGGACTTCACGGCCGCCGAGATCGCCCGGCTGGACGCGGGCAGCTGGTTCGGTCCGCAGTTCGCCGGAACCCGGGTGCCCACCCTCAAGCAGTACCTGGACCGGATCGAACGCAATCACCAGAAGCTGCTGTTGGAGATCAAGAGCCCGGAGCTCTACCCGGGCATCGAGAAGGAGACCCTGCGGGTACTGAGCCAGAAGGGGTGGCTCGACCGCGACCACGTCAGGAACAGGCTCGTCATCCAGAGTTTCGGAGCGGACAGTGTGAAGGAGGTGCACCAGCGGCGTCCGGACGTCACCACCGGTTTCCTCGGCACTCCCGCGGTGGCCGATCTGCCCTCGTACGCGGCGTTCACCGACCAGATCAACCCCTCGTACACGTCGATCTCCGCCGACTATGTGAAGGCGGTGCACGCACTGAAGGGCGCACACGGCAAGAAGCTTCGGGTCAACACCTGGACGGTCAACGACGCGGCGAACGCGACCAGGGTGGCGGGCTTCGGTGTCGACGGGATCATCACCAACACCCCTGACGTGGTGCGCGGGGCCACGGGCTGACAGCTCTACCGCCCCCGTCGCCACGGCGCGTTGTCAGTGGCTGGTCGTACGGTGGTCCCCATGAACAGCAACGGGGTCGTCGAGTGGGCCGTCGTCGAGAGCGACATCGGCCCGCTGCTGCTCGCCGCGACCGACGCGGGCCTGGTGAGTGTGGTGTTCCACGCCCGTCCCGAGGTGCGCAGGAGGGCGGTAGAGCAGCTGCGGACGCGACTCTGTGCGGAGCCGGAGGAGAGTCCCGGCTCCGCGCGGCTCGCCGAGCCGATACGCCAGCTCGCGGAGTACTTCGCGGGCGCGTCGCGGGAGTTCTCGCTCGACCTGGACTGGTCGCTGACGTCCGGCTTCAACCGCCAGGTGCTCCGCGAGCTGGCGACGGGGGTGCCGTACGGGACGGTCGTCGGATACGGCGATCTCGCCGAGCGAGTGGGGCAGCCGGGGGCGGCCCAGGCGGTGGGGGCGGCCATGGGGTCCAATCCGCTGCCGGTGGTCGTGCCGTGCCATCGCGTGGTGGAGAGCGACGGCGGACTCGGCGGGTTCGGCGGTGGTCGCGAAACCAAACGGAAGCTGCTGGCGCTGGAGGGCGTGCTTCCCCAGCCGCTCTTCTGACCCGGCCGCACTCCGACCCGGCCGCTTCCTGACCCCGCCGCTGTGCCGATCCGGATCGCGGTGACCTGCCGCTGCTCGATCCGGATCCCGGCGATCCGCCACCGTTCCGATCAGGGCTCCGGCGACTCCGTCGCTCCTGTCGGACGGCCGGGGGCCCCGCCCCGGTTTCGTACCCGTGTGCGGGCTGGCACACTGCGTCAGTGACCAACACCTCCGACGCACCTGACACCCCCGACGGACCCGGCCGGGTCACGGCGGCCGAGCTGCCCCGACTGCGGCGCAGAACGTCCGCGGTACTCATAGCCAGCCAGATACTCGGCGGCCTCGGCGTGCCCATCGGGATCGCCCTGGCCCCGGTCCTGGCCACGGAGGTGAGCGGCTCCGAGGCACTGTCCGGTCTGGCCCCGACCGCGTCGGTGACGGGTACCGCACTGCTTTCACTGCCGCTCGCGGCGCTGATGACCTCGCGCGGCCGACGCCCCGGTCTGGTACTGGCGTATCTGATCGGTGCGCTCGGCGCGGGACTCGTGGTCCTGTCCACCCTCGTGGAGAGCTTCCCGCTGCTGCTGCTCGGCATGGCCGGGTTCGGTGCCGGGTCCTCGGCCAATCTGCAGGCCCGGTTCGCCGCCGCGGATCTGGTCGAGCCCGACCGGCGCGGCCGGGCGATCTCCACCGTCATCTGGGCCACGACGATCGGTTCGGTTCTGGGGCCGAACATCGCGGCGCCGGTGGGACGTGTCTTCCGCGGCACCGCGATATCCGAGAAGGCCGGTCCCTTCTTCTTCGCGGCCGGAATCTTCCTGCTGGCCGCCGTGGTGGTCGGGGTGCTGCTGAGGCCGGACCCACTGCTCACGGCACGGGCGTTGGCGCCGCAGAACGACGAGTCCGCCTCGGGCCGTTCGCTGCGGGCCGGCATCGCGGCGGTCCGGGCGTCCGCGACGGCGCGGCTCGCCCTGGTCACGGTGGCCGTCTCGCACACCGCGATGGTCTCGATCATGGTGATGACCCCGGTCGATCTGGGCCATCATGGCGCCGGTCTCCAGCTCATCGGCCTGGTCATCAGCGGCCACATCGCGGGTATGTACGCGTTCTCGCCGGTGATGGGCTGGCTGTCCGACCGCTTCGGCCGGCTCACGGTGATCGGTCTGGCGGTCGGACTGCTCTCCTGTGCCGCGCTTCTGGCCGGCACCGCAGGTCCGAGCCACGGTCGGACCGCGGCAGGCCTGTTCCTGCTCGGGCTCGGCTGGTCGGCCGGGCTGGTCGCCGGTTCGGCGCTGCTCACCGACTCCGTACCGCAGCCCGCCCGTGCCGCCGTGCAGGGTCTGTCGGACCTGACCATGAACACGGCGGCGGGCATCGGCGGCGCGATCGCCGGGGTGATCGTCGCGCGGGCGAGCTACGGCTGGCTGAACGCGGTCGCAGCATGCCTGCTTCTCCCGATGGCGGCACTCGCACTGCGCCGGGTGCTCACTCGATCGGCCGCACCGGCCGTGCCCGCCGCTCCCGTCACACCCGACGCGGCCACCGCACCCGTCACACCGACAGCAGCGACTGCGCCCACCGAACCCTGAGGGCTCAGAGGCTGATGTGATACGCCTTGCGCAGCGTCTCGTGCACGGTCCACGTCGTACGATCGCCCTCGCGCAGCACGCAGGCGTCCCCCGGCCCGATCTCCAGCGTCGCTCCGCCCTCGACCACCACGGTCGCACGCCCGCTCACGACCACGAACAGCTCGTTGGCCTCCGTGTCGGTGACCACGCCGGGCGTGATCTGCCAGATCCCGCGCACCTGCTTGCCGTCGGGCGACTCCCAGAGCACCTTGCCGGTCACCACGGGCTCGCCCGAGACGATCTGTGCCGGGTCGAGCGGTTCCGGTTCGAGTTCGGCGTCGGGAATGTGGACGGCAAACGAGGCGGGAGCTTGATCAAATGTGGTCATGGCCGGTCACCCTAGCGACCGCTTCGAGGTCGCTCGGCACCAGGACCGGGAAACCCTGCCGGACGGTGGGCTTTCCGGCCGGTGTCCCGGCCGCACGTTTGAGGTCGGCGCACCCGCGACAGGGATGTGGACATGTCATTCAATGCGTCGCACGGCGCGCAGTCCTCCTACGCCCCCGTCCTCTCCAACGAGGTCCGGGCCGCCCTCGCCACGCACCACCCCGTCGTGGCCCTGGAGTCGACGATCATCGCCCACGGTCTGCCGCGCCCCCGCAATCTGCGGGTCGCCGAGGAGCTCGAAGAGCTCGTACGGTCCGCGGGCGCGGTGCCCGCCACGATCGCCGTACTCGACGGCCGGGCCCACATCGGTCTGGGCAAGGACCAGTTGGAGCGGGTCGCCGCCGACCCGGCGATGCGGAAGCTGGGCCACCGGGACCTCGCACCGGCCCTGGCGACGGGAGCGAGCGGGGCGACGACCGTGTCCGCGACGGCGTTCCTGGCCGCACACGCGGGCCTGCGCGTCTTCGCGACCGGCGGTCTCGGCGGTGTGCACCGGGAATGGACGCGGACCCAGGACGAGTCCGCGGACCTCCGGCTCCTCGCGCGGACCGGCATCACCGTGGTGTGCGCGGGGGTGAAGTCGATCCTGGATGTGCCCGCCACGCTGCAGCGCCTGGAAACGCTCGGCGTCGGAGTGCTCGGCTACGGCACCGACCGCTTCCCCGGCTTCTATCTGAACAGTTCGGGCGAACCGGTCGACTGGACGGTGCGGACACCCGAGGAGGTCGCGGAGGTGATGCGTGCCCAGGACGCGCTCAAAGGCCCCGGCTCGGCGCTGATCGTCGCCAACCCCGTATCCGTCCAGGACCAGTTGGATCCCGAACTCCATGACCGTGTGCTGGCCGAGGCGCTCGCCGCGTGCCGGGAACTCGGCATCGCGGGCCAGGCCGTCACGCCGTTCCTGCTGGACCGGTTGATGCGGGGCACCGGGGGCGCCTCGCTGGAGGCCAATCTGGCGGCCGTGCGCGGGAACGTATCGCTCGCCGCGCGGATCTCCGGGGCGTGGGCCGCCACCGCCCAGGAGACGGCGACGCACCCGGACGCGCGGGATTCCGCATCGCCCCGCCGCCCGGCGGCCGGCCGATGACCGACGGCGGCCTCCTCGTCGTCGGCGACGTGGTCACCGACGTGGTGGCCCGCCACGGAAGAGCGCTGATCCACGGCACGGACACCGCGGCCCGGATCCGTACCCTCCCCGGCGGGGCGGGCGCCAACGTCGCCTGCTGGGCGGCACGTTCGGGCTGCCACGACGTACGGCTGCTGGCCCGGGTCGGCGCCGACAGCGCGGTCTGGCACCGGGACGCACTGCGCAGGGCAGGGGTCCGTTGCCTGCTGGCCGTGGACGACGACATACCGACCGCCACCGTCGTCGCCCTCGTCGATTCCGCCGCCGAGCGCACCTTCCTCACCGACAGCGGTGCCGTGCTCCGGCTCTCCCCCGACGACTGGTCGCCGTCGATGCTCGACGGCATCGCCCATCTCCATCTCTCCGGGTACCTGCTCTTCGCCGCGACGAGCCGGGCCACGGCCCTGCTCGCCCTGCAGGAGGCCCGGCGGCGGCGGATCACGGTGAGCGTCGACCCGGCTTCGGCCGGCTTCCTCGCCGAGCTGGGCGCCGACCGGTTCCTGGCCTCGGTGGAGGGCGTGGATCTGCTCCTGCCCAACGCGGACGAGGCCCGGCTGCTGACCGGACTCCGCGAACCGGCGGAGGCCGCTGCCGAGCTGAGCCTTCAGGTGCCCCGAGTGGTCGTCACACTCGGCGCCCACGGCGCCCTGCTGGCCGCCGCGGGCGCGGTGACCCGGCGCATCCCGGCGGTTCGGATGCGCGGCGCCGTCGACTCGACGGGGGCGGGCGACGCGTTCACCGGCGGATTCCTCGCGGCCCGGCTGTCGGGGGCGGACGACGCCTCGGCCGTGGCGGCGGGCTGCCGGTCGGGGGCGGAGGCGGTCACCACCGTGGGGGGCCGCCCCGGTCCATGACGTACCCTGCGCACCACGGCTCCCGGCCCCCTACTCCTCCCGTCGCCACCCGGTCCAGGCGGGGTGCAGCGGGTCGTCGGCCCGGACGACCGCGGCCGCGCGGCCGCCGGGCGCCACCTCGTCCTCGTACCGCGCGAAGGCGGGCAGGGTCCACCGCTCACTCTCCTCGGTGCGCCGCCGCAGCGCGCCCGGCGACAACCGCAGATGGACGCTCAGGTCGAACGGGAACCAGTGCCCCAGCAGCAGCGGGCCGTGCACCACCAGCACACCGCCCTCGGGCAGGACTCGATACGGACTGCGCGTGGCACGGTCCGTCACCGGATCCCAGAGATCGGGCAGCACCCGCCCGCTCCCGCCCGCCTCCAGCGGCCCGAACACCTCACGCCACAGCGCGCCCGTGTCGAACCAACTGCCGTAGTACGAGTCGGGGTCCTGTTTGCCGTACTCGTACCGTAGGCTCGCGGGCCGCAGGAATCCCTCGGTGGACACGACGAGCACCGCGCGTCCACGGACCCGCAGCGCCTGCGCGACCTGTCCGGCCAGTTCCCCGGTACGGGCCGCCGGAGCGCCGTCCACGGCGACCTTCAGCCACGGGCTCGCGTCGGCCGGTCCCAGACCGTCGGCGTGCGTGGCGAACTCTTCGGCCAGCCGCTCCCAGGTGATCGCTTCACATCGCACGCGACCATCATCACCCCTGCCCCGTGCGTCGGCCCCGGCCGTCCGCCCGACCGCGTTCTTCCTCATCGGCCCCCGCCAAGCGATCCCCGGCCAGGCGCAACACACGATCGGCGAGGGGGCGCAGGCCCGGTTCGCGGTCGGCGGCGGCTTCTGCGAGGCGGCCGATGTCGGCGCACCACTGTCCGGTGACGGTGTCCGGCGCGTCGATGCGCCGGAAGCCGCGCTCCAACAGGCCCCGGGCCGTCTGCGGCTGTCCGCGCAGTACGGCCTTTGCCGCGGCGACCGCGTTGGCCAGCGCGCTCGCCGGCCGCGACCAGTCGTCATCGTCAGCTGTGAGGCTGTCCCGGTCGTGGTCGGCGGGCCGGGCGGCCGATGCCGCCCCGATCTCCAGGTCCACGCGCCAGAAGAGCGGAAGCCCGCGGAAGGCCGCGAAGAGCAGCCGCCGCTCACGGGAGTTTTGCAACTCGGGGTCCGTACGCAGGGAATCGAGGGGCCGGACGGCTTCGAGCACCTCCCCGGCGGCGGCGACACAGGCGTCGAAGCGGTCGTCCGGCACCGTCCAGACGAGGTCGATGTCGCTGTACGCATCGGCCGTTCCACGGGCGAGCGAGCCCTTCAGCGCCGCGCGCGAGCCGGGGCAGTGGGCGGCGAGCGCATGCAGCAGCGCCTGCGCGAACGCGTCGCGTCGCGCCGGATCCAGATCATCCACGCTTTTCACATCGCCCTCCGGGCTCGCCGCGTCCACGGCCGTGCGCTCCCGTCGCCCCCGTACTCACTGCTTCTTCGCGCCGCAGTCCACGGCGTCGGCGTCGTCGGAGAGCGCGCTGCCCTCGGGCAGCAGATAGGTCACCCAGAGCACGACGGGCTGGGTCCCCAGATTGCGTCCGATGTGGCGGTGTCCGGTGCCGGACGGCTCGATGAAGGACGAGCCCGCCGGTGTCACCTCGACCGAGCAGTCGTCCAGAGTGCGCGTCAGCGTCCCGGACTTGACGACGGCGATCAGCTGTCCGCTGTGGGTGTGCCAGCCGGTGGAGCCGCCCGGCTCGACGGTGATGGTCCGAAAGGTCACATCCGTACGGCCGTTCGGGGTCTTCACCTTCAGTTTCCCCGCCGATGTGCCCTGCGCGAGCACGGTGCCGCTCACCCCGCTGCCGGGTGTCGCGACGGCCGCCGACGGCACGAAGCCGAGCGCGGCCACACAGCCGCCCACGACCAGAGCCTTGGCGAGTCGCCCCTGCCTCATCCGCAGTACTCGGCTCCCCCGCTGTCCGCCGACCCTCATGTGCGACTCCTCTGCCTCAGCGTCCCCGGAAGCGTCCAGGACCTTCCGAACGCCCCAACGCTACCCCTGAGTTGATCCGCGGAACCCTCCCTGATCCGGCGGTCACCCGCCACGCAGTTCGGTGGCGAGCGGTCCGTCGCCCGACACCTCGACACGTCCGTCCTCGACGGCCCGGGCGAACGTCAGCTCACCCCGCCCCAGCGCAAGGCAGGCCTCCACGTCGAGCGCGATACGGACATCGGCATGGGCGGCCGGACCGTCCCCGTACACAGCGGCACCGGCCTCGGCCCCACCTGTGCGCACATGGAACTCGCCCTCGTCCAGCTGGACTTCGACGATTCCCGGATGGGTCAGCCCGTCCAGCGCGCGCAGCAGCAGAAGCGCGAACCAGTGCGCCCGCACCGCGTCCGTGGGCCGCCGGTCGGTGAGCGCGGGCGCGCCCCACTCGGCGAGTGCGGCGAGCACGGGCAGCAGCCCGTGGCCGCGCTCCGTCAACTCGTACACCGTGGCCGCGGCGGGCGGCGGAAGCCGGCGGCGGGTGACCAGTCCGCTCTGCTCCATGTCCTTGAGCCGGGAGGCGAGGACGTCCGTGCTGACACCCGGCAGGTCGGCATGGAGGTCGGTGTAGCGGCGGGGGCCCGCCAGCAGTTCACGGACGATCAGCAGGGTCCACCGGTCGCCCACGGAGTCGAGGGAGCGCGCGGTGGCGCAGAACTGGTCGTAACTCCGGCGGCGGGCCGGGCGGGTCGGTGACTGTGGCTGACGTGGCATGCGACGCAGTCTAGACATGTTGTTGGACTTTCCAAGCCCGAGCTTGGTAAAACCAAGTATCGCAATCAGGTCGGGGAGGCCACCGCATGGAATTCCGGCAGTCCAGCAAGCTCGACGAGGTCTGTTACGAGATCCGGGGCCCGGTCATCGAGCACGCCAACGCCCTGGAGGAGGCGGGCCACAGCGTCCTTCGCCTCAACACGGGCAACCCGGCACTCTTCGGCTTCGAGGCGCCGGAGGAGGTCGTCCAGGACATGATCCGGATGCTTCCGCAGGCCCACGGCTACACCGATTCGCGCGGCATCCTGTCCGCCCGCCGGGCAGTGGCGCAGCGCTACCAGGCGATGGGGCTGGCGGACGTCGGGGTCGACGACATCTTCCTCGGCAACGGCGTCTCCGAGCTGATCTCCATGGCCGTCCAGGCGCTGCTGGAGGACGGCGACGAGGTGCTCGTCCCGTCCCCCGACTATCCGTTGTGGACCGCGGTGATCACCCTCGCGGGCGGCAAGGCCGTGCACTACACCTGTGACGAGGCCTCGGACTGGAACCCCGACCTCGCCGACATGGCCTCGAAGATCACCGACCGCACCAAGGCCGTCGTGATCATCAATCCGAACAACCCGACCGGCGCGGTCTATCCGCGCGAGGTCCTCGAAGGAATCCTCGATCTGGCGCGCAGGCACGGCCTGATGGTGTTCGCCGACGAGATCTACGACCAGATCCTCTACGACGACGCCGAGCACCACAGCGTGGCGCGCCTCGCTCCCGACCTGGTCTGCCTCACTTTCAGCGGCCTGTCGAAGACGTACCGCGTGGCGGGCTTCCGCTCCGGCTGGCTGGTGATCTCCGGGCCGCAGCAGCACGCCCGCGGCTATCTGGAAGGGCTGACCACACTCGCCTCCATGCGTCTGTGTCCCAACGCGCCCGCGCAGTACGCCATTCAGGCGGCGCTCGGCGGCCGGCAGTCGATCGGGGAACTGGTGGCGCCCGGCGGCAGGCTCTACGAGCAGCGCAACCGGGCCTGGGAGAAGCTGAACGAGATCCCCGGGGTGTCGTGCGTGAAGCCGAAGGGCGCGCTGTACGCGTTTCCGCGCATCGACCCGAAGGTGCATCGGATCGTCGACGACGAGAAGTTCGTCCTGGATCTGTTGTTGCGGGAGAAGATCCAGGTCGTGCAGGGCACGGGCTTCAACTGGCCGCGTCCCGACCACTTCCGGATCCTGACACTCCCGTACGCTGACGATCTCGACGCGGCGATCAGCCGCATCGGCCGCTTCCTGACCGGATACCGCCAGTGATCGGATGCCCCCGGTGACCTGCCCCGCCTGCCACGTTCCCGTCCACACCCAGTTCGCCTCGCCCGAACTCGTCGGCCCGATCGTGGAGGGCGGACTCGATCCGGCCACCGACCCGGCCTGGGCGGATTCGGGCGCGGCATCACCGGCCGAGTACGCGCGCTGGTCGGGACATCTGTGCGGTATGACCTGCCTGCGCATGGCGCTCGGCGCCGGGGCCCCGTCCCTGTTCGCACTGCGCGACGGGGCGCTCAAGTACGGCGCGTACACCGAGGACGCGGAAGGGGTGATCCGGGGCCTGATCTACGCCCCCTTCGCGCAGTACGCACGGGAGGCGCACGGCCTCGACGCCACGGTCCACCGCCATCTCTCGACGCAGGAGATCCTCGGCCTGCTGGACGGCGGCCGGACGGTCATGGCCTCGGTGCACTACGGCATCCGGCATCCGCTGCGGCCCGCTCCGGGGCGGGGCGGGCATCTGGTGCTGCTGACGTCCCGTACGGTCGACGGCACCGGCGTCCATTTCCACAATCCGTCCGGCACGACGGCCGGGACGCGGACCGCGGAGCTTGCGCTGCCCGACTTCGAGCGTTTCTTCGCGGGGCGCGGGGTGTCGCTGCCCGCGGGGGCGTGAGCGGGACTGCCCGCGGAAGCGGGAGCGGGCCCGGGGGCGTAGCCGGCCCCCGAGCCCTGTAGATGCCACCCATGCGGCACGCCGACACTTTTAAGGACCCGTGTCAGGTTTATGTCGTCGCGTCCTGCCTTTAGACGACCGCAGATCGAAGCTCCGCGGGCCGGAGTCGAACCGGCATCTCGACGCCCATGGGCACGGGCCCGATTGATTCGGCGATCGGTGGCGAATGCTGAGTCTGGAGCAAGAGTCTGAGATTGATCGCGGTCTGCCTCTGCCAATTGGGCTACCCCGGCCCGTCCGTGTGCGGGGAACGCACCGAATGCCGGGGGGAGGGCTCGAACCTCCACTGGAACCGCATCGTCACGACAAGCCTCAGTTTCAGCTTGCGCTCCTCGCGCACCCCGGCCGTAATGAACGGCCGGGGAATCCATGGTCGGTCACCCGAAGAGGTAACCGAATACCGCATCACCCACCCGATGGTCGCTGACGTCCATGCCGTTGGCCTCCTCGCGGGCGAACTTCACGGCCTGCTGGAGCTTCTCCACCCGGTCCAGCAGTTCATTGACCCGTCGCGCGGGAAGGGCTCCGGAGAACTTCACCGTCGTCCAGTACCCGATCGGAATGTCCTCGTAGTACACCTCGACCTGCGCCGGATGCTTGTCGGTGGCCTCCGCCTTCACATGGTTGCGGGGCACCTTCTTCGTACGGAGGGTCTTCACCGGCTCGGTCTTCCAGGAGTCCGTCGACGGGTCCTGCGTCCAGGCCTCGGAGGCGTCGAGCACCGGAAGCTTGCGGACAAAGGTGTTGAGGTCCGTCAGCTGCTTCTCCAGGAAGAGCAGGTACGACACCGGCACCTCGCTCACGAGCACCCGTCCGTCGACCTTCACGTCCGCGCGGGCCGAGCAGTTGGCCCAGTCCTTCGTGGCGGTCACATCGAAGAGCCGGGTCAGGGTCGTCGCGGTCTCCCGCAGCACGTCCTCGGCCTTGATCTGCACCAGGGTCGACTCGGGCGGCAGCTGCTCGCCCTCCTCGTCCTTGGGCTGATACGTCCGGGAGATCCCGGCCAGCAGACCGGTCTTCTGAAGGCCGTGATGCGCCGCCGTCAGGTCCTGGTGAGCCTTGGACTTGACGCCCTTCTCCACTGCGATGATCTGATTGAGTTTCGCCACGTCGAGGAACCTATCAACGTCAAGTCCCGCAGAACTAACGGATTTTGCGGAGCCGGTCCTTCGAACGGACCGCCCATGTCATGGACGAACCCCTCCGGCCGCGCCCGCGGCGAACAGGGCGGCACGGGCGGACGTTCAGCCGGGCAGCGCCGCGGTGAGGTCGAGCTCGATCAGCTGTCCCCGGAAGCCGAGCCGTGTGACGCCGAGCAGCGTGCTCGCGGTGGTGAACGCGGGCCCGATGGCCGAGCCGGTGAGCCCGCGCCAGGCGGCTCCCAGGACCGTGACGTCGTCACTGACCACGTAGATCACCGATCGGACGACCCGGGACGGTTCGGCGCCCACGGCGGCCAGAGCGGCGAGGGAGTTGGCCACCACCTGGTCGATCTGCGCGTCGAGGTCCCCCGGACCCACCAGTGTGCCGGAGCGGTCGAGCGGGCACTGCCCGGCCAGGTACGCGGTCCGGCCCGCTTCCACCACGGTGATGTGGTGATAGCCGGGCGTGGGGTGCAGCTGGTCCGGATTGATCCGGGTGATCCGCTCAGTCATGCGGGCGAGTCTGACAGTCCGCGCCGTGAGCCGCAGCGGGATTTCGGCGAGCCCGTCGAGCGACCCGTACGGGTGGTTTCCAGTGGATGCCCATGTCCTGCCGCCGCTCGGCGGGGACCGCTTGCCACAGTGGCCCCGCATGTCCAGGCGTCGATGTGTCCACGCCGCGGACCGACGCGAACTCCGCGCTCCCGCCCTCCGTCCTCCGCCCTCCCAGACTCCGCAGAAAGGTCCCCGCCGTGCCTCGTCTCCCCCGCCTCACTCGCACGAAGGGTCTCACCGGCCCCAAGCGGCCCAGCGCGCTCACCACCACCGCCGCCTTGGCCGTACTGGCCGTGGGCACCCCTGCCGCGTACGCCACGCTCGGCGACGAAGCCTCCACCACCTCGAAGCCTGCGGCGTCGGCCGTCGCCGTGCGGGGGAAGGCCTACATCGAGACCCGGCTGCTCTTCGGCACCGAACGTCCCGACGGCGGACCGCACGTGACCGATCGTCAATTCTTGGCCTTCATCGACGAGGAGGTCACACCGCGCTTTCCGAACGGGCTGACCATCCAGGACGGCCGGGGGCAGTGGCGCGATTCCCACGGCGTGATCGAACGGGAGCGCAGTTACGAACTGACCCTGCTCTACCCGGCGTCCGAAGTCCGCCTGCGCGACGCCCAGATCGAGCGGATCCGGAACGCCTACGAGAAGGCTTACGCCCAGGACTCCGTGGCCCGGATCGAGGAACGCGCGACCGCCGACTTCTGACATCGCCCGCCGCCCTGGCCCCGTCATCCAGCTCCCGGGTCGCACGGCCGTACGAGCCTCCCGCGAGTTCGTCGATGCCGTACTCCCCCACCGAGGCCGGCCGCCGGAGCAGTCGGGCACGGTGCCGCGGCCGAGGACGGGCCATGGCCGGAAGGGGTCAGCCTCCGCTCAGTTCCATGAGCGCGCCCACCGGATCGGTGTCCGGGGTGGCGCGGGGCCACCAGTCGTCCTCGCCCGGCTCGGATTCGTAGCCGTACCAACGGCCGTCGTGTCCGAAGCGGAGCTGCAGAGTGCCACCGGGGTGGGTGAGGTGGTTGCGCCAGGGGTGGAAGCGGGGGAAATCGGCGGCTGCCAGTGCGGGCCGGGCCCGGTCGAAGGGGCCGGCCGGAGGATCCCAGGAGGTTTCGAGGACGGCCAGCCCCTCGGCGCCGCCCTGCCGCCAGGCCGCGACGGCTCGGGCCAGGTCGGTGGGTGTGCGGCCGGTGGCGTACGCCAGCTCGCGGTAGAGGGCGCGGGTGGTCGCGGTCAGCCCTGCGGTAGGTCGGGACGCGGCCAGGCGTACCGCGTCCTGCCAGGGGCTGAGGCCGGCGAGCGGGTCGAGGCCGCTGACGAGGAGCGTGTGCGCACGGACGGCCGCCTCCGTGGCGAGGTGGTCCAGGGCGAGCGGGCCACGGGCGCCGGGCAGACTCGGGTACGAGGGCGGCTGCCCGGGATGCGGCAGGGGCGGGAGCGGGGCAGGGAGCGGCGGGAGATACCGGTCGGCGAGGGCCTCGCGAGCCGACACGGAGGGGGTGGCGGGGGCCGAGGGACGTTCCCGGGCGGAGTGTGCGGCGTTGCGACGGCCCAGGTCTTCGAGGAGTTCGCGCTCGCCCCGGCCGCGCAGCAGCAGAAGGACGAACGGATCGGTGTCCAGGAGTCTGGCCATCTGGTAGCAGAGGGCTGCCACGTGTTTGCAGGGCCAGCCGTGGTCGGGGCAGGAACATCCGGGGTCGAGGTCGCCCGCGGCGGGCAGCAGTGCGACACCGGCCTCGGCCGCCGTGTCGACGAGCGAGTGCGGCATCTCCTTGCCGAGCAGCGCGGCGAGGTGACCGGGACGGGCGGCGACCGCGTCCAGGAATGTCTCCCAGTCGGCGTCGGCGAGCGGCCGCAGACGCAGTTCGGCGCGGTAGGGGCGGGGGCGGCTGCCGTGGACGTAGGCGACGACCCGTCCGGGGGTGACCGTGATCGCGGCGACCTTGCCGCTGTCGGCGTACGTACGACCGCGGGAGAGCCGTCCCTCGTCCATCGACAGGGATTCCAGGGCGGCCACCCAGGCGCGGCCCCACCAGCTGTCCGCGAAGGGTTCGTCGCCGTCGGAGGTACGGGGCGGCACGGCCTCGAAGGTGCGCCGCAGATCGTCGGGTCCCGGGCGTGGCCGGGCGACCGGCCGGGACTGGGAACGGTCGTGCGCGAGGGACCGGGGGCGGGGGCTCATGACGGCCTCCGGAGCGAGACGAGATCGGCCAGGTCACGGTCGCTGAGCTCGGTCAGCGCGGTCTCCCCGGTGCCGAGGACCGCGTCGGCCAGGACCCGCTTGGCCCGCAACAGCTCGTCGAT
Organism: Streptomyces sp. NPDC014727; assembly: GCF_043083485.1. Taxonomy (NCBI): domain Bacteria; kingdom Bacillati; phylum Actinomycetota; class Actinomycetes; order Kitasatosporales; family Streptomycetaceae; genus Streptomyces; species Streptomyces sp. NPDC014727. The sequence goes on along the minus strand of NZ_JBIBYR010000001.1, from coordinate 594,916 downwards.
CCGGTCCTCGACCGTGCCTTCCGCGATCAGCCGGTGCACCTGCACGGGTTGCGTCTGGCCGATGCGGTACGCCCGGTCCGTGGCCTGTTCCTCGACGGCCGGGTTCCACCAGCGGTCGTAGTGGATGACGTGGGCGGCCCTGGTGAGATTCAGTCCGGTGCCCGCCGCTTTGAGGGAGAGCAGGAAGACCGGGACCTCGCCGGACTGGAAGCGGTCCACCATCCGTTCACGTTCGGTCACCGGCGTGCCGCCGTGCAGGAGCTGGGAGGGGATGGCGCGCGAGGCGAGGTGGGCGGAGAGCAGCCGGGCCATCGTCACGTACTGGGTGAAGATGAGGACCGAGCCGTCCTCGGCGAGAATCGTATCCAGGAGTTCGTCGAGCAGGGCGAGCTTTCCCGAACGGCCGTCGAGTCGGGTCGGCTCCTCCTTCAGGTACTGCGCGGGGTGGTTGCAGATCTGCTTCAGCGAGGCCAGCAGCTTCATGATCAGACCGCGCCGGGCGATGCCTTCCGAGGCTTCGATGAACGCCATCGTCTCGCGGACCGCCGCCTCGTAGAGCGTGGCCTGCTCGCGCGTCAGGAAGACGGGGTGGTCGGTCTCTGTCTTGGGCGGCAGTTCGGGGGCGATACCCGGGTCGGACTTCTTGCGGCGCAGGAGGAAGGGCCGGACCAGCCGGGAGAGCCGTTCGACCGCTTCGTCGTTGGCGAGGCCGGCAGCCGTCCCGGTGCTCTCGACGATGCGGGCGTGGCGGGCCCGGAACGCCTTGAGAGGGCCCAGCAGTCCGGGGGTGGTCCAGTCGAGCAGGGCCCACAGTTCGGAGAGGTTGTTCTCCACGGGGGTGCCGGTGAGGGCGATTCTGGCCGGGGCCGGGATGGTGCGCAGCGCCTTCGCCGTGGAGGAATGCGGGTTCTTCACGTGCTGGGCCTCGTCGGCGACGATCAGCCCCCAGGTGTGGTCGGCGAGTTGCGCCGCGTTGGAACGCATCGTGCCGTACGTGGTGAGGACGAAGCCGCCGTCGGGTTCGGCGAGGGTGCGGTCGGCGCCGTGGAAGCGGCGTACCGGGACACCGGGGGCGAAGCGGTTGATCTCCCGGTGCCAGTTGCCCAGGAGGGAGGCGGGGCAGATCACCAGGGTGGGCGCGGGGTGGGCGCGGTGCAGATGGAGGGCGATGAGGGTGATCGTCTTGCCCAGGCCCATGTCGTCGGCGAGGCAGCCGCCGAGACCGAGCGAGGTCATCCGGTCCAGCCAGGCGAGGCCGCGCAGCTGGTAGTCGCGGAGCGTGGCGTCGAGTCCGGGCGGCGGGGCGATGGTGGTGTCGTCGGCGGTGATGCGGGCCCGGAGCGCGGCCAGTGCCCCGACGGGCACCGCGTCGACCTGTTCGCCGTCGACCTCGGCGCTGCCGGTCAGCGCGACGGCGAGGGCGTCCACCGGATCGAGCAGGCCCAGCTCTCGCTTCCGCGCCTTGCGTACGAGCGCGGGGTCGACGACGACCCACTGGTCCCGCAGTCGCACCACCGGCCGGTGGGCCTCCGCGAGCACATCCATCTCCGCCTCGGTGAGCCGCTCGTCGCCCAGTGAGAGCTGCCAGTCGAACGAGAAGAGCTGCTCGGCGTCGAAGAACGAGGTGCCGTCGGTGGCCGAGCCGGGGGCGGACCGCACGACGGCTGCGGCGGTGAGGGAACGGGCCAGCTCCCTGGGCCAGTGGACGTCGACCCCGGCCGCCGCCAGCCGGGCTCCGGCATCGCTCAGCAGCTCGTACAGCTCGTCCTCTTCGAGTGCGAGTACATCGGGCACCGGCTGGTCGAGCAATCGCTCCAGCGGTGCCCAGACACGGGCGGCACGGCGCAGTGCGAGCACGGCGTCGATCCTGGCGCGTGGGCCGAACGGCTCTCCCGCCCCGCCGTTCCACAGCGCGGCGGCGTCGACGACATAGGTCGGGTCGGCCAGGCTGTGCACCTGGGTGACGGCCGCGGCGGCGTGCCGCGCCGTGCCGCGACGGGGTTCCACCGCCGTCCGGCCTGCGCCGGTGTCGGTGTCGTCAAACTCGTCGGGGCTGTCGTACGTATCGGCCGTGTCGAAGAGTTCGTAGGCCGAGAGGTCGAGGCGCAGCGAGATCCGTACGCCCGCGTCGAGCCCGGCTGCGACCTCGACGGCCCAGTCCCGGGCCTGTGGCAGATGCTGGGCCGCACGGGCCGCGAAGGGCGCCCCCATCGCGTACGCCGCCGCGGGTGTACGGGGCAGGGTGTCGGCGACCGCGTCGAGGAACGCCCCGATCAGCCACTCCGGCTCGGGGACCTGGAGCGGTGTGCGGTCCGGCAGCGGGACCGCGTACCCCTCGGCGGGCAGTGCGGCGGCGATCGCCCGGAGGTGGGCGATGTCCTCGGCGTCGCGCGGTCCGGCCCGCCAGGCGTCGTGGTCCTCGCCCGTCAGGCCGGGGAGCAGCCTGCCGCGCGCCACCAGATGGAGCGCCTGGAGCGCGGCGGCGCCCCAGCAGCGGGTGGCGGGGTGGGCGGACCGCTGATGCCGGGCGCGGGCCAGCAGTGGCAGGGCATCGGCCACGGGCATCAGGACGGCGGGCACCGCACGCCGACGGATGCCGTTCTCCCGACCGTGTCCGCGGACGACGGTGATCTCCTCCACGACCACGTCGGGTACGGATCCCTCGGGATCCGCGGCGTACCCGGAGAAGTCACCGGGCTCCGGGAGCGGGCCGCCGTCGGGATCCCAGAAGGCGACGCGTCCGTCTCTCGGCAGCGACGCGGGAAGGAAGACGGCCGCGCAGCTCAGGAGGCGGACGGCCGACGCGTCCGACTGCTGTTGTGCCGTGGTCATCGGTCCCCTCCCCTCCCGCCCTGATCCTCTTGATCGTCTCGATCCTCATGACTCCTGCGAGTCTAGGCGGGGGGTCTGACAACCGGTGGCGCACCTGCGTTCCAGCACGTCAGAGGCGATACGAGCCTGCCGGTCCGGGGAGCGGACCGGCAGGCTCAAGAGCGGGCCGGGTCGGCCCGGAGAGCGGACCTTCCCGACGGGGAACGTCGGCGCCCTTCGAGGGCTCAGTGCGCTCCGGCAGTCAGTGCCTGGCGAGCGGCTTGGAGCGGGAGGGCGGCGCGGGCGTGGCGGCCGGGGTCACACCGGGCATGGACGCCGGCGAGGGCGCCGGAGTCGCCGGCGGCGGCTGAGGCCGGCGGGGTTGAGGCCGCGGACGCGGTTGCGCCTGGACCGGACGCTGTGGCTGCGCGGGCTGCTGCGGCGGCTGCACGGCCTGCTGCGGCTGTGTCGTCAGCTGCTGTGCGGGCTGCTGCGCCCTCTCCAGGAAGCGGAGCAACTCCACCGGGAACGGCAGCACCAGCGTGGAGTTCTTCTCGGCAGCGACCGCCACCACCGTCTGCAGCAGGCGCAACTGGAGCGCGGCCGGCTGGGAGGACATCTGCTTCGCCGCCTCGGCGAGTTTCTTCGACGCCTGGAGTTCGGCGTCCGCGTTGATGACACGGGCCCGCCGCTCACGGTCGGCCTCCGCCTGCCGGGCCATGGAGCGCTTCATCGTCTCCGGCAGCGAGACGTCCTTGATCTCCACCCGGTCGATCTGCACGCCCCAGCCGACCGCCGGGCTGTCGATCATCAGTTCAAGGCCCTGATTCAGCTTCTCGCGGTTGGACAGGAGATCGTCCAGATCGCTCTTGCCGATGATCGACCGCAGTGAGGTCTGCGCCATCTGCGACACCGCGAACCGGTAGTCCTCCACCTGGATCACCGCACTCGCCGCGTCGACCACCTTGAAGTAGATGACCGCGTCCACCCGCACCGTCACGTTGTCCCGCGTGATCCCGTCCTGCGCGGGCACCGGCATCGTCACGATCTGCATATTGACCTTGCGCAGCCGCTCGACACCGGGAAGCACCATGGTGAAGCCGGGCCCTCGCACGCCCTCACGGAGCCTGCCTAGCCTCAGCACGACGCCCCGCTCGTACTGCTTGACGATCTTGGCTGCGGCCATCAGGTACAGCGCACCTGCCGAAGCCCCCGCCACTGCCGCGATTACAAGCTCCTGGACCATGACGGCCCCCTGAAAGCCGGGAACACCTGAATACAGGAATGAATCAGTTGTTATTACCACGGTATGCCCACTATCAACCGATATGAACATTGTCCGAGGGTCTCCGGCCCCGGCTGTCGCCCGCCCGGCCGTGCACCGGATGCCGGGGCTCCCGGGAGCGGGCAGGGTGACCAGCGTCAGCACGTTCTCCGTGGCGTACGCGGCGCGTGGTCCGCGGCGGGCTGACGGATGAGCCGGACGAGACAGACGAGGACCTGCCATGCCCGTGATCGACCACCAGCGCCGCCGCCTCGGCATCGCAGCCGGGACCGCGCTCCTGACCCTCACCGTCGCAGGCTGTTCCGGCCTCGGCCGGACCGCGGTCGGGCCGGTCACCTACACCACCGAGCGGGACGCCGTGATCACGGTGAACAGCCCCTCGGTGAGGGGCTGCCACCGGCTCGCTCCCTCGGGCGCCAAGGAAGTGATCAACGGCACCCTGATCGACATCATCCTGTACCGCACGCCCAACTGCACCGGGCCGGGTTCGACGTACCTCGCGACCACCTTCACCGACGTCAACGGGACCGGCGCCCTCCCCTGGCGCAGCTTCGGCACGGTCCACTGACCGACGGCGCACGGAGCCCGGACGCGGACCACGCGCTATGCGTGTCTCCGGACGAGCGCGAACAGATCCGCCGTACGGTCCCGGCGCTCCCTGGCGATCAGCACGAGCAGCACGATGAGCAGGGCCGGCATGATCGCGTTCACCCGGTCGAGCAGTGTCAGCTGGACGATGGAGGCCCCCGCCATCAGTCCGCAGAAGGCCATGGCCGCCACTCCGGCCAGAACCGGGATCAACAGGGCGATGGCCCCCATCATCTCCAGCCCTCCGATGGTGTACATCGCCGCCTGATTCCAGCCCATCCGGTCGAAGGACTCGATCGCCGTCTCATGGGCGATCAGCTTGGCGAACGCGCTGAAGCCGAAGAACAGGGCGAGTACGACGCGAGCGACGGTCAGTGCCACGGCCCCGCGGCCCCGGCCTCCGGCCCGGGTGTCGGCGCGGGTGCCAGGGGTGGCAGCAAGGTTGTTGTGGGCCGCTGTGGACTCGGTCATCCTGGTCTCCTCGGGAAGCTTCGCAGTGTGTCGCTTACGAAGAGGTAGACCGGTCCGCAGTCCAGAACTCATCGCTTCCCGGCACGCCCGCCCGCTCAGCCCGCCCGCGTCGCCGGCGGACCGTCGGCGACGCGGCGCGCGGGGCACTCGTCAGTACGCCGGATATCGGTCGGCCGGCCACGCGACCGCGTGCTCGAACTCCAGGCACAGATCGTCGGCCACCTCGGTGATCACCGCTCGTCCTTCGGTCGCCACCAGCCAGGACGGCGGAAGGTGCACGTCCCCGTGACGGGCTCCGAGCAGATTGCCGCAGATCGCGCCCGTGGAGTCGCTGTCGCCCGAGTGGTTGACCGAGAGCAGCAGCGACTGGGCCACCCGGTCGGCGGTCGGCAGCACCAGGGCGCAGTACACGGCGATCGCGAGCGCTTCCTCCGCAACCCATCCCGCGCCCAGCGTCTCCACCTTCTCGGCGGTCGGTTCGCCCTCGGCAGCCAGGGCGACGGCCGCGCGCAGAGCCGCCGTCGTCTCCTCGTGTCCCGGATGACGGCCCAACAGCTCCATGGCCCGCAGGACCGCGCCCGCCGTCGAGTCCCCCTCCAGAAGATGGGTGACGATCGCGGCGAACGCCCCTGCCGCGTACGCACCGGTCGGGTGACCGTGCGTGATCTGCGCGCACCAGTGGGCGAGCCGGAAGCCCCTCTGGGCGTCCTCCCCCACCAGCCCGAAGGGGGCGGACCGCATCACCGTGCCGCAGCCCTTGGACCCGGTGTTCACGGGGCCGGGCGTACCGAGCCTTTCCGTGGGTTCGGGTACATGGCCGGCCGCGAGCCCGGTCAGACAGGCATTCCCGGGGGCCCGGCGCGCGTAGAGCCAGGCCTCCTGCCTCAGCCAGCCGGTCCGCACCGGGTTGTCGCCGCCGCGGGGCGGCGGAGCCGGGTGGTTCTGGGTGTCGAGCCAGCGCAGATAGGCGTTCCGCACGGTGTCGATCTCGGCACCGCCCATCCCCTTCGACATCGCCCGGGAATGCGCTCTGATCAGCCCCTCGGCTGTGAAGAGGGTCATCTGCGTATCGTCCGTGACACGTCCGACGACTCCCTCGTCGTCCGCGAGAAGCCCCTGTACGCCGTGTTCACCGTGCGCGCGGCGGATACCGGCGAGCGAAAGGAACTCCACCGGGTTTCCCAGGGCGTCCCCGATCGCCCCGCCCAGCAGACAGCCACGCACCCTCGCCCTGCGGCCGTTGCGGTCCCCCCACGATGTGCTGTTCACGCACGATCCCCTCGATCCGAAATCCGACATCGACATCCCCGAAAAGGCCATCGCGGGTCCATTCTGGGTAGGAGAGGCGATCGCCATGCGTACCGGCAATGAACCGATGACTGCCCGCAGTCCTCTGCGGCTGCGGCTCTGCCTGAGTCTATGGGGGCTGGTCTGGGCCGTCTTCGGCCTGGCGGCCTTCACGCTGACCGGCCGGCCGGGCTGGGCCGCCGCCTGCGGACTGCTGCTCCTGCTCGTCCTGGTGGACATCGCGGTGATCATCCACCACATCCACCAGGGACCGCACTACCAGCCGGGCCGCAACATCCCACCGTACGAACCCGATCACGGCGGGCGCGGCCGGTACGGGCACTGACGAGTGCCGGGCACGAACGCGCGCCGGGCGGGGGCTCGGCCGGCCCTTCGCGTGGAGGGGTCAGTCCTCCGTACGGAAGCGGGCCGCCTTCAGATACTCGGGGTTCGGATCGAGTGCGGCGGCAAGCCGGAAGTGTCGGGCGGCCCGGTCGGAGCGGCCCGAGCGCTCGAAGGTGCGGGCGAGCGCGAAGTGCGCGAAGGCGTTGTCCGGTTCGCGCTCCAGGACGAGCTCGAATTCGAGTTCGGCAGGACGCAGTTGGGCGGCGGCGAAGAAGGCTCGGGCCCGCAGCAGACGGGCCGCGGTGTTCTCCGGATGGGCCGCGATCACCGAGTCCAGGAGCTTGACCGCGCCCCGGGGGTCGCGGGCCGCCAGCAGGTGTTCGGCCGCGCGGAAGTCGATGACATCTGTTTCCGGGGTCCTCTCGGGCACGATCGCATCCTTCCCTTCAGTATCGGATCCCCAACGTCCGACCGGCTGCCACTATTCCGACAAAGAGCGATCCGGTGTTCCGACAAAGAGCGATCCGGCACGGACCGGACCGGCACGGGGATCAGCCGGCCGCGGCCCGCTGAGTCAGCTCCGACCAGACCTTGCGGACCTGCGGCTCCAGCGCTTCCAGCGATCCGTCGTTGTCGATGATCAGATCGGCCACGGCTCGCCGCTGCTCTCGGGTGGCCTGTGCAGCCATCCGGGAGCGAGCCTCCGGCTCGGTCATGCCGCGCAGCCGTACGAGCCGGTCGAGCTGGGTCTGCGGACTGGCGTCCACGACGACGACCAGGTCGTAGAGCGGCGCGAGGCCGTTCTCGGCGAGGAGGGGGACGTCGTGGACGACGACCGAGTCGGGGCCCGCGGCCCGCTCCAGTTCGGCGGAGCGGGCGCCGACCAGCGGGTGGACGATCGCGTTGAGGGTGGCGAGCCGGTCGGCGTCGGAGAAGACGATCGAGCCGAGCTTTGGCCGGTCCAGGGTGCCGTCGGCGGTCAGGATGCCTTCGCCGAACGCGTCGACGACGGCGGCGAGTCCGGGCGTCCCCGGCTCGACGACCTCCCGGGCGATCCGGTCCGCGTCGATCAGCTCCGCTCCGTATCCGACGAGCAGCCGCGACACTTCACTCTTGCCGGCGCCGATCCCACCGGTCAGGCCCACTTTCAGCATGCCGGGAAGCCTAGTACGAAGGGCGTTCGGGCGGACCGGGCGGCCGGTCGGGCGTCCTGCTCACGCTCCGCGAGGAACCGTCGGCCGGTCAGGCGTCTCCCTCACGCTCCGCGAGGAACCGCTCGAATTCGCGGCCGATCTCGTCGGCGGACGGCAGGTCGACCGGCTCGGCGACCAGATTGCCCCGGGTCTCGGAACCCGCGACCGCGTCGTACTGGTGCTCAAGGCCCTCGACGAGCGAGACGAGATCCTCGTCACCCTGGTCGATCTGCCGGTCGATCTCGGTCTGGGTCCGGTGCGCCTCCGTGCGCAGCGCGTGGGCGACGGTCGGCAGGACCAGGCCGGTGGCGGCCGTGATCGACTCCAGGGCGGTGAGCGCCGCGTCCGGATAGGCGGAGCGGGCGACGTAGTGCGGTACGTGGGCGGCGACGCCCAGGACGTCGTGCCCGGCCTCCATCAGCCGGTACTCCACCAGGGACTCGGCCGAGCCGGGCACCTGCGCCTCGTCGAACGGGCTGCGGTGGCCGGGCATGAGGTCCGTGCGGTTGCCGTGCGGGGTCACGCCGACGGGACGGGTGTGCGGGACGCCCATCGGGATGCCGTGGAAATTCACCGCCAGGCGGACACCGAGGCGCTCGACGATCTGCTCGACGGCAGCGGCGAAGCGCTCCCACTCCACATCGGGCTCGGGCCCGGAAAGCAGCAGGAAGGGCGCGCCGGTGGCGTCCTGGACGACCCGGACGTCGAGCGTCGGGGTCTCGTAGGCCGCCCAGCGGTCGCGCCGGAAGGTCAGCAGTGGGCGCCGCGCGCGGTAGTCGACGAGCCGGTCGTGGTCGAAGCTGGCGACGACCTGGTGCGGCAGCGTTTCGAGCAGTCCGTCGACGATCTGCTCGCCCGTCTCACCCGCGTCGATGTATCCGTCGAAGTGGTAGAGCATGACCAGGCCGGCCGACTCCTGGGCGAGCGCCATGTCGACGACGGCCAGCCCCTTCGGCTCCCATTCGTACAAACTCTGCGGATCAGGCACTGTTACCGCTCCTCCTCGTGTTCCTAGAGCAGAACGTCCGGCAGGGCACGGGCATTCCCGGACCGTGCCCCGTCACCCGGCGATTCATGCCAGAACCTATGCGAGAACACGGGCGTGGAGCGCCGTCGCCGCCTTCCGCGCAGAGGTGAACGCGCCGTGCCGCCAGGCATCCGTGCGGCCGAGGTGATCACCCGCGAAGTGGACGTGCCCGGCGGTGCGGCGGCGCACCGGAGCCCTCGCCCCTGCCTTGCCGTCAAAGATATGGACGTTGACATTCATGTCGGTGAACACCTCGATGGGGACGCCGAGTTCGCGACAGCGGAAGGGCGGGTTCACGGCCGGCCGCCCGGGCGATGGGGGCGAGGCCGAGGACCTCGTCGTCGCGAACATCGCGCCCGCGCCACCGATGATGCCGATGCCGCGCAGAAGCGCACGACGGCTCGCGCCAGGCACCACGGGCGAGTGGTGCGAAGCATGCGTCATATCCCCGCTCACCTCCGGATGTTGAGGCTGCCGACATCCCGACCAAGGCGTATTACGAACCGTCAGTTATTTGCACATTGCGCTGTTTTTTTCCTCTCTTCACCCCGCCCGACGCCCCACGAACAATGGTCCATACCTTGACACGCCCACACCCCATCCCTACCGTCACTGGGCAGCACGTTCAGACACTCGCCCCACATTCATGTACAAGAACGTCTTGAACTCCTTCGACGGAAGGCACCCCCCATGCGCATCCGTACGCCGCTCCCCGCACTGCTGGCCGCCGTACTCGCCACCGGCGGTCTCGCCCTCGCCTCCGCCACCGACGCGGACGCGGCGGCCGTCATCGATGTGAGCACCGCGGCCCAGCTCAAGTCCGCCCTCGCCGCCGCGTCCCCCGGCGACACGATCCGACTCGCCGATGGCACGTACACCGGCAACTTCAAGGCGACCGTCCCCGGCACCGCCTCCGCCCGGATCACCCTCACCGGTTCCGCCGGAGCCGTCCTCACCGCCGGCGGCGGCTACGGGCTGCACCTCGACGGCGCCTCCTACTGGACCGTGCAGGGCATCACGGTCACCGGCGGCCAGAAGGGCATCATGGCCGACACCGCCACCGGAGTCGTGATCGACTCGGTGACCGTGCACGACCTGGACATGGAGGGCGTCCACTTCCGCAAGTCCAGCAAGAACGGCGTCATCAAGAACTCACGGATCTATGACACCGGGCACGACGGCCGCGGCATGGGCGAGGGCGTCTACGTCGGCACGGCGAGCGACCTCTCCGACAAGAGCGACCAGGTCCAGATCCTGAACAACACGATCGGGCCGGGGGTCGGCGGCGAGAACGTCGACATCAAGGAAGGCACCACCGGAGCGAAGATCATCGGCAACACCTTCGACGGCAGCGGGCTGACCGGCGCCCACTACGACGACTCCTGGGTCGACGTGAAGGGCAACAACGTCCTGGTCGACAGCAACAAGGGGACCCGTACGACCAACAACGGCTACGAGACCCACACCCAGCAGAGCGGCTGGGGCTGCGGCACCGTCTTCCGCAACAACACCTCGGACCTGTCCGGCTCCAAGGGTGACAAGCAGATCGCGTTCAACGTCACCAACTACAGCACGAGCTGCCCGACCACCGTCTACAGCAGCAACACGGTGACCGGCGGCAAGGGCTTGACCAACATCACCGTCACACCGTAACGACTCGCGCGGGCGGCCGCGGACACGAGTGAGGCCCGCTCCCCGAGGGGAACGGGCCTCACTCTCAGCTACGGCGATCAATCACCGGCCGGAAGGGCAGAGCGTCAGCTCTGGCCGCCCGCCAGCTTCTCGCGCAGGGCAGCCAGGGCCTCGTCCGACGCCAGGGCGCCGGAGTTGTCCGCGGACTCCGAGGAGTACGAGCCGCCACCGCTGCCGCCGGAGGCAGCCGGGGCGCCACCGGCCGGGGCGGCAGCACCCTCGGCAGCAGCGGCCTCGTCGGCCTCGCGGGACTTGATGACCTGGGCCTGGTGCTGCTCGAAGCGCTGCTGCGCCTCGGCGTACTGCGTCTCCCACGCCTCGCGCTGGGTCTCGTAGCCCTCGAGCCAGTCGTTGGTCTCGGGGTCGAAGCCCTCGGGGTAGATGTAGTTGCCCTGGTCGTCGTAGGACGCCGCCATGCCGTACAGGGTCGGGTCGAACTCGACCGACGCCGGGTCGGCACCGAAGGACTCGTTGGCCTGCTTCAGCGAGAGGCTGATGCGGCGACGCTCCAGGTCGATGTCGATGACCTTGACGAAGATCTCGTCGTTGACCTGGACGACCTGCTCCGGGATCTCCACGTGGCGCTCGGCCAGCTCGGAGATGTGGACCAGACCCTCGATGCCCTCGTCGACGCGCACGAACGCACCGAACGGAACGAGCTTGGTGACCTTACCGGGAACGACCTGCCCGATCTGGTGCGTACGGGCGAACTGCTGCCACGGGTCTTCCTGCGTCGCCTTGAGCGACAGCGAGACGCGCTCGCGGTCCATGTCGACGTCGAGAACCTCGACGGTGACCTCCTGGCCGACCTCGACAACCTCGGAGGGGTGGTCGATGTGCTTCCAGGACAGCTCGGAGACGTGCACGAGACCGTCGACGCCGCCGAGGTCCACGAACGCACCGAAGTTGACGATCGAGGAAACGACGCCGGAGCGGACCTGGCCCTTCTGCAGGGTCGTGAGGAACGTCTGGCGGACCTCGCTCTGGGTCTGCTCCAGCCAGGCACGGCGGGACAGGACCACGTTGTTGCGGTTCTTGTCCAGCTCGATGATCTTGGCTTCGAGCTCCTTGCCCACGTAGGGCTGGAGGTCGCGGACGCGGCGCATCTCGACGAGGGAGGCCGGCAGGAAGCCACGGAGGCCGATGTCGAGGATGAGACCACCCTTGACGACCTCGATGACGGTACCGGTGACGATGCCGTCCTCTTCCTTGATCTTCTCGATCGTGCCCCAGGCACGCTCGTACTGAGCGCGCTTCTTGGACAGGATGAGGCGGCCTTCCTTGTCCTCCTTCTGGAGAACCAGGGCCTCGATCTCGTCGCCGACCTTGACGACCTCGTTGGGGTCGACGTCGTGCTTGATCGAAAGCTCGCGGGAGGGGATGACGCCTTCGGTCTTGTAACCGATGTCGAGCAGGACCTCGTCCCGGTCGACCTTCACGATGACGCCGTCGACGATGTCGCCGTCGTTGAAGTACTTGATCGTCTCGTCGATCGCGGCGAGGAAGGCTTCCTCGTTACCGATATCGTTGACCGCTACCTGCGGGGTGGTGGCGGTGGTCTCGGTGCTGCTCGTCATGTGGGAAAGGGCTCCGGTACGGACAGAGAGTCGTAGGTACTGCTACGCCGGGAGCCCGTATCGCCTCCGCTGAAGCCGGACAGCCCGGGAAGCACCGCACCCGTCGAACGGGAGGCACCTCGTGAACCGAGGGGACATGCAACAGACGCGAGCGCGGCCTGCTAGGTCTGAGGCGCGCAGGCTCGCAGCGCAACTTGTAGCATACGGGGGCAGCCGGGCACGGTCAATGCGCGAAGGCGCACACCCGGGGCGCAACAGTCCATATCCGGCACAATTCGTGTTCCCCGAGGCCACATCGGCCCCGGGAGATAATCCGTGGGTACGGAGCCGTACGGGCAGCTGCCCCTGGGTACATACCGCGTGCGGCGGGGTGAAGGCAAACTACAACGACGGGCACGATGAGCCAAGAGATCTACGCGGCCGAACCCGAAGCGACTCGCCGCGACGCCTCGGAAACCGAAAGCACCCGGGCCAGTCGCGGCTGGTGGGACCGGAACGCCGACGAGTACCAGAGCGACCACGGCGCCTTCCTCGGCGACGACCGTTTCATCTGGGGGCCGGAAGGGCTCGACGAGGCCGAGGCCGGTCTGCTCGGCCCCGCCGAGTCGCTGAAGGGCCTGGACGTCCTGGAGATCGGCGCGGGCGCGGCGCAGTGCTCGCGCTGGCTCGCCGCCAGGGGAGCCCGTCCGGTGGCCCTCGACCTCTCGCACCGGCAGTTGCAGCACGCGTTGCGGATCGGCAGCGGGGTCCCCCTGGTGGAGGCGGACGCCGGGGTGCTGCCCTTCCGGGACGGCTCCTTCGACCTGGCCTGCTCCGCATACGGCGCGGTGCCGTTCGTCGCCTCCCCTGTGCAGGTGTTCCGCGAGGTGCACCGGGTGCTGCGCCCCGGGGGCCGCTGGGTCTTCTCGGTGACGCACCCGATCCGCTGGGCGTTCCCGGACGAGCCCGGACCCGAGGGGCTCTCGGTCGCGGCCTCGTACTTCGACCGCACCCCCTACGTCGAGCAGGACGAACAGGGCGATGCCGTGTACGTCGAGCACCACCGGACGCTGGGCGACCGGGTGCGGGACGTGGTGGCCGGCGGTTTCCGTCTGGTCGATCTGGTCGAACCGGAATGGCCCGCCTGGAACCACCAGGAGTGGGGCGGCTGGTCCCCGCTGCGCGGGAACCTGATCCCGGGCACGGCGATCTTCGTCTGCGAACGGGACTGATACGGAGGTCCTGGCCCGGCCTCAAGGTACGGGAGCCCCGGTTCCTCGTACGAGACTGGGGGCGTGATCCGTACCGACGCCCTGGACCAGTTGCCCGTACGCACGGCTGTGCCCGCCCTGGAGCGGGCGCTCGACAACCGCGGTGTCGCGGTGCTGTGCGCGCCGCCCGGCACCGGCAAGACGACTCTCGTACCGCTGGTCCTGGCCGGTCTGGCCGGTGGCGGGCCGGTGCGCCGGGTGGTGGTCGCCGAGCCGCGGCGGATCGCGGCGCGGGCGGCGGCGCGGCGGATGGCGTGGCTCATCGGGGAGCGGGCCGGCGGGCGGGTGGGGTTCACGGTCCGCGGGGAGCGGGTGGTGGGGCGCGACACCGTGGTGGAGGTGGTGACCACCGGGGTGCTGCTTCAGCGGCTGCAGCGCGACCAGGAGCTGGCCGCGGTCGACGCGGTGATCATCGACGAGTGCCATGAGCGGCATCTGGACGCGGACACGGTCGCCGCGTTCCTTCTCGACGTGCGGGAGGCGATCCGGCCCGACCTGCGGCTGGTGGCCGCGTCGGCGACGACGGACGCCGCGGGCTGGGCACGGCTGCTGGGCGATGCCCCCGTGGTGGAGGCACGGGGTGTCTCGCACCCGGTGGAGGTGGTCTGGGCACCGCCCGCCACCCCGGTGAGGCCGCCGCACGGGATGAGGGTCGATCCGGCGCTGCTGACGCATGTCGCGGCCACGGTGCGCCGGGCACTCGCCGAACGGGACGGCGATGTGCTGTGCTTCCTGCCCGGTGTCGGCGAGATCGGGCGGGTGGCGGGGCAGCTGGCGGGGGTGGGAGCCGAGGTGCTCCAGGTGCACGGGCGGGCTCCGGCCGCGGTGCAGGACGCGGTGCTGGCCGGGTCGTCCGGGAGCCGGCGGGTGGTGCTGGCGACCTCGGTGGCGGAGTCGTCCCTGACGGTGCCCGGGGTGCGGATCGTGGTCGACTCGGGGCTGGCCAGGGAACCTCGTACCGATCACGCGCGGGGGCTGAGCGCGCTGACCACGGTGCGGGCGTCGCAGGCGGCGGGGAGGCAGCGGGCGGGCCGGGCCGGGCGTGAGGCGCCGGGGGCGGTGTACCGGTGCTGGGAGCAGGCGGAGGACGGGCGGCTCGCGCGGTTCCCGTCCCCGGAGATCGAGGTCGCGGATCTGGCGGCTTTCGCGTTGCAGGCGGCGTGCTGGGGCGATCCGGACGCGTCGGGGCTGGCCCTGCTCGATCCGCCGCCCGCGGGCGCGATGGGCGCGGCGCGCGAGGTGCTGAGGGCGGTCGGCGCGGTGGACGCGGACGGCCGGGTCACCGACCGGGGTGTACGGATGTCCCGGCTGGGCCTGCATCCGCGGCTGGCGCGGGCGCTGCTGGACGGCGCCGTCGAGGTGGGCGGGCGGCGGGCGGCCGAGGTGGTGGCGCTGCTGAGCGAGGAGCCGCCGCGCGAGTACGGGGACGATCTGGCGGCCGCGCTGCGGACCGCCCGGCGTGGCGGGGACGGGTATGCGGCGCGCTGGCGGCAGGAGGTCCGGCGGCTCTCCTCCTCGGTCCAGGACGCGGGCGGGGGTTCGGGCCCGGACGACGGAGCCGTCGGTCTGGTGGCCGCTCTGGCGTTCCCGGAGCGGGTGGCGCGGGCCCGGGGCGGGGGGGCGTTCCTGATGGCGTCGGGTACGGGTGCGCAGGTGCGGGACGGCTCGGGGCTGCGCAGCGCGCCGTGGCTGGCCGTCGCGGTCGCCGACCGGCCCGCGCACACAGCGTCCGCGCGAGTGGGGCTCGCCGCCGTCATCGACGAGGACACGGCGCGGACGGCCGCCGGGCATCTGCGGTTCACGGGTGAGGAGGTCCGTTGGGCCGACGGCGATGTGGTCGCCCGCAGGGTGGAGCGGCTGGGTGCCGTCGAGCTGTCGGTGCGCCCGCTGAAGGAGCCGGCGCCCGAGCTGGTGCGCGAGGCGCTGGTCGAGGGTCTGCGGCGCGAAGGGCTCGGGCTGCTGCGCCGGACGCGTGAGACCGAGCAGTTGCGGGAGCGGCTCGCCTTTCTGCACCGGACGTTGGGCGCGCCCTGGCCGGACGTGTCGGACGGTGCGCTGCTGGACCGTACCGGGGAGTGGCTGGAGCCCGAGTTGTCTCGGGCGCGGCGGCGCTCCGACCTGGCGCGGATCGACGCGGGGCAGGCGTTGCGGCGGCTGCTGCCGTGGGCGTCCGGTGAGGCGACGCGGCTGGACGAGCTGGCTCCGGAGCGGATCGAGGTGCCGAGCGGCTCCCGTATCAGGGTCGAGTACGGCGGGGTGCAGCCCGTGCTCGCGGTGAAGCTGCAGGAGCTGTTCGGCCTGCAGGAGACCCCGAGGGTGGCCGGGGTGCCGGTGCTGGTCCATCTGCT
The DNA here is from genome assembly GCF_043083485.1 of Streptomyces sp. NPDC014727. Classification (NCBI taxonomy): domain Bacteria; kingdom Bacillati; phylum Actinomycetota; class Actinomycetes; order Kitasatosporales; family Streptomycetaceae; genus Streptomyces; species Streptomyces sp. NPDC014727. Next base: position 579,042 of record NZ_JBIBYR010000001.1, on the reverse strand, counting down.
GTCCCCCGCCGGCCGCCCCGCGGCCGTCACCGCGGATCTGGCGTCGTTCTGGCGGGACGGCTACCGGGTCGTGCGGGCGGAACTGCGCGGCCGCTATCCGAAGCATCCGTGGCCACAGGACCCCACGACGGTGGAGGCGACCCGGTTCACGAAGAGGGCCCGGCGGTAGGCAGCGCCGGGCTCTCCGGGGCGCGGCTCAGGCGGGAGCAGGTTGCGGGTCCGGGGCGGGTGCCGGTGTCCCGTCGGGCAGTTCGCCGTCCGGGCGCCGGGAGCGGGCCTCCAGCCACAGGGCGAGTGCGAGCAGTCCGGCGCCGAGGACCAGGAAGCCCCAGGGCAGGTACGAGGTGAGCAGCAGGACCAGCACACGCTGGGACTGGACCAGGGCGACGATCGAATCGACGTAGTCCTCGCGCATCTTCACGTGCCCGGCGAATACGGTGACGGTGTCCTGGGGCAGGCCCATCGCCTTGGCGTTGCGCAGCTCCTCCTTGTGGACCTCCTCGCCGTTGACGGGCGCTCCGGTGACCGGGTCCACCCAGAACATGCGCTTGGTCGTGTACCAGCGGGTCATGCCCGTCTTCGCGATCTGCTCCGGGGTGACGCCCTTGATGGGCATCTTCTTCGGCATCGGGACCTTGGTCCACGGAATGGTCTGCTCGAAGTAGTAGACGTCCATGCCGTGGAAGGTGCGGGTGCCCTTGTAGTGGATCGGCGCGCTGGTGCGGGCCTGGGCGTCGAAGTACTCGTAGTCGCGTTTCTGGGTGAGGAAGGGCCACTTGAACTCGATGCCCTCGCGCCTGACCGGATCACCGTCGACCGATTCCCCGGTGGCGTGGACGGGGGCCTGGCTGTGCGCGTCGAAGATGTAGCGCTCGGGGATCTCGGAGACCATCTTGCCGTCCGGACCGACCACATAACTGAGGGCGTCCCAGACGACGACGTCTCGTCCGGCGCTGCGCTCGATCTTCTCGGACTCCTCCACATTGCCCTTGAGGGTCTGCACGATGGTGACCTTGGGGACCCGCTTGACCTTCATGTTGTCGTTGTAGTCGAGGAGGGTGGCGGGTTTCGCCTCCAGCACCGTTTCCTGGTACTGACTGGGCGGGATCTTCGCCAGCCTCGGGAAGGCGTACCAGCGCAGCAGGGGCGACATGGCGGCGAAGAAGACGGCGAAGGCCAGGAGTACGAGGCTGGCTCGGCGGCGCATGGTGGTGCCCTCCCTCAGCTTCTGTTGCTTCTTCCGGTGGCTAGTTCTTGGGGCCCGGGACGGTGGTCAGCAGAGGTTTGGGCGAGGTTTCTCCGGGCGGGGCGCCGATCGCGCTGATGGTGAGGACGAGCGCGAGGGCTGCGGCCAGCCCGATGGCGGCGGCGACGAAGGCACGCATGCCGGATCCTCCCGGGAGCACGGATCTGATGGGTCGTCAGGGTTGAGGCACCGTAGCAATGCGGGCGCGAGATGAGAACACGTAGGACAGCCCCTCTGCCGTGGTGGCGGAGGGGCTGTCGGGGCATGCGGCCGGGCGGGTCACACGGCGGGGGGCTCCGGGGCCTGTGATGCCGTCGGGGCCTCGGTCCTGAGCTCGATGACGATCGTGGCACCGCCCTCGGTGGTGAGGCGCAGCTTGTACGTGCCCTCGGCGTCGTCCGCGTAGATCTTCGGGAGCTTCAGGATGCCGTCGGCGTCGGTCGTGAGGTCCGTGAGGGTACGGACGGTCTTGCCGTCCGCGTCCTTGAAGTACGGGCCCTTGTCGTTCTCGGCCGGCTGCTCGGCGTCGGTGATCATGGTGGCGGTGACGGCGACCCCGGCGGCGATCGCGTCCTTGTAGGTGGCCTTGACCTCGACGGTGTCGGCGAACTCGGTGCCGGGCGCGGCGGTCAGTTCCTTGTCGTCGGTCCTGGCGATCGCGTCGGCCCGTCGGGCGGTGACGGTCGCGGAGTAGGTGACGGCGGGCAGCGAACGGCCGGTGGCGACGGCCCGCACCGTGAACTTCCCCGTCGTCTCGCCCGCCTTCAGCACCGGCGCGGTGACCGTGCCGTCGGCTCCGGTGAGAAGGGTGACGGCGGTCTTCCCGCCGGTGAAGGTGGCATCCGTGTCACCGGCGACGGTGAAGGTCACGGAGACCCTGGCGAGCGGGCCGCCGAGGCTGTTCCTGGCCCGCACCTTGATCCGCTCGGCGAACGCGTCGCCCGCGGTGGCGGTCAGCGGGCCGGTGCCGGCGTTCTCCACACTCGCGAGGGTCTGCGACGGCTTGGGAGTGGGCTTCGGGGTCGGGGTGGTGGTGCCGCCCCCCGGCTTCGAGGGGTTCGGGCTCGGCTTCGGCTTCGGCTTCGGCTTCGGCTTCGGCTTCGTCTTGGTCGTTCCGGACGGCGAAGGGGACGGGGTCGGGCTGCCGGGACTCGGGTCCGTACCGCCGCCGAGGCCGGGCGGGATGGCTCCGGTGCCGTCGGGGATCTCGTGGGTGCCGCGCTTGTAGTACTCGAACCAGGAACGGACCGTACGGAGGTAGGCGTCCGAGTGGTTGTAGCTCAGGACCGCCCGGTCGAGATCCGCGGCGACGGACAGATCACGGGAGCCGGCGCAGAGATAGTGTCCGGCGGCGAGGGCCGCGTCGTAGATGTTGTTGGGGTCCTTGCGGCCGTCGCCGTTGCCGTCCTGGCCCCAGGTCGCCCAGGTGGACGGGATGAACTGCATCGGGCCGACGGCACGGTCGTGGGTCGAGTCCCCGTCGTACGCCCCGTTGTCGGTGTCCTTGATCATGGCGAAGCCCCGGCCGTCGAGGACCGGGCCGAGGATCGGGGAGAACGTGGTGCCGTTCGCGTCGACCCGGCCGCCGCGGGCATGACCGGACTCGACCTTGCCGATCGCGGCGAGCAGTTGCCACGGCAGCCGGCAGGCGGCGTCGCTGTCGGCGATGTTCTGCTCGGCCTTCTTGTACGCGGCCAGGATCGAAGCCGGTATGCCCGATTCCGCTCTGCCGGTGACGGGGAGGTTCGTGCTGGTCCCCGGTTTGTCGGGCGTGTTCAGCGGCGGCAGGTCCGTGTAGTACGGCGAATTGCCGGTGGCCGCGCCGCTGTCGGGCGAAGGCGCTGTTCCGGTGGACTGCGGGTCGCCGCTGTCGCCGACCAGCGGTGTACCGGGGGCTCCTGAGGCGGAGAGCGCCGCCACGGCGACGGCGGCCACAGCGGTGGTGGTCGCCCCCTTGCGAAGTCGGCGACCGAATTGCGCTGCCATACCCCTGGTCCCTCCCCGTCGACGGCTGTCCGCGCTCCCCAGCGCCAGGACTCAGGCGACCCTACGGCAACTTGTGCCGCCGGGACACTGTGCCCTGACCGGTTCTTACCTCTTTTTCACGTTCCCGACAGCAAGTTGTACGGCCGTGGCCGGGCGGAGGCCGGAGGCTCGCGCATACTGGCCGCCATGCCGTTCACACTCAGCCATGCCGCCGCAGTGCTGCCGGGGATGCGGCGGAACGGAACGGCGCGGGGCCCGCTGCTCGCCTCCGCCCTCGTCGCCGGTTCGTTCGCCCCCGACATGACGTACTACGCGGACACCGCGATCCCGGGCGCCATGGAGTTCGGCCGGGTCACCCACTCGGCAGGAGGCGTGTGCACGGTCGATGTGCTGATCACGGCGGCAGTGGTGGCGCTGTGGCTGCTGCTGCGAGAACCGCTGGTGGCATTGCTGCCGCGGGCCTGGCAGGGACGGGTGCATGCCTTCGTGCGGGGGCGGCGAAGGACATGGCGCGTCCGGGACTGCGGGTGGTTCGTGCTGTCGGCGGTCGTCGGGGCCGCCACCCATGTCGTCTGGGACGCCTTCACGCATCACGACCGGTGGGGTGTGCGGCTGGTCCCGGTGCTCGGCGGGAACCTCGGCGGACTTCCGGTGTTCCAGCTGGTGCAGTACGGCAGTTCGGCGGCGGCACTGGCTGTGCTCGCATGGTTCACGGCTTCGGGGCTGCGGCGGGCGGGGGCGCGCCCCGTCCCGCCGTCCGTGCCGGTGCTGGACCGTCGCGGGCGGTGGGCGGTGGGCGTGCTGCTCGGCGTCTGCGTACTGCTCGGCGTCGTGCACCGGTGCGCACGCTGGTATGCGCATTTCAAGCACATCGACACCCCGCTGGACATCATCCCGACCGCCTGCTTCGGCGCGGGGGCGGGATTGGCGGTGGGCCTGGTGCTGTACGGGGCGTGGATGCGGCTGCGGCGTACGCGCGCGTCCGCTCCCCCGGTCGTCGCCGGACGGACCTGATTCCTCCAGGACCCGTCCGCAGCCCGGCCCGTCCGGCGTACCGCCGCGTCAGTGCGCGGCGGACTCCCAGTCCGTACCGACGCCGACCGAGACGTCCAGCGGGGCACGCAACTGCACGGCCGTGGACATCTCGTGGCGGAGGATCTCCTCCACCTGCGCCCGCTCGCCCCGGGCGATCTCCAGGACGATTTCGTCATGGACCTGGAGCAGCATGCGGGACTTCAGCTTCCGCTCGGTCAGCGCCCGGTCGACCTGGAGCATGGCGACCTTGACGATGTCCGCCGCCGTGCCCTGGATCGGGGCGTTGAGCGCCATCCGCTCGGCCATCTCGCGGCGCTGGCGGTTGTCGCTGTTGAGGTCGGGGAGGTAGCGGCGGCGGCCGAAGGCCGTCTCCGTGTAGCCGGTGGCCCTGGCCTCCTCCACCACGCGGTGCAGGTAGTCACGCACTCCGCCGAACCGCTCGAAGTAGGTGTCCATCAGCCCGCGTGCCTCGCCCGCCTCGATGTTCAGCTGCTGGGACAGACCGAACGCGGAGAGCCCGTAGGCGAGTCCGTAGCTCATGGCCTTGATCTTGCGGCGCATCTCCGGGTCGACGGCGGACTTGTCGACGCCGAAGACCTGCGAGGCGACCGTCGTGTGCAGGTCCTCGCCGGAGGTGAACGCCTCGATCAGGCCCGCGTCCTCGGAGAGGTGGGCCATCACCCGCAGCTCGATCTGGCTGTAGTCGGCCGTCATCAGCGTCTCGAAGCCCTCGCCGACCACGAAGCCCCGGCGAATGGCCCGGCCCTCGTCCGTACGGACCGGGATATTCTGCAGGTTGGGGTCGGTGGAGGAGAGCCGGCCGGTCGCCGCCACCGTCTGGTTGAACGTGGTGTGGATACGGCCGTCGGCCGCGATCGTCTTGATCAGGCCCTCGACGGTGACCCGCAGCTTCGCCTGCTCGCGGTGGCGCAGCATGATGACCGGCAGCTCGTGCTCGGTCTGCGCGGCGAGCCAGGCCAGGGCGTCGGCGTCCGTCGTGTACCCGGTCTTCGTCTTCTTCGTCCGGGGCAGGCCCAGTTCACCGAAGAGCACTTCCTGGAGCTGCTTGGGCGAGCCGAGGTTGAACTCGCGGCCGACCGCGGCGTGCGCCTCCTTCACCGCCTGCTGCACCGCACCGGCGAACTGCTGCTCCATACCTTCCAGATGGGCCCGGTCGGCGGCGATGCCGTGCCGTTCCAGACGGGCCAGCAGAGCGGACGTCGGCAGCTCCATGCCGTGCAGCAGGTCGGTCGCGCCGACCTCTGCCAGCCGGGTGGTGAACGCCTCGCCCAGATCCAGGACCGCGCGGGCCTGCGTCATCAGGGCGTCGGCCTCGGCCCGGTCGTCGGCGCCGAAGGCCAACTGCCCGTCGGCCGCCGCCGCAGGCGCCAGCTCCCGGCCGAGATACTCCACCGCCAGCGCGTCCAGCGCGAAGGAACGACGACCGGGCTTGACCAGATAGGCGGCCAGGGCGGTGTCCATCGTGACGCCGTCGACCTGCCAGCCGTGCTCCGGGAAGACCCGCATGGCGCTCTTCGCGTTGTGCATGACCTTCGGCCGACGCGCGTCGGCGATCCAGGCGGCGAACGCCTGCTCGTCGACCTCGTCGAGCTCCGCCGGGTCGAACCAGGCCGCCGCACCGTCGGCCGCGGCGAGCGCGACCTCGGTGACCGTGCCGGCACCCACCGCCCATGTGTCCACGGTGGCCACGCCGAGCGGCTGCCCGCCGTGCTCGGCGAGCCAGGGCGCCAGCTCGCCCGCGCCCAGCACCGCGCCGTCCAGCTCGATGCCCGCGGCGGGCTGCGGGGCCTCGCCCTCGGCCGCGCCGGGGTCGACCGCCAGCAGCCGCTCGCGCAAGCTCGGGTTACGGATCTCCAGGACATCCAGCACACCCGTCACCGCGGTGCGGTCGTACGGCGCGCGCTCCAGGTCCTGCGGCGTCTTCTGCAGCCCCACGTCGCGGACCATCTCGGTCAGCCTGCGGTTCATCCGCACCGCGTCCAGGTGGTCCCGGAAATTCTGGCCCGCCTTGCCCTTCACCTCCTCGGCGCGCTCCACCAGTTCGGCGAACGAACCGAACTGGTTGATCCACTTCGCGGCGGTCTTCTCGCCGACGCCGGGGATGCCGGGAAGGTTGTCCGACGGGTCACCGCGCAGCGCCGCGAAGTCCGGGTACTGCTGCGGCGTGAGCCCGTACTTCTCCTCGACCTTCGCCGGGGTGAAGCGCGTCAGCTCCGAGACGCCCTTGGTCGGGTACAGCACGGTGACGTTGTCCGTGATCAGCTGGAACGAATCGCGGTCACCGGTGACGATCAGCACCTCGAAACCGGCCGCCTCGGCCTGGGTCGCCAGCGTCGCGATGACATCGTCCGCCTCGAAACCGTCGACCGCGAAACGGTCGGCGTGCATCGCGTCGAGCAGCTCGCCGATCAGCTCCACCTGCCCCTTGAACTCGTCCGGGGTCTTCGAGCGGTTCGCCTTGTACTCGGGGAACTCCTCGGAGCGCCAGGTCTTGCGGGAGACGTCGAACGCCACCGCGAAATGCGTCGGCGCCTCATCACGCAGCGTGTTCGCCAGCATCGACGCGAAGCCGTACACCGCGTTCGTCGGCTGCCCCGACCCTGTCGTGAAATTCTCCGCAGGCAGCGCAAAGAACGCCCGGTACGCCAGGGAGTGCCCGTCCATCAGGAGCAGGCGCGGTCGGTTGTCTGCCGTCTTCTTCGATGCCGTCTCAGCCACGCCCCCGATCCTGCCACGGACCACTGACAATCCCGACCGGACGGGACACCCCGGCGCCTCTGTCGGTGCCACGTGACAAAATCGCAGGACGAACACATACCGCGTCGATGCGCACCGCGCACCGCGCAGGTCCGCAGTCGGCTCGAAGGGGAGCGCACCATGGCCACGAAGCCGCCCGCAGGTGACCCGGTCCAGGACGCGCCGCGGATCGAGCCGGCGCAGCACGCCGCCGCCGGACTGCCGGCCGTGGCCCACAGCCTGCTGATCGCCCAGCAGCAGATGGGCGTGCGGCGCACCGCACAGACCCTCCTCAAGGTCAACCAGAAGAACGGCTTCGACTGCCCCGGCTGCGCCTGGCCCGAGGGTGACAAGCGGCACACCGCGGAATTCTGCGAGAACGGCGCCAAGGCCGTCGCCGAGGAGGCGACACTGCGCCGGGTCACCCCCGACTTCTTCGCCGCGCACCCCGTCGCGGACCTCGCGTCGCGCAGCGGGTACTGGCTGGGCCAGCAGGGCCGGATCACCCAGCCGATGTACCTCCCCGAGGGCGCCGAACGGTACGAGGCGGTGACCTGGGAGCACGCCTTCGGCATCATCGCCGAGGAGCTGGGCGCGCTCGGCTCCCCCGACGAGGCCCTCTTCTACACCTCGGGGCGCACCAGCAACGAGGCCGCGTTCCTGCTCCAGCTGTTCGCCCGCGAATTCGGCACCAACAACCTCCCCGACTGCTCCAACATGTGCCACGAGTCCTCCGGCTCGGCACTGACGGAGACCATCGGCATCGGCAAGGGCAGCGTCTCGCTGGAGGACCTCCACCAGGCTGACCTGATCATCGTCGCCGGACAGAATCCCGGTACCAACCATCCCCGGATGCTCTCCGCCCTGGAGAAGGCCAAGTCCGCGGGCGCGAAGATCATTTCGGTGAATCCGCTGCCCGAGGCCGGTCTGGAGCGGTTCAAGAACCCGCAGACCCCGCTCGGCATGATCAGGGGCGCCGCACTCAACGACCTCTTCCTGCAGATCCGCATCGGCGGCGACCAGGCCCTCTTCCGGCTCCTCAACAAACTGATCCTTCAGACCGAGGGCGCCGTCGACGAAGCCTTCGTGCGGGAGCACACCCACGGCTACGAGGAGTTCGCCGCCGCGGCCCGCGAAGCCGACTGGGAACAGACCCTCGCCGCCACCGGCCTCGACCGCGGCGCCGTCGAGGAGACGCTCGCCATGATCCTGGCGTCGAAGCGCACCATCGTGTGCTGGGCCATGGGCCTCACCCAGCACAAGCACTCCGTGCCGACCATCCGCGAAGTCGTCAACTTCCTGCTGCTGCGCGGCAACATCGGCCGCCCCGGCGCCGGGGTCTGTCCCGTCCGCGGCCACTCCAACGTCCAGGGCGACCGCACCATGGGCATCTTCGAACGGCCCTCGCCCGAATTCCTCGACGCGCTCGACAAGGAATTCTCGATCACCTCACCGCGCCACCACGGCTACGACGTCGTCCGCTCCATCCAGGCACTGCGCGACGGCGACGCCAAGGTCTTCTTCGCCATGGGCGGCAACTTCGTCGCGGCCACCCCCGACACGGAGGTCACCGAGGCCGCGATGCGCCGCGCCCGCCTCACCGTCCATGTCTCCACCAAGCTCAACCGCTCGCACGCCGTGACCGGCACCCGCGCGCTGATCCTGCCCACGCTGGGCCGTACCGACAAGGACGTCCAGGCGAGCGGCAAGCAGTTCGTCACGGTCGAGGACTCCATGAGCATGGTCCACGCCTCGCGCGGCAACCTCGCCCCGGCGAGCCCCCACCTGCTCTCCGAGCCCGCCATCGTCGCCCGCCTCGCCCGCGCCGTCCTCGGCCCCGGATCGGCCACCCCCTGGGAGGAGTTCGAGAAGGACTACGCGACGATCCGCGACCGCATCTCCCGCGTCGTCCCCGGCTTCGAGAACTTCAACGCCCGCGTCGCCGCACCCGGCGGCTTCACCCTCCCGCACGCCCCGCGCGACGAGCGCCGCTTCCCCACCGCGACCGGCAGGGCCAACTTCACCGCCGCAGCCGTGGAATACCCCGAACTCCCCGAAGGCAGGCTGCTGTTGCAGACCCTGCGCTCGCACGACCAGTACAACACCACGATCTACGGCCTCGACGACCGCTACCGCGGCATCAAGGGCGGTCGCCGCGTCGTCCTGGTCAACCCCGACGACGCCCGCGCCCTCGGCCTCGCCGACGGCGCGTACACCGACCTCGTCAGCGAATGGAAGGACGGAGTGGAACGCCGCGCCCCCGGCTTCCGCATCGTGCACTACCCGACCGCCCGGGGCTGCGCGGCCGCCTACTACCCGGAGACCAACGTGCTGGTCCCCCTCGGTTCGACGGCCGACACCAGCAACACCCCTGCCAGCAAGTCCGTGGTCGTCCGCTTCGAGAACGTACAGGGCCACAACGCCCACGGGGAGAACGTCCAGGAGCAGAACGGCCGACGGTAGAACGTCCGGCGGCAGAACGGCCGGGGCGGAACGGCCGGGGGAATCCGCACCCACAACCCACTAAGCGTTCGCTCAGTCGTCTGATAAGAACGATGCACACAGCAATAAAGCTATGAATCGGACGATCGGAGCCGGACCCATGGGCGAGCACACCGCACCCAAGTTCCCCCAGGAGATCATCGACGAGTACGCCGCACTCGGCGTCGACCTGCCCGCCCTCTTCTCCGCCGGCCACCTCGGCGAGCGCATGGGAGTCACGATCGTCGAGGCCTCCGCGGACCGCGTCGTCGGGACCATGCCCGTCGAGGGCAACACCCAGCCGTACGGACTGCTCCACGGCGGCGCCTCCGCCGTCCTCGCCGAGACCCTCGGCTCGATCGGCTCCATGCTCCACGGCGGCGCCACCAAGCTCGCCGTCGGCGTCGACCTGAACTGCACCCATCACCGAGGGGTACGCAGCGGCCTCGTCACGGGCGTCGCCACCCCCGTACACCGCGGCCGCTCCACCGCCACCTACGAGATCGTCATCACCGACGAGCACGACAAGCGGGTCTGCACCGCCCGCCTCACCTGCATGCTCCGCGACGCACCGCAGGCCGAGGCCGCCTGACCCGCCGAAACACACGCACACCGCCACCGACACAGCTGCCCGGCCGGAACGCAATCCGGCCGGGCAGCACCATTCCCGCTCACAACCACCAGCACGAGGAGCACAGTTGAGCAACCGAACCAGCCAACTCCCTTGACCACGCTGATCGTTGTGTGGCCCACTCAGCACTCCGGCCAAGCCTCACCGCATTCCGCACAGACAACACCGCGTCGACCACGCCACGCCAGATGTAACACTGCGTAACAAACGTGCAATGTGCACACGCTTTCACGTGGCACCCCGAACCCGGCCTCCCGACGCCGGGCAGCTCGTCACGCCCCCACGGACCCCCCTCCGGCCCCCATCACGCGACAGCAGCAAGATCGGCTCAAGCCCCTTAGCAGAGCTGCGCGTTCTCAGAATGCGGTCACTTCGCCGACCGGTAAAAAGCCGTACATGTCCGCACAGCCACCTCAAGCCTTCCTCAACGGCATAACAAGACAGTCACATCCTGCGGCGGACCCATCCCGGACCACCACACCTGCGCCTAGAGTCACCGCCAGTCACCGCGCCGCCGGGCGCGTCTGCAGCACGGCCCTGTACCAACCAGTACGGCCCGGCGAACGACACGGCACCTCAAGCAGAGGAGGCCGCGCCAGGGAAAGGACCTTTCGTGCGACACCGTTCGTTGCTCATCCTCACCACAGTGCTCACCACCGGAGCACTGACACTCACCGCCTGCGGGTCGCGCGACGACAGCAAGAACAGCAGCAGCGGCGACACCCAGACCGTCGTCATCGGCGTCGACGCGCCCATCACCGGCGACCTGTCCGCCCTCGGCCTCGGCATCAAGAACTCCGCGGACCTCGCCGCCAAGACGGCCAACAACGACAAGACCGTCCCCGGCATCAAATTCGAGGTCAAGCCGCTCGACGACCAGGCACAGCCCTCCGTCGGCCAGCAGAACGCCCAGAAGTTCATCGACGACGACACCGTCGTCGGCGTCGTCGGCCCGCTGAACTCCGGCGTCTCCCAGTCGATGCAGAAGCCGCTCAACGACGCCGGCCTCACCCAGGTCTCCCCCGCCAACACCGGAACCGAGCTCACCCAGGGCGAGAACTGGAAGACCGGCGACAAGAAGCGCCCCTACAAGACCTACTTCCGCACCGCCACCACGGACCAGATCCAGGGCGCCTTCGCCGCGAAGTACCTCTTCAACAACGCGAAGATCAAGCAGGTCTACCTCATCGACGACCAGAAGCCCTACGGCGCCGGTCTCGCGGCCTCCTTCAAGAACACCTTCACCACCCTCGGCGGCAAGATCGTCGGCACCGACCACGTCAACCCCGACGACCGCGACTTCAACGCCGTCGTCACCAAGGTCAAGAAGTCCGGCGCCAAGGCCGTCTACTACGGCGGCGAGTACCCCGCCGGCGCACCCCTGAGCCAGCAGCTCAAGGACAGCGTCCAGATCCCCCTCATGGGCGGCGACGGCATGTACAGCGCCGACTTCATCAAGCTCAACAAGAAGGCCCAGGGCGACATCGCCACCTCCGTCGGCAAGCCCGTCGAAGAACTCGACTCCGCCAAGAAGTTCATCGCGGACTACAAGACGGCCGGATACAAGGACGCCTACGAGGCCTACGGCGGCGGCACCTACGACGCCACCTGGTCGATCATCGAAGCCGTCAAGCTCGCCGTCGCCGACAACAACGGCAAGGTCCCCGACGACCTCCGCGCCAAGGTCCTCGACGCCATGAGCAAGGTCAAGTTCGACGGCGTCACCGGCCCCGTCTCCTTCGACGAATTCGGCGACACCACCAACACCATGATGACCGCCTACCAGGTCGACGGCGGCAAGTGGACGTCCAAGCTCAGCGAGGCCTACAAGCCGTAACCAAGCTCCCGGTCACACCTCGCTGACACACCAGACCGCGCGGGAGCGCCACCAGCGCTCCCGCGCGGTGCCATATCCGAACCACTCCACGGAGGCCCTGCGGTGAACGAACTGCCGCAACAGCTGGCCAATGGACTCATCCTCGGCGCGATGTACGGTCTCATCGCGATCGGCTACACGATGGTCTACGGAATCATCCAGCTCATCAACTTCGCCCACGGCGAGATCTTCATGATCGGAGGCTTCGGAGCTCTCACCGTGTACCTCTGGATGCCGGCCGGTGTCTCCCTCCTCGCGATCATCCCAGTCATGATCATCGGCGGCGTCATATGCTCCGTCGCCGTCGGAACAGCCGCCGAACGCTTCGCCTACCGGCCTCTGCGCAACGCACCCCGACTGGCCCCACTGATCACCGCCATCGGACTCTCCCTCGCACTCCAGCAGGCCATCTGGAAGTGGTACCCCGACGCCAAGAAAGACCGCTCCTTCCCCCAGTTCAAGGGCGAAGCGATCGACATCTTCGGCGCCCACATCCAACGCGGTGACCTCTTCGTCCTCATCACCGCACCCCTCTGCATGATCGCCCTCGGCCTCTTCGTCTCCAAGACCCGCACCGGCCGCGGCATGCAGGCCACCAGCCAGGACCCCGACACCGCCAAGCTCATGGGCATCAACACCGACCGCATCATCGTCATGGCCTTCGCTATCGGTGCCGCGTTCGCCGCCGTCGCCGCCGTCGCCTACGGGCTCAAGAACGGCCAGATCGGCTTCAAAATGGGCTTCCTCATGGGCCTCAAAGCCTTCACCGCAGCCGTCCTCGGCGGCATCGGCAACATCTACGGCGCCATGCTCGGCGGAGTCGTCCTCGGCGTCGCCGAATCCCTCGCCATCGGCTACATGAGCGACGTCCCCGGCATGGAACTCTTCGGCGGCGGCGCCTGGAAGGACGTATGGGCCTTCGTCCTCCTCATCGTCGTCCTGCTGATCCGGCCCCAGGGCCTGCTCGGCGAACGCGTCGCGGATCGGGCGTGATACGGATGACCACCAACCAGACCACCGCGCCCGGACCCGCCGCCTTCCTCCCGGTCCCCGCAGCCGCGGCCCGCATCGGCACCCTCGCAGGCGCCGCACTCGCGCTCGCCGGCACCTTCCTCGCCTGGACCTGGACCAGCGAATTCCCCGGCGACCTCACCGTCACCGGCTACCCCGGCGGCCTCCAAGTCCTCACCCTCATCAGCGCCGCACTCACCCTGCTCCTCGCGCTCTCCGGGTACGGCATCCGAGGCCTGCGCTGGCTCACCCCCGGCGGCACCAACAGCCCCGTCCGCCTCCTCGCACTCGGCACCCTCGGCACCACCGGCTACACCATCGGCGCCATCGCCTACGACCTCGGTGGCGTCGTCAACCTCGAACCCGGCGCCTGGATCAGCGGCACCGGCGCACTCATCGCCGCCGTCGCCGCACTCGGACTCCCCGACGACCAACCCCACCCCACCACCCCAACGAGCTCCACCGCCTGGCAACGCTTCCGCAACAGCCTCGGCGCCCCCGCGGCCGGCCGCGCCGAACCTCTCCCCGCCTGGGCCGAGATCCTCATCATCGCCCTCGCCTTCGGCGCACTGCTGTACGTCTTCAGCTACGGCGTCGACACCAGATACGCCGAACTCTTCATCGGCTTCCTCATCACCGTCGGCTTCGCGTTCACCGCACTCCACCGCGCCGGACTCGTCTCCCGCATCACCGCGCTGACCACGAAGCACCGCAACGTCACCCTCGCCGCCGCCCTCGTCGCAGCCGTCTGCTTCCCGTTCACCCAGCAGAAGGAGGAGTACGCGCTCATCGGCGCCAACATCCTCATCTTCGCGACCGTGGCACTCGGCCTCAACGTCGTCGTCGGCCTCGCCGGACTCCTCGACCTCGGATACGTCGCCTTCCTCGGCGTCGGCGCCTACGCCGCCGCCCTGGTCTCCGGCTCCACCATGTCCGCCATCGGCGTCGAATTCCCCTTCTGGGCCGCCGTACTCACCGGCGCCGCCGCCTCGCTCGTCTTCGGCGTCCTCATCGGCGCCCCCACACTCCGACTGCGCGGCGACTACCTGGCCATCGTCACCCTCGGCTTCGGTGAAATCTTCCGCCTCACCGTGAACAACCTCAACGGCAACAGCGGACCCGACCTCACCAACGGCTCCCAAGGCATCCCCAGCATCCCCGACCTCAAATTCTTCGGATTCGACTTCGGACTCAAACACGACATCCTCGGCTTCACCCTCGGCAGGTCCGCCAACTACTACCTGCTGATGCTCGTCTTCACCGCCGTCGTCGTCCTCGTCTTCCGCCGCTCCGGAGAATCCCGCATCGGCCGCGCCTGGGTCGCCATCCGCGAAGACGAGACCGCCGCCACCGCCATGGGCATCAACGCCTTCCGGCTCAAGCTGCTCGCCTTCGCCCTCGGCGCCACCCTCGCCGGACTCGCCGGAACCGTCCAGGCACACGTCAACTACACGGTGACACCCGAGCAGTACCAGTTCGCCGGCTCCGTACCGCCGAACTCCGCGTTCCTGCTCGCCGCGGTCATCCTCGGCGGCATGGGAACCCTCAGCGGCCCCCTCGTCGGCGCCGCACTCCTCTACCTCATCCCGGCCAAGCTGCAGTTCATGCAGGACTACCAGCTCTTCCTCTTCGGCGTCGCACTCATCCTCCTGATGCGCCTGCGCCCCGAAGGACTGGTCGCCGACCGCAGGAAGCAACTCGAATTCCACGAGTCCGACCAGCCCGACGTACCGGAACCACGGCAGTCCGAAGAGACCGGCGCCGGCATCGCCAAGGCGGGGGCGTGACCACCATGACCACCACCACGAAAACCGCCACCACCGTGCTCGATGCCGGCGGAGTCACCATGCGCTTCGGCGGTCTCACCGCCGTACGCAACGTCGACCTCACCGTCAACGCGGGCGAGATCGTCGGCCTGATCGGCCCCAACGGCGCCGGCAAGACCACCTTCTTCAACTGCCTCACCGGCCTGTACGTCCCCACCGAGGGCCAGGTCAGCTACAAGGGCACCGTCCTGCCGCCCAAGCCACACCTCGTCACCCAAGCAGGCATCGCCCGCACCTTCCAGAACATCCGGCTCTTCGCCAACATGACCGTCCTGGAGAACGTCCTCGTCGGACGCCACACCAGGACCAAGGAAGGCCTCTGGTCCGCCCTCCTGCGGCTGCCCGGATTCACCCGGGCCGAGCACGCCAGCCGCGAACGCGCCATGGAACTCCTGGAGTTCATCGGCCTTCAGGACAAGGCCGACCACCTCGCGCGCAACCTTCCCTACGGAGACCAGCGCAAGCTGGAAATCGCCCGCGCACTGGCCAGCGACCCCGGACTCCTCCTCCTGGACGAGCCCACCGCCGGCATGAACCCCCAGGAAACCCGCGTCACCGAAGAACTCATCTTCGCCATCCGCGACCAGGGCATCGCCGTCCTCGTCATCGAGCACGACATGCGCTTCATCTTCAACCTCTGCGACCGCGTCGCCGTCCTCGTCCAGGGCGAGAAGCTCGTCGAGGGCACCTCCGACGTCGTCCAGAGCGACGAACGCGTCGTCGCCGCCTACCTCGGCACCCCCTTCGAAGGCGCCCCCGGCGCCGAAGAAGTCGCCGAGGTCGAAGCCGCCGAAGCGGGCGCCACGAAGACGGCCGACAACACCGACACCGACAGCACCACCGGCACCACCGGCACCGAAGAGGAGGACGCCCGATGACCGCACTGCTTGAGGTCGAGGACCTCCGCGTCGCCTACGGCAAGATCGAAGCCGTCAAGGGCATCTCCTTCACCGTCGAAGCCGGCCAGGTCGTCACCCTCATCGGCACCAACGGAGCGGGCAAGACCACCACCCTGCGCACCCTCTCCGGCCTCCTCAAGCCCGTCGGCGGCCGCATCGTCTTCGACGGCAAACCCCTCAACAACATCCCCGCCCACAAGATCGTCTCCCTGGGCCTCGCCCACTCCCCCGAGGGACGCCACATCTTCCCCCGGCTGACGATCACCGAGAACCTCCAACTCGGCGCCTACCTCCGCGACGACAAGGCAGGCATCGAGAAGGACATCCAGCGCGCCTACGACCTCTTCCCCATCCTCGGGGAACGCCGGAAGCAGGCCGCCGGAACCCTCTCGGGCGGCGAACAGCAGATGCTCGCCATGGGCAGGGCCCTCATGTGCCAGCCCAAGCTCCTGATGCTCGACGAGCCCTCCATGGGCCTCTCCCCGATCATGATGCAGAAGATCATGGAGACCATCGTCGAACTCAAGGCCCAGGGCACCACCATCCTGCTCGTCGAGCAGAACGCCCAGGCCGCGCTCTCGCTCGCGGACCACGGCCACGTCATGGAGGTCGGCAAGATCGTCCTCTCCGGCACCGGCCCGGACCTCCTCCACGACGAGTCCGTCCGCAAGGCCTACCTCGGCGAGGACTGAACCCCACCCGGCCATCCGAGAGAGGCCCGTACCCCGATCAATCCGGGGTGCGGGCCTCTCTCAGATGCGCGCGCCTACTGGTCGCCGTCCTTCGCCGCCCTCTTCTTCTCCTCGGCATCCTCGATCAACGCCTGGGCAAGCTGCTGCATCGACAGCCGACGATCCATCGACGTCTTCTGGATCCACCGGAACGCGGCAGGCTCCGACAGCCCGTAATCCGTCTGCAGAATGCTCTTCGCCCGGTCCACCAGCTTCCGCGTCTCCAGCCGCTGCGCAAGGTCGGCGACTTCCGACTCCAGCGCCTTCAGCTCCGCGAACCGCGACACCGCCATCTCGATGGCCGGCACCACGTCGCTCTTGCTGAACGGCTTCACGAGGTACGCCATCGCCCCGGCGTCGCGCGCCCGCTCGACGAGATCGCGCTGCGAGAACGCGGTGAGCATCAGAACGGGCGCGATGGACTCCTCGGCGATCTTCTCCGCCGCGGAGATCCCGTCCAGGATCGGCATCTTCACGTCGAGGATGACCAGGTCCGGCCGGTGCTCCCGGGCGAGCTCAACGGCCCGCTGCCCGTCGCCCGCCTCGCCGACGACCGCGTAGCCCTCTTCCTCCAGCATCTCTTTGAGATCGAGACGGATCAGCGCCTCGTCCTCGGCGATGACGACGCGGGTCGTCAGCGGCGGAACGTGCGACTTGTCGTCGTCGGCGGCGGGCTGGGGCGGCTCGGGGGCGGTCACGGGGGGCTCCTTGTTCAAGACAGGGGTACTGCTGCCAAGAGCCTACCTAGTTACGGTATGTTTGAGGCACGGAGGTCCTTCGGGTTCCTTCGTTTCGAAGGGGCCCCGGTAGCCCAGCGGTAGAGGCCATGGATTCAAAACCCATACAGCGTCGGTTCGAATCCGACTCGGGGCACTTCTCCTTCGATTCCAAGGTTAAGGCGTCTGTTTGCGATCTTCACCCTTGCCGGTGAACGCGCCTTCGATTCTGGCGCACGCCAGCGAAGGTCGCACAAGACTCCACTGTATGGAACAGCACAATCCATCGATACGTGACGAAGCACTCGCCCTCTTGCGAAGTGGCTCCACCAATCGAGCGGTTGCAGAACTCCTCAACGTCCCTCGTGGAACAATCGGCTGGTGGCTGCACCAGGACCGCAAGCACCGCGGCGTGCAATATGAGCAGCCCACCGACTGCCCCGCGTGTACGGGTCGGGGCATCGATCGTGTTGCGTATGCGTATCTACTGGGGCTCTACCTCGGCGACGGCCACATCATCTCCAAGCCCAAACAGCATCACCTGTCCATCTTCTGCGGCGACACATGGCCCGGCCTGATCGAAGAAGCAGAGTCGGCAATGCGCAGGGTGATGCCCATGCCACGCACCGGACGGCGCAACAGAAACGGCTGCGTCGAGGTCAAGTCCTACACGAAGCACTGGACATGCGTCTTCCCGCAGCACGGACCCGGCAAGAAGCACGAACGCCCCATCATCCTCGAACCCTGGCAGCAGGAGATCGTCGACGCCCACCCCTGGGACTTCGTCCGCGGACTCATCCACTCCGACGGCTGCCGGAACATGAACTGGACGACTCGGATGGTCGGTGGCGTGCGAAAGCGGTACGAGTATCCGCGGTACTGGTTCACCAACGTCTCGGACGACATCCGGCAGCTCTACACCGACACCCTGGACAAGCTCGGCATCGAGTGGACGCACTGCACACGCGCGGGCAGGAAGTACAACATCTCCGTCGCCCGACGGGCGTCCGTCGCGCTCATGGACGCCCACGTCGGGCCGAAGTACTGAGGTACTGAGGGCCGGTCTACTTGTGGCTGTCGTCCTCGCCGATGCGGTGCACCCGGACCAGGTTCGTCGAGCCCGGGACCCCCGGCGGGGAGCCGGCCGTGATGATCACGACGTCGCCCTTCTCGCAGCGGCCGATCTTCAGCAGTTCCTCGTCGACCTGGGCCACCATCGCGTCCGTCGATTCCACGTGCGGGCCGAGGAAGGTCTCGACGCCCCAGGTGAGGTTCAACTGGGAACGGGTGGCCGGGGCCGGGGTGAAGGCCAGGAGCGGGATGGGTGAGCGGTAGCGGGAGAGGCGCCTGACCGTGTCGCCGCTCTGAGTGAAGGCGACCAGGAACTTGGCGCCCAGGAAGTCGCCCATCTCGGCCGCCGCGCGGGCCACCGCGCCGCCCTGGGTGCGGGGCTTGTTGCGGTCGTTCAGCGGCGGGAGGCCCTTGGCGAGGATGTCCTCCTCGGCGGCCTCGACGATGCGGGACATCGTGCGGACCGTCTCGACGGGGTACTTGCCCACGCTGGTCTCGCCGGAGAGCATCACCGCGTCCGTGCCGTCGATGACCGCGTTGGCGACGTCGGAGGCCTCGGCGCGGGTGGGGCGGGAGTTGTCGATCATCGAGTCGAGCATCTGGGTGGCGACGATGACCGGCTTGGCGTTGCGTTTGGCGAGTTTGATCGCGCGCTTCTGGACGATCGGCACTTGTTCCAGGGGCATTTCGACGCCGAGGTCGCCGCGGGCGACCATGATGCCGTCGAAGGCGGCGACGATGCCGTCGATGTTCTCGACTGCCTGGGGTTTCTCGACTTTGGCGATGACGGGGAGGCGGCGTCCCTCCTCGTCCATGATGCGGTGGACGTCCTCGATGTCGCGGCCGCTGCGTACGAAGGACAGGGCGATGACGTCGGCGCCGGTGCGCAGGGCCCAGCGGAGGTCTTCGATGTCCTTCTCGGAGAGGGCGGGGACGGAGACGGCGACGCCGGGGAGGTTGAGGCCCTTGTGGTCGGAGACCATGCCGCCTTCGATGACGGTGGTGTGGACCCGGGGGCCGTTCACTTCGGTGACTTCGAGGGTGACGCGGCCGTCGTCGACGAGGATGCGTTCGCCGGTGGTGACGTCGGTGGCGAGGCCGTCGTAGGTGGTGCCGCAGGTGTGGCGGTCGCCTTCCATGGGTTCGACGGTGATGGTGAAGGTGTCGCCGCGTTCAAGGAGTACGGGGCCTTCGCGGAAGCGTCCGAGGCGGATCTTCGGGCCTTGAAGGTCGGCGAGGATGCCGACGCTGCGTCCGGTTTCGTCGGAGGCTTTGCGTACGTGGCGGTACCGCTCTTCGTGTTCGGCGTAGGTGCCGTGGCTGAGGTTGAGGCGGGCGATGTCCATTCCCGCTTCGACCAGTGCCTTGATCTGCTCGTATGTGTCGGTGGCGGGTCCCAGGGTGCAAACGATTTTTGCTCGGCGCATGGTTCGACCCTAGACCTTACCTACGGGTAGTGATTTGGCCGCGTATGACTACCCAACGACCTTTGGGTGAAGGGTTATTGACAAGTGTTGAATTGTGCGCCGGGATGCTCGGATGAGCATTCGTCTCATAGTTGTGGGGGTGACATGGTGAAGCGGGCGTTCACCTGGGCGTGGACGGTTTGGCGTTGTGGTTCGAGGTCGAGGGCGGTCGGTTCGGTTGTCGCTCCTCCGTAGGCGGCGCGTCCGCGGATGCCGCCGGGTGCGGCGGGCATGGGGGCTGCCGGGGCGGTGTTCTCGGCGCCGAGGTCGGCGAGTTCGACCAGGGCGGTGAGCCGGGCGCCGAGGGCGTCGGCGTATTCGCGGGCGCGTTGGACGGCTTCGTGCACGGCTTGGCGGCGGGCGTTCGCGTGGGCGGGTGAGTCGGGGCGCAGGTTCCACCAGGGGCCGTTGACACGGGTCATGTCGAGGTCGGCGACACGGGTGGTGAATTCGCCCAGTGCGGTGAAGTCGTTGAGGACGGCGGTGACGTGGACGTGTCCGTGGTAGGCGCGGATTTTTTCGTCGCGGCCGTGTTTGGTGGGTTCGGGGGTGAGGGAGAGTGCGCCGGTTTCGAGTTTTTCGATGGCGGGTCCGTAGGACCGGGCGAGTTCGAGGACGTGGCTGTTGCGGCGGGTGAGGTCTTCGAGGGCGGCGCGGCGGTCCTTTCCGCGGGCGGTGACGGTGATGCTGATGTGGGCGGTCTCGGGGTCGACTTCGATTCGGGCTTCTCCGCGGACGGCGATGCGGGGGTGTTGGGGGGTGCCGTAGGGCGGCGGGGTGTCGGTCATGCGTCCACTGTCGCATCCGGGTAGGACAGCGGGTGGTCATCAGATCGCAACCCGCAGGGGGTGTTGCCGGGTGTGGCTCCTGGGTCATTATCTACGCGCGTTGTGTACCGCGAGAACTGAGATGTGGGAGTAGAAATGCCGCTGAATCGTAGGACGTTCCTGGGCACATCGGCGGTCGCCGGTGCCGGTGTGGCGATTGCCGGAGGCTCCGCCGTGCCTGCCGCGGCCCTCGATCGTGATTCGGGTCATGGGCATGGGCGTCCGTCGAAGCGGTATTCGTTCACGGTGATGGGCACGACCGATTTGCATGGAAATGTCTTCAACTGGGACTACTTCACCGACCAGGAGTTCGACGACAAGGCGCACAATGACGTCGGCCTGGCGAAGATCTCCACTCTGGTGGACCAGGTGCGCCGTGAGAAGGGCCGCCACAACACCCTGATGATCGATGCGGGTGACACGATCCAGGGCACCCAGTTGTCGTACTACTACGCCAAGATCGACCCGATCACGGCCAAGCGCGGTCCGGTGCATCCGATGGCGCAGGCGATGAACGCGATCGGTTATGACGCCGCGGCGCTCGGCAATCACGAGTTCAACTACGGCATCCCGGTGCTGCGGAAGTTCGAGGAGCAGTGCGACTTCCCGTTGCTGGGTGCGAACGCGCTGGACGCGAAGACGCTGCGGCCGGCGTTCGCCCCTTATGTGATCAAGAAGATGCGTACTCCGCACGGTCCGGATGTGAAGGTCGCGATTCTGGGTCTGACCAACCCGGGCATCGCCATCTGGGACAAGGCGAACGTCAGCGGGAAGATGGTGTTTCCCGGTCTGGAGGAGCAGGCGGCGAAGTTCGTGCCGCGGCTGCGTTCCATGGGTGCGGATGTCGTGATCGTCTCGGCGCACTCGGGCACCAGCGGTACGTCGTCGTACGGTGATCAGGTCCCGTACATCGAGAACGCGGCCGGTCTGGTGGCGGAGCAGGTGCCGGGTATCGACGCGATTCTGGTCGGGCACGCGCATCTGGAGATCCCCGAGTACTTCGTGGAGAACAAGCAGACCGGCAAGAAGGTGGTGCTCTCCGAGCCGTTGAAGTGGGGGCAGCGGCTGACGCTGTTCGACTTCGATCTGGTGTGGGAGAAGGGTCGTTGGGTGGTGGAGAAGGCAGGTTCGCAGGTGCTGAACTCCAACACCGTGGCAGAGGACCCGAAGATCACGAAGCTGCTCATGGACGAGCACAGGAAGGTCGTGGCGTACGTCAATCAGGTCATCGGTACGTCCACGGCGGCGATGACGACGGCGGAGGCGGCCTGGAAGGACGAGCCGATCATCGATCTGATCAACGTCGTCCAGGCGGAGACGGTGAAGGCTGCGCTGACCGGCGGTGCGTATGCGGCGCTTCCCGTTCTCTCGCAGGCGTCCTGTTTCTCGCGTACGGCGCAGATCCCGGCCGGGAATGTGACGATCAAGGACGCGGCGGGGCTGTATCCGTTCGAGAACACCCTTGAGGCGCGGCTGCTGACCGGGGCGCAGATCAGGGACTATCTGGAGTTCTCGGCCCGGTACTACGTGCAGACGGCGGCCGGTGCTCCGGTGGACACGTCGAAGCTGACGAATGCGGACAGCACTCCGGACTACAACTACGACGCGGTGTCGGGGCTGACGTATGACATCGACATCGCGAAGCCGAACGGTTCTCGGATCGTGAATCTGTCGTTCGAGGGGAAGCCGATCGATCCGGCGGCTCAGTTCGTGCTGGCGGTGAACAACTACCGGGCGAGTGGTGGTGGCAACTTCCCGCACGTGGCGGGTGCCAAGCAGCTGTGGGCGAATTCGGAGGAGATCCGTAACACGATCATCGCCTGGGTGCAGGCGAGGGGGTCGGTGGACGTGGCGCAGTTCGCTTCGGTGGACTGGCGGCTGACGCGGGAGGGTAAGCCGGTGTTCTAGGGACCGGGCCTCCGTGCCGTATCTCCAGCGCGGGCTGCGCGAGGCCGAAGAGCGGGATCAGCCGTAGGTGTAGCCGTTGGTGGCGGTGCTGGAGCCGCCCGCCGTGGTGACGGAGACATTGACCGCGCCGGGCACGCCCCCCGGGGGCGTATAGAGCGTGAGCGTCTGGGTGTCGCCGACGGCGAAGGGCACGGAGGTGCTGCCGAAGAGGACCTGCAACGTGGTCGTGGCGTCTCCGGTGGTCGTGATCGTCACGTGGGTGCCGCCGGTGAGCAGTCCGGTGTTCGGAGTGATCGTCAGCGTGCCGGGGCCGGCGACGTAGGTGTACGACAGGCCGTCGAAGGTGCCCGCGGCGGTCGTGACGCTGACGTCGACCGGTCCGGCCGCGCCCGCCGGGGCGGTGACCGTGAGCCGACCGTCGGTCTTGGAGAACACGGTCGCGGCGCTGCCGCCGAACGACACGGCGCTGGTGGTGTCCAGGCCTGAGCCGGTGATGGTGACTCCGGTGCCGCTGGCCAGCGGCCCGGCCGTGGGGCTCAGCGTCGATTCCACGGGCGCCGGGATGTAGTAGAAGGGCACACCGTTGCTGACCTGGCTGTTGGCGAGGACCACTGTCACCTCCACCACGCCTGCTCCGGCGGGTGAGTTGCAGGTGACGTGGTCGGCCCCCGCGTCGTAGGAGGCGTTGGTGGCCGGGACGTCGCCGAACAGCACTTGGCTGACGGTGCTCAGGGCGTTGGCCGTGGTGCTGGTTATCGTCACGGACGTGCCGCCCCCCGTGGAGCCCTGGTTCGGGAACAGTGGCATCGGACTCTCCAACGGACAGGCACCGCAGTGGTGCGTACTGGTTCGGATACAGTCAGTAGCCCAAAAGGATGCCTTTCGCCGCAACGATGCTGACGCCAGTTCAGCCAGATGGCCGAGCGCGTGTGCAACCGCTGTTCCGGGACGCGGGCGTGGATCAGCTGGGGAGTCTGCGTGGGTGTGGCCGGTTTCAGTTGCCGTGGACGAGGGGGATGAGGTCGGGGTTGTGGGGGGTGGGGATGTGTGAGGCCCGGGGTGTGAGCCCGAAGGTGGTGAAGGCGGTGCGTTCGGGGAGGGGGTAGGCGTTGGTGCCGGTGAGGTTGTTGAGGATGGTGGCGCTGCGCCAGGCGGCGAGTCCGAGGTCGGGGGCTCCGACGCCGTGGGTGTGGCGTTCGGCGTTCTGTACGTAGACGTTGCCGGTGACGGTGGGGTCGAGGACGAGGCGGAAGCTGTCGTCGATGCGGGGGCGTGCGGAGGCGTCGCGGCGCATGTAGGGGTCGAGGCCGCTGAGGATGCGGTCGAGTGGGCGTTCGCGGTAGCCGGTGGCGAGGACGACGGCGTCGGTGGTGAGGCGGGAGCGGGTGTTCTGCTGGGTGTGTTCGAGGTGGAGTTCGACGCGGGTGTTGGCGACGCGTCCTGCGGTGCGTACGGAGACTCCGGGGGTGAGGGTGGCGTCGGGCCAGCCGCCGTGGAGGGTGCGGCGGTAGAGCTCGTCGTGGATGGCGGCGATGGTGTCGGCGTCGATGCCTTTGTGGAGCTGCCATTGGTGGGGGACGAGTTCGTCGCGTACGGATTCGGGCAGCGCGTGGAAGTAGCGGCTGTAGTCGGGGGTGAAGTGTTCCAGGCCGAGTTTGGAGTACTCCATGGGGGCGAAGGCCTGGGTGCGGGCGAGCCAGTGGAGCTTTTCGTGCCCTGTGGGGCGGGCGCGCAGGAGGTCGAGGAAGATCTCGGCGCCGGACTGTCCTGATCCGATGACGGTGATGTGTTCGGCGTCGAGGAGTCTTTCCCGGTGCCGGAGGTAGTCGGCGGAGTGGATGACGGGGACGGATTCGGCTTCGGTGAGGGGTCTGAGGGGTTCGGGGACGTGGGGCTCGGTGCCGATTCCGAGCGCGATGTGGCGGGTGTGGGCGCGGCCGAGTGCTTCGGCTTCGCCGTCGTTGTCGAGTTGGGTGAAGTCGATTTCGAAGAGGCCGCGTTCGTTGTTCCAGCGGACGGCGTCGACCTGGTGGCTGAAGTGGAGGCCGGGGAGCTGGTCGGTGACCCAGCGGCAGTAGGCGTCGTATTCGGCGCGTTGGATGTGGAAGCGCTCGGCGAAGTAGAAGGGGAAGAGCCGGTCGCGGCTGCGCAGGTAGTTGAGGAAGGTCCAGGGGCTCGCGGGGTCGGCGAGGGTGACGAGGTCGGCGAGGAAGGGGACTTGGAGGCTGGCTCCGTCGATGAGGAGGCCGGGGTGCCAGTGGAAGGCGGGGCGTTGTTCGTAGAAGGCGGTGGTGAGGGGGTGGGGGGTGCCGGGGATGCCGTGGGCGAGGGCGGCGAGGGAGAGGTTGAAGGGGCCGATGCCGATGCCGACGAGGTCGTGGGGGCGGCCGTTCTCGGGGGTGGGCAGGTCGGTCATCGGGGGGTGTTGCCTTCCGCGAGGTCGTGGGTGAGTCGGTCGACGAGGTCGAGGAGTGTGCGGAGGTCGTCGGGGGTGGTGTGAGGGTTGAGGAGGGTGGCTTTGAGCCAGAGGCGGTCGTCGGTGCGGGCGCGGCCGAGGACGGCGTGGCCTCGGGTGAGGAGGGTGCGGCGGATGGTGGCGACGGTGTTGTCGTCGGCGTCGGTGGGGCGGAAGAGGACGGTGCTGATGGTGGGGGTGTCGTAGAGGTCGAGGGTGGGGGTTTGGACGATGAGGTCGGCGAGGTGGTGGGCGGCGGTGATGGTGCGGTCGATGAGGTCGGCGAGTCCGGTGCGGCCGAGGGCTTGGAGAGTGACGGCGATCTTCAGGGCGTCGGGGCGGCGGGTGGTGCGCAGGGAGCGGCCGAGGAGGTCGGGGAGGCCGGCTTCGGTGTCGTCGTCGGCGTTGAGGTAGGGGGCGTGGTGGTGGAGTGTGTCGAGGTGGGTGCGGTCGGGGACGGCGAGGATGCCTGCGGGTGCGGGTTGCCAGCCGAGTTTGTGCAGGTCGAGGGTGACGCTGTGGGCGCGGTCGAGGCCGTGGACCTTGCTGCGGTGTGTGGGGCTGAAGAGGAGGGGTCCGCCGTACGCGGCGTCGATGTGGAGTTCGGCGCCGTGAGTGGTGCAGAGGTCGGCGATGTCGGCGAGGGGGTCGATCCGGCCGGTGTCGGTGGTGCCCGCGGTGGCGGTGACGAGCAGGGGGTGGTGGTGTTCGGTGAGGGCTTCGTCGAGTGCGGCGAGGTCCATGACGCCGGCGGAGGCGGGGATGACGACGGGTTCGGGGAGTCCGAGGAGCCAGGCGGCGCGGGTGATGCTGTGGTGGGCGTTGGCGGCGCAGATGGTCTGTACGGGGCCGTTGCGTTCGCGGGCGAGGAGGAGGGCGAGTTGGTTGGCTTCGGTGCCGCCGGTGGTGATGAGTGCGTCGGGTGAGGGGTGGTGGGGGTAGATCTCGGTGGCGAGTGCGGCGGTGATGTCGGCTTCGAGGGCGGAGGCGGCGGGGGCCTGGTCCCAGGAGTCCATGGAGGGGTTGAGGGCGGAGGCTGCGAGGTCCGCGGCGGCGGCGAGGGCGAGCGGCGGGGTGTGGAGGTGGGCTGCGCAGAGGGGGTGTGCGGGGTCTGCGGCGCCTTCGGCGAGGGCGCCGACGAGGGTGCGCAGGGCTTCGTGGGCGCCGGTGCCGTGGCCGGGGATGGCGGGGTGGGTGGCGGTGCGCATCCTGGGGGTGACGGCGTCGGGTCCGCCTGCGGGGAGGGGGCCGTCGCGTCGGTGGGCGCCGTCGTGGAGTGCGGTGAGGACGGTGTCGATGAGGGGGCGCAGGGCGGCGGGTCCGGTGGTGGAGCCGGCGAGAGGTGGGGTGGGCATGGCGGCGGGGCCCTTCGGATGCGCATGGGTGGACGTGCCAGCTTGTCCGGGTTTTCGGGTGCGCGGCCGCGGAGCTCGGTGATCTGAACTCGAAAGGGGGATGTGGATGGAGCGGGGGGCTGTTGTCGGGGGTTGCGGTGGTATGGGTGTGGCGCCTGATACGAGTGTGCCCGGCGCCTCCTGTGTGGTGGAGGCGCCGGGCACGGGTGGTGTGGCCCTGGGGTCGGTGTGGTGCGGGCCCTGGGGTCGGGGGTGGTGCGGATCTGTGGGAGGGGGTCAGTGGGCGTCGCGTACGGCGAGGGCGCGGCGCAGGTCGTCGATCTGGTCGATGAGCTTGCGGCGCAGTGCCGGGATGAGGGTCTTGTCGTTCAGTGCCTGTTCGCCGAGGTGGAGGCTGTCGGCGTCGACGGCGTACGCGGGGAAGGCGTAGCGGCCCGCGGCATCGGCGATGGCGGGGCCGCGGCGGGCGGCGAGCCGGGTGGCCTCGGGGTAGTAGCGGGGCACGTAGTCCTGTACGAGGTCGGCCTGTTCGGGCTGCCAGAAGCCCTGGGCGGTGGCGGTGAAGAGGTAGTTGGAGAGGGTGTCGTCGTTGAACAGGGCGTCCCAGGCGGCGGCCTTGGCCTCGAGGGTGGGGAGGGCGGCCCGGCAGCGGGCGGCGCCTTCCTGTCCGGTGGCGCTGGGGTCCTGTTCGAGTTCCGCGGCGATGGCGGTTTCGTCGGTGGCGCCGAGGACGGCGAGGCGGGTGAGGATGCGCCAGCGCAGTTCGGGGTCGAGTTCGGGTCCGCCGGGTACGGTGCCGTTGCCGAGCCAGTCCTGGAGGGTGTCGGGCTGGGTGGCGGCGTCGATGAGGTGGCGTACGGCGATGAGGCGCAGCCCGGGGTTGTGGCCGTCCTCGGTGCGGCGGATGAGGTCGCGGCACAGGGCGGTGAGGGTGGCGAGGGCGGCGGGGCGCTTTTCGGGGCTGAGGTAGCGGTCGGCGATGTGGGCGCCGGCGAAGGCGAGTACGCCCTGGGCGAGGGCGAGGTCGGTCTCGTGCGGGAGGTGTGCACGGGCGGCGTCGAGATAGGCGGTGGGGGCGAGTTCGCCGTCGCGGACCATGTCGCGTGCGGCGTTCCAGACGACGGCGCGGGTCAGCGCGTCGGGGATGCCGGACAGGTCGCGTACGGCGGTGTCCCAGGACGCGGCGTCGAGGCGGACCTTGGCGTAGCTGAGGTCGCCGTCGTTGAGGACGACGAGGGCGGGGCGGCGGCCGGGCAGTTCCTTGGCCGTGCCGTTCTGTGGGACGTCGGTCTCGAACCGGTCGCGCAGGACGAGGCGGTCGGGGCCGGAGTGGGCGTCGGGGGCGTGGTCGTACGCGCCGACGGCGATGCGGTGGGGGCGGCTGCCGGCGTGGTCGATGGTGAGGGACCAGGTGCCGGCGGACTCCTCGACCTGGGGGGTGAGGGTGTCGACTCCGGTGGTGCGCAGCCAGGCGTCGGCCCAGGCGTGGACGTCGCGGTCGGTCGCCGATGCGAGGTTGTCGATGAAGTCGGCGAGGGTGGCGTTGGCGAACTTGTGGCGGGCGAAGTGGGTGTTGATGCCGGCCAGGAAGTCCTTCTCCCCGAGCCAGGCCACGAGTTGGCGCAGTGCGGAGGCGCCCTTGGCGTAGGAGATGCCGTCGAAGTTGAGCATCGCGGACGCGGTGTCGGGGACGGCGGCCGGGTCGGGGGCGACGGGGTGGGTGGAGGGGCGCTGGTCGGCGTCGTAGCCCCAGCCCTTGCGGGCGACGCCGAAGTCGACCCAGGTGTCGGTGTAGCGGGTGGCTTCGGCGAGGGTCTGGTAGCCCATGTACTCGGCGAAGGACTCGTTGAGCCAGATGTCGTCCCACCAGGCGAGGGTGACGAGGTCGCCGAACCACATGTGGGCCATTTCGTGGGCGATGACCATGCCGCGGGTCTGGCGCTCGGTGTCGGTGACGGCGGAGCGGTAGACGAACTCGTCGCGGAAGGTGACGAGTCCGGGGTTCTCCATGGCGCCCGCGTTGAATTCGGGGACGAAGGCCTGGTCGTAGGAGTCGAAGGGGTAGGGCTCGTCGAACTTCTCGTGGAACCGGTCGAAGCAGGCGCGGGTGATGTCGAGGATCTCGTCGGCGTCCGCGTCGAGGTACGGGGCGAGTGAGCGGCGGCAGTGGATGCCGAAGGGCAGTCCGGCGTGTTCGGTGGTCACGGAGTGCCAGGGGCCCGCGGCGACGGCGACGAGATAGGTGGAGATCGGTGGGGTGGCGGCCAGGGTCCAGCGGCCGTCGCCCCGGTGCTCGGAGATGCCGTTGCCGAGGACGGTCCAGCCTTCGGGTGCGGTGACGGTGAGTGCGAAGACGGACTTGAGGTCGGGCTGGTCGAACGCGGCGAAGACGCGCTGGACGTCCTCCATGAACAGCTGGGTGTAGACGTACGTTTCGCTGTCGGTGGGGTCGGTGAAGCGGTGCATGCCTTCGCCGGTGCGGGAGTAGCGCATGGCGGCGTCGATGCGCAGCTCGTGCGCACCGGCGGTGAGTGCGGTGAGCGGGAAGCGGTTCTCGACCAGGCCTGCGGGGTCGAGGGGCTGTCCGTCGAGGCTGATCGAGCGCAGGGTGGCCGGCTTGAGTTCTACGAACGTGTCCCCGGCCGCGGTCGCGGTGAACTGGATCACGGTGCGGGAGTCGAAGGTCTCCTCCCCACAGGTCAGATCGAGGTCGATCGTGTACCGGTGTACGTCGAGGAACTGGGCTCGGGTCTGCGCTTCGTCGCGCGTCAGTACGGACATGCGTCCATGCTGCCGTACGGGGTGGGCCGGGCGCAGGCGGGTTCTCGCAAGTCGGATCGGAGACGGCCGGGGCCCTGCGGAGTCCGCTCGGGGCTCCGGGCGGTACCGCGGAGCCGGTTGACACTGACGGCTAATGTCATTAGCTTGAGGGCTACATCGATTAGCCCGGAGAGTGGACATGACCGACTTCTTGACGATCGACGGCGGACAGCTGGCGTACGACGTGACCGGCGAGGGCCCGCTGCTCGTGCTCGCCCACGGCATGGGCGACAACAGAGCGGCCTACCGGGACACGGCCGCCCGGTTCGTGGCGGCCGGCTGGCGGGTCGCCTGTGTGGACCAGCGCGGTCACGGTGAGTCCAGCGTCGGCTGGGCGTCCTACACCCGCACCGACGCGGCGGCCGACCTCCTCGCGGTGATCCGGCACCTGGGCGGCCCCGCCGTGATCGTGGGCCACTCCTTCGCCGGCGGCGCCGCCACCATCGCGGCGGCCCAGGAGCCCGAACTGGTCAGCGCCGTCGTGGAGATCAGCCCGTTCACCCGCGCGCAGAAGATCAGCCCGCGCGCCCTGCTCTCCCACGCCCGCTACCGCAAAGGCATGAGCCTGCTGATGGGCACCGGCCTGCTGCGCAGCGTCGGGCTGTGGAAGCGCTACCTCGACCACGCCTACCCCGGCGTCAAGCCCACCGGCTACGCCGACCATGTCGCCGCTCTGGAGACCGACCTGCGCAGGCCGGGCCGGATGGCCGTCGTCAGCAGGATGGGCATGTCCGCGCCCACGGACGCCGGTGCGTGTCTCGGCGCCGTCCGGTGCCCCGTTCTGGTCATCGAGGGCACGCTCGACCCCGACTGGGCCGACCCCGCGGCCGAGGGTGAGGGCATCGTGGCCGAGATGCCCCCGGGGCTCGGCCGGCTCGTGATGATCGAGGGAGCCGGTCACTACGCGCACGTCCAGTTCCCGGACGAGGTCGTCGCGGCCGTCCTGGCCTTCCTCGAGGTGGGCGCGCGTGGCTAGGGCAGCGCTCACCACGGATGCCGTCGTCGATGTCGCGCTGCTGGCCATCGACGAGAAGGGCCCCGCCGCGCTGACCCTGTCGGCGGTGGCCGACCGGGCGGGCGTCGCCACCCCGTCCCTCTACAAGCACGTGCGCAACCTGGCCGAGCTGCGTGACCTCATGTCGGCGCGCATCATGAACGAGATCGCGGACCAGGTCGGCGAGGCCGTGCTGGGGCGCTCAGCCGACGAGGCGATCCGCGCGCTCATGGTGGCCTGGCGGCACTACGCGCTGCACCACCCGCACCGCTACTCGGCACTCGTCCAGACACCCGAGCCGCACACGGCCGAGGCCGGGGCGCGACTGATCAACATCATGCTCGCCACCTTCCGTGCCTATGGAATGGCCGACTCCGCGGCGATCCACGCGGCCCGCTGTCTGCGAGCGGCCGTCCACGGCTTCGCGGTTCTGGAGACCGAGGGCGCCTTCGGACTGCCGGAGAAACTGGACGAGAGCTACGACCTGTTGATCCACATGATGATCACGGGCCTTCGCTCACCTCGCTGATCGGCCGGTGATGAGGGACCGCCGGCCGAGCACCTCGCGGCGCCGCGCCGTCCGCGGCGACCGAGGCCGGCGGGGGATTCTCCGGAGCCGCACCACGGCGCTCACGACGTCTCCCCGTTCGTCGCCGACTCCTCCGCGATCCGCTCGTGATGGCGGATGACCTCCGCCACGATGAAGTTCAGCAGCTTCTCCGCGAAGGCCGGATCCAGATGCGCGCTCTCCGCCAGCTGCCTCAGCCGGGCGATCTGCCGGCTCTCGCGGGCCGGATCGGCCGGGGGCAGCTGATGGGCGGCCTTGAGGTGGCCGACCTGCTGGGTGCACTTGAAGCGCTCGGCGAGCATGTGGACGACAGCGGCGTCAATGTTGTCGATGCTCTCGCGCAGCCGGTTCAGTTCCGCGCGCACGGACTCGTCGATGTCCCTCGTGGTCATGGTCAGCGAGCTTACGGCCTCCCCCACGACGAGGAGCGGGCTCCCGGTCGCGCGGGGGCCGTGAGCCCGGCCGGACTCAGGCGGCCGGGCCCCCCGCGGGGGCGATCGTCGGTGGGTGCTCCGGGTCCGGGACCTGGTCGCTCCAGCCGCCCGGGACACTGCGGCCCTGCTGTTCGCGGAAACGGACCGGGGCGGCGCCGACCCGGCGGGCGAACAGGCGGGAGAAGTACGCCGGATCGTCGTACCCCACGCGTCGGGCGACCGCGGCGACCGGCAGGTCCGTGGCGGCGAGGAGTTCCTTGGCGCGGCCGAGCCGGATGCCCAGGAGGTAGTCCTTGGGGCTGCAGCCCGCGCTCCTGCGCACCGCCGTGCGCAGCTCGGCGGGGGTCATGCCGTGCCGGGCCGCGTGCTCGGCGACCGACAGCGGCTGGAACGCGTCGCGGGCGAGGGCCTGCAGGACCGGGTCGCCGTCGTGGCTGACATCGGCGCGGGCCCGGCGCAGGGCGACGAGGAGTTCATGGACGGCGGCGCCGGTCTCGACCTCCAGCAGCGGATTGCCGCGCCGCGCCGCCCGCACCATCCGCCCCACCGCGGCACGCGGGCCCGCCGTGTCGGCGAGCGGGACGAGCGGCCGGTCGGGCTCGATGTAGCCGAGTTCGGTGTACGTGGCGGTGGCGGGGCCGGTGAAGTCCACGAAACTCTCGTCCCAGCCGGTGCCGGGGTCGGCTCCGTAGTGGTGCGGGGTGCCGGGGGTCAGCCAGATCAGGCTGGGCGCGACGACGGGCACCCGGCGGCCGTCGGAGCCGCTGAACCAGCCGCTGCCGGAGTTGATGACGACGGCCACATGGTGGTCCAGGGTGCGCGGGCCGACCGTCGGCAGGGCGCCGTGCTGCAGTCCCACGCCCAGACAGACGAGGCCCAGCCGGTGGTGGAGCGGGCTGGGAGTGAAGAAGCGCATCCAGGTGTGGTACATCGGCCTTCCTTCCTCCCCCTTTTTTTCTCTGTCGTTGGTCCGAACAGTTCGCGTCCGAACAATTGTGTCCAAACAGCAGTGATCTTTGTCCATGGACCGGCCGCACGCCAGGGGGCAAAGGTTGGTAGCAACATTCCTCCCGGGTTCGCCCGCTCCGTGGTGCGTGCCGTCGTGCGACCCCTGGGCGGCGCGGCCCCGGGGGACCGCACGCACAGGAGAGTACGAGCACGATGGCTGACTTCACCGTGGGGGACGACCACTTCCGGCTCGACGGGAAGCCCGTACGGCTGCTGTCGGGGGCCCTGCACTATTTCCGGGTCCACGAGGCGCACTGGGACCACCGGCTGTCGATGCTGCGCGCCATGGGACTCAACTGTGTCGAGACATATGTGCCGTGGAATCTCCATGAGCCGCAGCCCGGCCGCTTCCAGGACGTGGCGGCGCTGGGCCGGTTCCTGGACGCGGCGCAGCGGGCCGGGCTGTGGGCGATCGTGCGCCCGGGACCGTACATCTGTGCCGAGTGGGAGAACGGCGGTCTGCCGGCCTGGGTGACGGGGCGCTTCGGCCGACGGGTGCGGACCCGTGACGAGGCGTATCTGGGTGCCGTGGAGCGGTGGTTCACCGCGCTGCTGCCGCAGGTGGTGCAGCGGCAGATCGGGCGCGGCGGCCCGGTGATCATGGTCCAGGCGGAGAACGAGTACGGGAGTTACGGCACCGACCGGGTCTACCTGCAGCGGGTGGCCGGGATGCTGCGGGAGCGCGGGGTGACCGTGCCGCTGTTCACCTCCGACGGTCCGGAGGACCACATGCTCACCGGCGGCTCCGTGCCGGGGCTGCTCGCCACGGTGAACTTCGGGTCGGGTGCGCGGGAGGCCTTCGAGGTGCTGCGCCGCCATCAGCCGAAGGGGCCGCTGATGTGCATGGAGTTCTGGTGCGGCTGGTTCGAGCACTGGGGTGCTGCACCGGCGGTACGGGATCCGGCAGAGGCCGCGGAAGCCCTGCGGGAGATTCTGGAGTGCGGGGCGTCGGTGAATGTCTACATGGCGCACGGGGGGACGAATTTTGCGGGCTGGGCGGGGGCGAACCGCTCGGGTCCGCTGCAGGACCAGGACCTTCAGCCGACGGTGACGTCGTACGACTACGATGCGCCGATCGACGAGTACGGGCGGCCGACGGAGAAGTTCTGGCTGTTCCGCAAGGTCCTGGCGGAGTTTGCGGACGGTCCGCTTCCGGAGCTGCCGCCGGAGCCGGTCGGGCCCCCGGCGCCGGTGAGGGCGGAGCTGACCGAGTGGGCGCCCCTGTCGGTGGCCCTAGAGGTGCTGGGCGACCCGGAACGGGCGGAGTCCGGTGTTCCGCCGACGTTCGAGGAGTTGGGCGTGGACCGGGGTCTGGTGCGGTACGAGGTCACCGTTCCGGGTTTGCGACGTCCGTACACGCTGAGTGTGACCGGGCTCCGGGACCGTGCCGTGGTGTATGTGAACGGCGTCCGGCAAGGAGTGCTGAGTGGCGAGAGCGCCACCCTCGACGAGCCGGTGGCCGAGCCCGCGGAGGTCGAGCTGTGGGTGGAGTCGCTGGGCCGGGTCAATTACGGGCCACGGCTGGGGGAGCCGAAGGGCATCACGGGCGGTGTCCGGCACGAGCGGCAGTATCTGCACGGGGTACGGGCGCGGGGGCTGCGGCTGGCCGCTTTCGAGGAGCCGGGTGCGGTGGACGCGGTGCCTTTCGGAGGGATCGCCGAGAGGGGCCGTGCCGGGCTGTACCGGGGTTCGTTCGAGTCGGCGGAGTCGGGACTCGTGGGTCTTCCGGATCACGTGGGGCTCGAACTGCCGGGCTGGACGCGCGGGTTCGTGTGGGTGAACGGCTTCTGTCTGGGCCGGTACTGGTCGACGGGCCCGCAACGGACGCTGTATGTGCCGGGTCCGGTGCTGCGGGAGGGCGTCAACGAGGTGTGGGTGCTGGAGGTGGAGGGCGCCGGGGAACCGTGGGTGGAGCTGGGTCCGGGTGCGCCCGTCCGGACGGGCACACCCGGGGGTGCTCAGAGCTGATGCGGTGGGGCCGACCGGGGCGTCAGAGCGTGGCCGCCGCGGAGGCGATGTTGGCGGCGAACGTCGAGACCTCGCTGTACACGCCCGGGTAGCCGGGCTCCGCGCAGCCCTGGCCCCAGCTGACGATGCCCACCTGGATCCAGGCTCCGGCGTTGTCCTTGCGGAACATGGGGCCGCCGGAGTCGCCCTGGCAGGTGTCCACGCCGCCCGTGTCGATCAGGCCGGCGCAGATCTCCTCACCGGGGATGAGATCACTGCCGTACGCGGCCTGGCACTGGGCGTCGGAGACGAACGGCACGGTGGCCTTGAGGAGATAGCGCTGCTGGGCGCCGCCCTCGGAGGCCGCGCCCCAGCCCGCGATGGTGAAGGTGCCGTTGTTGTACGTGGTGTTGGTGGCGATCTTCAGGGTGGGCAGGTCGATGGGCTTGGCGAGCTTGATCAGCGCCCAGTCCTTGCCCGCACCGTTGTAGCCGGGGGCCTGGAGGACCTTGGTGGACTTGACCTTGATGGCGCTGGACGACTGCAGGTCGACGACCCCGGCGGTGGCGGTGATGGACGTGTTGTTGCCCGAGCCGTCCACGCAGTGCGCGGCGGTGAGGACGATGTCCTTGGCGTAGAGAGCGCCGCCGCAGCCCATCGAGAGCCGGACCATGAACGGGAACTCACCCTGGGCGGCACGGGTTCCGCCGACGACCGGGGCGGGGGCCGCGGAGGCTCCGGCGGGCTGGAGACTGACGGCTGCGAGGACCACGGCGGCGATGACGGAGCATCTCTTCACGGCACGCAGAAGCTGCTTCAACGGACTGCCTTCTTTCGTGGGGGGTTCTTGTGGGGGGTGCATATGTCCTCGCACGGCGCCCGGCCACGGACGGAACATCCGCTGGTCATGCTCCCGACAAAGACACGATTCGGATTATCGGGAAATGATCACGGCTCCCACAAGGTTCACTTTTCAGCCAAGATCAGCTATTCCACAGCACTAGAGTGGGGACCGGCCGAGCGTCACGGACGGGGGTGGGAGCGTGACGGACAACAGCCGGGACCGCGGCCGGGGCGGCGCGAGTCCGGTGGTCCACGGATTCCCGCATCTCGACACCGTCCGGTCGGCGATCACGGCCCTGTACCGGAGGTTGTCGTACGACGGCGTACGCGGTTACGCCACGAGCCTCGCCCCTGCCGATGTCGCCTTCTCCGACCAGGACGATCTGTACCTCGGCGCCCAGCGGGTGGCGCGGTCCGTGGTCCGGCATCTGCATCTGCCGGACGCCCGGATGATCGTCAGCTTCCGCACGATGGAGCACGCCGCCGGCATCGAACTCGCCGCGGGGCCCGAGTACTTCATCGAGCTCAACGACCGCTTCCGCACCCATCGCAGGGACATCGGCGCCGCACTCTCGCACGAGGTCACGCACGTGCTGCTGCACCGCCTCGGCCTGGAGTTCCCCACAACGCCCGCCAACGAGATCCTCACCGACACCGTGACGACCTACCTGGGCGCGGGCTGGCTGCTGCTGGACGCCTTCCGCGAGGACGCGGTCTCCAGCCAGAAGCTCGGCTATCTCACCCCGGAGGAGTTCGGATACGTCCTCGCCAAGCGGGCGTTCGCCTTCGACGAGGACCCCTCCCCGTGGTTCACGAGCCCGCAGGCGTACACCGCCTACACGGAGGGCCGCGCCCAGGCCCTCCGTGACATCCGGCGGCCGCCCCTCACCGCCGCCGGCTGGGCGGGCCGTCACCGTTACGCCAAGGACCGGCGGTACGCCCGGGACCATCCGGGCGCGGAGCCGGCCCGGGGCTCCGGCACCCCGTACGCCTTCGAGCACGGCCCGCAGGGACTGCGGGTCTCGTTCGGCTGCCCGACCTGCCACCAGCGCATCCGCGTTCCGGTACGCGGCCGGGTGCGGGCCCGGTGCGGGTTGTGCCGAACGGTCCTGGACTGCGACACCTGAACCACCACCGCGCGGGCGGCGGAGCCGGTGCGGCACGAGGCGGACGCGGCGCTCAGGAGGCGTCGGGAAGAGACCGTCCGCCGTCCCCCGTCAGGGGTGGCACGGACGGTCCGGCAAGGGGCCCGACGGGTCCGGTCACCACGTCACCACACGTCGCCCCTGCCGCTACGCGGCCCTGCGGCCACGCCCCGCCGCTCCACCGCGCCCGGCACCGCTGCCACGGCCGCCACCGGCGGCCGCACCTCGCGCCGAACCACCCGAAGCGCCCGCACCGGCGCCTCGCACGGAACCGCCCCTGCCCGCACCGGCACCCGCGCCCCGCGCGGAACCACCCGCCGCGCGGCCCTCGCCACCGCCCTGTCCGGCACCGCCGCGGCGACCACGGCCGCGGCTGCCCGAGCGGAGGCCGGGGCCACCCGCCGCGGACCCGCCCGGCCTCGTGCGCTGCTTCGGCGGAGTCGGCTGCGGGACCTCGATGACGACCGCGACGCCGGAGGGCTCACGGGCCCCCGTGATCCGGGTGAGTTCCTCGTCGCTGGACGTGATCCGGGTGGTCCGCGGGGCGATGCCGGCGTCGGCCATCAGCCGGGTCATCTCCCGCTTCTCCTCGGGCAGCACCAGAGTGACGACGCTGCCGGACTCCCCGGCACGCGCCGTGCGCCCGCCGCGGTGCAGGTAGTCCTTGTGGTCGGTCGGCGGGTCCACGTTCACGACCAGGTCGAGGTCGTCCACATGGATGCCGCGCGCCGCCACGTTCGTCGCGACGAGCGCGGTGACCTGGCCGGTCTTGAACTGGTCCAGCGTCCGGTTGCGCTGCGGCTGCGAGCGCCCGCCGTGCAGGGCCGCGGCCCGTACACCGCTGGCCAGCAGCCGCTTGGCGAAGCGGTCGGCGGCACGCTTGGTGTCCACGAACATGATGACCCGGCCGTCACGGGCGGCGATCCGGGTGGCGACGGCCTTCTTGTCGGTCTCGTCGGCCACGTGCAGCACATGGTGCTCCATGGTGGTGACGGCGCCCGCGGACGGGTCGACCGAATGCACGACGGGGTCGGTCAGGAACATCTTGACCAGCCGGTCGATGTTCTTGTCGAGCGTCGCGGAGAACAGCATCCGCTGGCCGTCCGGCTCGACCTGCTTGAGCAGGGCGACGACCTGCGGCATGAAGCCCATGTCCGCCATCTGGTCGGCCTCGTCGAGGACGGTGACGGCGACCTGGTCGAGTCGGCAGTCACCGCGCTCGATGAGGTCCTTCAGCCGGCCCGGCGTGGCGACGAGCACCTCGGCGCCCCGGCGCAGCGTGCCGGACTGCTTGCTGATCGACATGCCGCCGACGACGGTGGCCAGGCGCAGGTTCACCGCCGTCGCGTACGGCGTCAGCGCGTCGGTGACCTGCTGGGCGAGCTCGCGGGTCGGGACGAGGACCAGCGCGAGCGGGGCGCGCGGCTCGGCGCGCCGTCCGCCGGTTCGGGCCAGCAGCGCGAGGCCGAAGGCGAGGGTCTTGCCGGAGCCGGTACGGCCGCGGCCGAGGATGTCCCGGCCGGCGAGCGAGTTCGGCAGGGTGGCGCCCTGGATCGGGAACGGGTCGGTGACGCCCTGCGCGGCAAGGGTCTTCAGCAGGGCTGCGGGCATGTCCAGCTCGGCGAACGCCTCGACGGCGGGCAGTGCGGGGGTCATGGTTTCCGGCAGGGCGAATTCGCCCTGCGGCGGCGTGGCCCTGCGACGGGGCGACGCCTTGCCGGATCCCTTGCCGGAACCCTTGGCGTTTGCCTTTGCCGGGGCCGTGCCGCGCCCCCTCGACGGGCGGTTGCGGGCGGGTCGGTCCTGGCGTTCGGAGCGGGTCATACGGAATTGCCCTCCTGGGGGATTCCTGAGGAGTCCTGGGGATTCCTGGGAACTGCTTGGGACTGCTTGGGACTGCTTGGGGACCTCTGCGGGACGGCGCTCTTCTCCGCCATGTCCCGGGGACAGACAGCACAAGCCGGGACCCGCACCTTCACGGTGCGGGCCCCGGCTGCGAGGTACGCGTCCTGGCGATTAGGCCGGGACGATGTTCTCCGCCTGCGGGCCCTTCTGGCCCTGCGTGACGTCGAAGGAGACCTTCTGGCCCTCCTGGAGCTCACGGAAGCCCGAGGTGGCAATGTTGGAGTAGTGGGCGAAGACGTCGGCGCCGCCGCCGTCCTGCTCGATGAAGCCGAAGCCCTTTTCCGAGTTGAACCACTTCACGGTTCCAGTAGCCATGTCATTCTCCTAAAAGAGGTGCAGTGCCGGAAATCCGCACTTTACGAATTTCAAGTCGCCGCATTGAGCCCCATCCGGAGAAAGCCGGAAAACAATAATGCGCCTGAGGAAGCATTCCCGTCAGGCGCACATAAAGTTCATGGGTACCAAAACTGCAACACGGCAACCGTAGCACGTCCTGCTGGCCCTCGGTGGGAACACGCCGCGCGCCGGTCGGCGGATTCCCGGCCGGGCCCTTGGGGTAACTGGCCCGGGGCGCCCTCAAAACGCCGTCGAAGTCGTTCTGCGAGCCGTGTCGTGGCCGCTCGTCGCCCGTACCGGGCGCGTCGCGGCCGAGCAGGAGTTCAGAGCCGTTCGATGATCGTCACGTTCGCCTGACCGCCGCCCTCGCACATGGTCTGCAGGCCGTAGCGGCCTCCGGTGCGCTCAAGTTCGTGCAGCAATGTCGTCATCAATTTCGTACCGGTTGCGCCGAGCGGGTGACCCAGGGCGATGGCGCCGCCGTTGACATTGACCTTGTCCGGGTCGGCTCCGGTTTCTTTCAACCAGGCCAGGACGACCGGCGCGAATGCCTCGTTGATTTCGACCAGATCGATGTCGTCGATGGTCATTCCGGTCTTTTTGAGCGCGTACGCGGTGGCCGGGATCGGCGCCGACAGCATGCGGATCGGGTCCTCGGCGCGCACCGAGAGGTGATGGATCCGGGCGCGCGGGGTGAGGCCGTGCTCGGCCACGGCGCGCTCGGAGGCGATGAGCATGGCGGCGGCCCCGTCGGAGACCTGCGAGGAACAGGCGGCGGTGATCGTGCCGCCCTCCAGGACCGGCTTCAGCCCCGCCATCTTCTCCAGGGTGGTGTCGCGGCGCGGCCCCTCGTCGGTGGTGACGTCACCGTAGGCGACGGTCTCGCGCGCGAAGCGGCCCTCGTCGATGGCGCGGATGGCGCGCCGATGGGAGCGCAGGGCGAACTCCTCCATGTCCCGACGGCTGATGCCCCATTTCTCGGCGATCAGCTGGGCGCCGTGGAACTGGTTGACCGGCGCGTCGCCGTACCGGGCGCGCCAGCCCTCGCTGCCGGCGTACGGTCCGTCCGTCAGACCGAGGGGTTCGGCGGCCTGACGGGAGGCGAAGGCGATCGGGATCTGCGTCATGTTCTGGGTCCCGCCGGCGACGACCAGGTCCTGGGTGCCGGAGAGGACGCCCTGGGCGGCGAAGTGCACGGCCTGCTGGGAGGAGCCGCACTGGCGGTCGACGGTGACGCCGGGGACCTCCTCGGGCAGTCCGGCCGCCAGCCAGCAGGTGCGGGCGATGTCACCGGCCTGCGGTCCGACGGTGTCGAGGCAGCCGAAGACCACGTCCTCGACGGCCGCCGGGTCGATCCCCGTCCGTTCTACGAGGGTCTTGATGACGTGGGCGCCGAGGTCGGCGGGGTGGACCGCGCCGAGTCCCCCTCTGCGCCGGCCGACCGGGGTGCGTACCGCTTCGACTATGTATGCCTCGGCCATGACTGCTGCTCCTTGAGTGGGTTCAGGTGTCCAGGGCGATGCCGTCCAGGACCATCGAGAGGTACTGGCGGGCGATCTCCTCGGGGCTGTGCTGTCCGCCGGGCCGGTACCAGGACGCCGCGACCCAGACGGTGTCGCGGACGAAGCGGTAGGTGAGGCGGATGTCGAGGTCGGCGCGGAAGGTCTTGTCGGTGACGCCGCGTTCCAGCGTGCCGAGCCAGGCCTCCTCGAACTTCTGCTGGGAGTCGACGAGGTACTGGAAGCGCGGCTGGGTGGCCAGGTGCTTGGACTCCTTCTGGTAGATGGCGACGGCGGCGCGGTGCCGGTCGATCTCCCGGAAGGACTCGGTGACGAGGGCCTCGATGGTCTCCCGGGGTCCGAGTCCGGCGGCGAGCACCGCGTCGTACCCCTCCCAGAGTTCGGTGAGGAAGGTCGAGAGGATCTCGTCGACCATCGACTCCTTGGAATCGAAGTGGTAGTAGAGACTGCCCGCGAGCATCCCTGCCGCGTCCGCGATCCTGCGGACGGTGGTGGCGTTGTATCCCTGCGCGGCGAACACTTCGGCGGCGGTGTCGAGCAGTTCGCGGCGGCGCTCGGGCGAGGGGGTCACCTGGGGCTTCTTCTTGGTAGGCACCCGACCATTCTCCGCCCGCCGGACGGCCCCGCGGACGCCGCGGGAGGCGTCCGTTCAGGCATGCCGGCTGCTGACGGAGACGACTTCGCCCGTCATGTACGAGGAGTAGCCGCTGGCGAGGAAGACGATGACGTTGGCGATCTCCCACGGCTCGGCGTAGCGGCCGAAGGCCTCCTTCGCGGTCAGTTCGTCGAGGAGTTCCGCGGAGGTGACCTTCACCAGGTGCGGGTGCATGGCGAGGCTGGGGGCGACGGCGTTGACGCGCACCCCGTACTCGGCGGCCTCGACGGCGGCGCACCGGGTGAGGGCCATGACGCCCGCCTTGGCGGCGGCGTAATGGGCCTGGCCGCTCTGGGCGCGCCAGCCGACGACGGAGGCGTTGTTGACGACGATGCCGCCGCGGCCGGCCGCCTTGAGCGAGCGCAGGGCCGCCCGGGTGCAGCGGAAGGTGCCGTTCAGGGTGACGTCGAGGACCTTGGTCCACTGCTCGTCGGTCATCTCGGTCAGCTCGGCGGTGCCACCCAGGCCCGCGTTGTTGACGACGATGTCGAGGCCGCCGTGGGTTTCTTCGGCGAGCGCGAAGAGCGCCTGGACCTGGGTCTCGTCGGTGACGTCACAGGGCAGCGCGGCGACGCGGTCGGCGCCGAACTCCTCGGCGAACGCCTGCTCGGTCTCCTTCAGCCGCCGGGCGTGCGCGTCGCCGATGACGACGCGGGCGCCCTCCTCGAGGAACTTGCGGGCGGTGGCGCCGCCGATCCCGGCGCCCGCGGCCGCGGTGACGACGGCGCCTCGGCCGGCCAGCAGCCCGTGCCCCGGTACGTACTGCGGTGCGCTCATCCCTGTGCCTCCTCGGTCCCGGCCCATGGATCCTCGACGGTGGTCGTGCCGGTACGTTAATCTACCAAACACTTGTTAGGGAAGGATGGAGCCGATGCCCACTGCCCACGACACATCCGCCGACCGGTCCCAGGAAGATCCTGTGCTGTACGAGCGCCGGGGTCCGGTCGCGTACCTCACGCTGAACCGCCCGCGCTACCGCAACGCGCAGAACTCGGCGATGACCTACGCCCTGGACTCCGCGTTCTACCGGGCCGCCGAGGACTCCGAGGTCAAGGTGGTCGTGCTGGCCGGCGCCGGGGAGCACTTCTCGGCGGGCCACGACATCGGCACGCCCGGCCGCGACGCGCATCTGCCCTTCGAACGCAGGGCCGGTCTGTGGTGGGACCACTCCGACAAGACCGGAGCGGAGAGCCGTTTCGCCCGTGAGTCGGAGGTCTATCTCGGTATGTGCAGGCGCTGGCGCGAGCTGCCGAAGCCGGTCGTCGCCTCGGTGCAGGGGGCGTGTGTGGCCGGCGGGCTGATGCTCGCCTGGATCTGCGACCTGATCGTGGCGAGCGAGGACGCCTTCTTCGCCGATCCGGTGGTCCGGATGGGCATCCCCGGTGTCGAGTACTTCGCACACCCCTGGGTGATGCCGCCCCGGATAGCGAAGGAGTTCCTGTACACCGGCGATCGGATGAGCGCCCGCAGGGCGTACGAG
Organism: Streptomyces sp. NPDC014727; assembly: GCF_043083485.1. Lineage (NCBI taxonomy): Bacteria > Bacillati > Actinomycetota > Actinomycetes > Kitasatosporales > Streptomycetaceae > Streptomyces > Streptomyces sp. NPDC014727. Next base: position 537,110 of record NZ_JBIBYR010000001.1, on the reverse strand, counting down.
GTCGGCATGGTGAACAAGGTGGTGGAGCGCGGCGAACTCGCCGACCGCACCCATGAACTGGCGCTGCGGATGGCGCAGATGCCACGGCTGGGACTGGCCCTGACCAAGCGCGCGGTCAACCAGGCCGAGGACCTTCAGGGGCTGCACGCCGGCCTGGACTCGGTCTTCGGACTGCACCACCTCGCCCACGCGCACAACGCGGAGACGGCGGCGGACCCGCTGGGCGGCATGGACATCGCCTCGATGAAGAAGGCGGACACGTGATGGACCTGTCGTACACGGCCGAGGAGGAGGAGTTCCGGGCCGAGGCGCGTCAGTGGCTGCGGGCCAACGTCCCCGTGGAGCCGCTGCCGTCCCTGGAGACCGCCGAGGGCTTCGCCGCGCACCGGGAGTGGGAGGCACGGCTCCACGCGGACCGCTGGTCGGTCGTCTCCTGGCCGCCCGAGTACGGCGGGCGGGGTGCCGACATCTTCCGGTGGCTGATCTTCGAGGAGGAGTACTACGCGGCGGGCGGCCCGGGCCGGGTCTCGCAGAACGGCATCAACCTCCTCGCTCCGACGCTCTTCGACCATGCCACGGACGAGCAGCGGGCCCGGGTCCTGCCGTCGATGGCGAGCGGGGAGGTGATCTGGGCCCAGGCCTGGTCCGAGCCCGAGTCGGGCTCGGACCTGGCGTCGCTGCGCTCACGGGCGGTGCGCACGGAGGGCGGCTGGCTCCTCTCGGGGCAGAAGACCTGGTCCTCGCGGGCCGCGTTCGCGGACCGGGCGTTCGGCATCTTCCGTACGGATCCACAGGCCGCGAAGCCGCATCACGGGCTGACCTATCTGATGTTCGACCTGTCGGCGCCGGGGGTGTCCGTCCGGCCGATCGGGCGGCTCGACGGCAAGCCCGCCTTCGCCGAGCTGTTCCTGGACGAGGTGTTCGTACCGGACGGGGACGTCATCGGGGAACCCGGGCAGGGCTGGCGCATCGCCATGTCGACAACGGGCAACGAGCGCGGGCTGACGCTCCGCTCCCCCGGCCGCTTCCTGGCCTCGGCCGACCGGCTGGCCGAGTTGTGGCGCAGCCACGGCGACCCGTCGGACACGGCGCTGCGGAACCGGGTGGCGGACGCGGTGATCGGGGCACGCGCGTATCAGCTCTTCACCGGCGCGAACGCGTCACGCTTCGCGGCCGGTGCGACCATCGGCGCGGAGTCCAGCCTGAACAAGGTGTTCTGGTCCGAGTACGACGTCGCGCTGCACGAGACCGCGCTCGACCTGCTGGGCGCGGACGGCGAACTCGCCGACGGGGAGTGGGCCGAGGGGTACGTCTTCTCCCTCGCCGGCCCCCTCTACGCCGGTACGAACGAGATCCAGCGCGACATCATCGCCGAGCGGCTGCTCGGCCTGCCGAAGGGACGGCGCTGATGCGTTTCCTCCTCGACGACGAGCAGCGGGAGTTCGCCCGTTCGCTGGACACGATGCTGACCGCCTCGGACACCCCCGCGGCGGTACGTGCCTGGGCCACCGGGGAGCACGGGCCGGGCCGGGCCCTGTGGGAGCGGCTGGCGCAGGCGGGGGTGTTCGCCCTGGCGGTTCCGGAGGCGCACGAGGGGGTCGGGCCGTTGCCGGTCGAACTCGCCGTCGCCTTCACCGAGTTGGGACGGCATGCGGTACCGGGGCCGGTCGTGGAGACCGTCGCGGCCGGGGTGCTGCTGGAAGGAGTGGGCGGCGCGGTGGCCAAGGAGTGGCTGCCGCGGCTGGCGTCCGGTGCCGCATCGGCGACGCTACGGATGGACGGCTACGGGCCGTACGCGCTGGACGCGGATGCCGTGGACGCCGTGTTCACGGTGACCGGCGACGAACTGCGGCTCGCGCCCGGGTCCGGGGCGCTCGGCGTGTCGTTCGACCCGGCCCGTCGGCTGTGGCGTCCCGAGCCGGGTGGGGAGTTGCTGGCATCCGGCCCCCGGGTGGCGAAGGCGGCGGCGAGGGCCGCCCGATGGGCGGCGTTCGCGACGGCCGCCCAGGCGCTCGGCACCGGCGAGGCGCTGTTGCGGGCCACCGTCGGATACGTGAAGCAGCGCACCCAGTTCGGCACGGCCATCGGATCCTTCCAGGCGGTCAAGCACCGGCTCGCCGACACACTGATCGGGCTGGAGTTCGCCCGTCCGCTGCTGTACGGGGCGGCGCTCGCGCTCGCCGAGGGGGCGCCGAACGCCGGTGCGGAGGTGGCGGCGGCCAAGGTGACGGCGGGCGAGGCGGGATACGCGGCGGCGCGGACGGCGCTGCAGTTGCACGGCGCGGTGGGGTACACCCAGGAGCTGGATCTGTCGCTGTGGCTGCGCAAGGCACGACCGCTGCGGGACGCGTGGGGGACGCCGGGGGCCTGCCGGGCGCGGGTGCTCGCCGACGAGCCGGCCGCACCCGCCGCCCGGCGCCCCGGGTCAGGTGGTTTCGCTCAGTGAGGCGTCGTCGTTGCCCCTGCGGAAGGCGCGCAGCGGGTGACCGGGGCGCCACACCTGGATGAGCAGGGTGTCGCCGCCTTCGAGCCCGGTGCGTACCACCTCGGTCGGCTCGACCCGGAAGAGGTGGAAGGGTTCCGGCGGCTTCACCTCCTCGATGAAGCGGGCCAGCACGGCGGGGTCGGTCACCTCCACGGCGCGGCCGGAGATCCGGACGTCGCCGTCGGTCATCTCGGCGTCCGGGCCGGGGTTGGCCTGCACCGCGAACCGTGGATCGCGGAGCAGGTCCAGCGCCTTGCGCGAGTTCGGCATCATGCCGAGGAACGGCTCGCCCAGCCGGAAATCCACTTCGAGGCCGGTCACGCGCGGCGATCCGTCCTTGCGCAGGGTCGCCAGGACGTGGTGCTTGTACTGCCCGAAACGGGCCCGGACGGTGTCGGCGAAGGCCGGTTCCGCCGCTTGGAACGCTTGCCAGGAACTCGATGTCATGCGGCCATGAAACCGTGGAAACCCGACATCCTCTGTCCTGATTTCCCGGCCCGCACCGGCGCATCCCCCCGTCGGCTCATCCGCTCGACAGGGTGACCACCACCGCCCACCCCTGCGTCCGCAGCACGCCCGGCGATTCGCCCTGCACCAACAACGCGTCGTAGCGGTCGAGTTCGATGTCCTGGCCGTCGACCACCGCACCGTCCTCCAGCGCGACGGCCAGAACCGCCCCGCCCTCGGGCACCGACAGCCGGACGGTGCCGCGTACCACCGCGACCTCCGCGCTCGTACGCTCCCTGCGGTACATCACATTGAAGTTCACCACCGGGCCGCCGAGCAGCCGACCCTCCGTCTCCAGGTCACCGGGGAAGTCGTGCGGCCAGTACGGCTCGTCGACGATGTGGTGCTCGCCGCCCACCATGAGGTCCATCCCCGCGCCCTCGACCACGGTCAGCGTGCGGTCGACGCCGGGGAAGGCGGAGAACGGTCCGTCCCTGGACACGTCGGCGAGACTGACCCGCCAGTCGAAGGCGTCCAGCGGCGCGCCCTCGGGGGACGCCGCGATCTCCCGGGTGACTCCCCCGCCGTTCTTCCAGGGCGTGGCCGTACGGTCGGCCGCCCGCAGTACCCGGACCGTCATCCGACGATCCCCTGGGCACGGGCCGCGGCCAGCCACTGCGGGAATTCGGCGACCAGCCGGTCGTACAGCTCGGCGTCCGGGACCCGGCGCGGGTCGGAGCCGGCGTGGAAGAAGCCGGCGTTGTCGACGGGGCGCTTGGCGGGCACGGCCAGATCGTCGAGCTTGCGCAGGAAGTCGAACTGCGTACTCCGCTTGTTGCCGAAGCCGATGAACTGCCAGAACAGCGGCAGCTCGGCCGCCTTGCAGAGGTAACGCTCCGCCGCGTGCTTGCTGATCGGGCCGCCGTCGGTCTGGAAGACGACGAGCGCGGGGGCGGTCGAGCCGCTGTCGAGGTAGTGGTCGATGACGGCGTCCATGGCCAGGTGGTAGCTGGTCCTTCCCATGTGTCCGAGACCCGCCACGATCGCGTCGATCCGGCCGTGGTGGTTGTCCAGGGCCACGTCGGTGACGGCGTCGATGTCCGTGGAGAAGACGACGACGGGTACGCGGCCGTCGTCGTCCAGATGGGCCGAGAGGCCCAGCACCCGGTCCGCCAGGGCCTGGACGCTGCCGTCCTTGTAGTACTCCCTCATGGAGCCGGAGTGGTCGAGCACCAGGTAGACCGCGGCCCGCTCGCCGCTCATGCCGTTCTTCGTCAGCGACACCGACGCGCTCTTGTAGAGGTCGACCAGCGCGGGAGCGGTCTCCTCGATCTTGCGGAGGCTGATGGCCGGACCTGTTGCGGCGGACGAGCCGGCCATGCGGATGCTCCGTTCCTCGACGTCTCGGGACCCCGAGCGTAAGGCACCCGGATATGCCCGGGACCCAGGTGTTCGCTATCTTGATCGCCGCCGTCCCCACCGGCCGCTCGTGTCCGCCCACCGTGAAGGAGCCTGTCGTGGAGGCCGCGGTCACCACCTGTTATCGCCATCCGTCGTACGAGACGTATGTGAGCTGCACCCGCTGCGAACGCTTCATCTGCCCCGACTGCATGCGGGAGGCTGCCGTCGGCCACCACTGCGTGGAGTGCGTGAAGGAGGGGCGGCGTTCGGTCCGGCAGGCACGCACGGTGTTCGGCGGCACGGTGCCGGGGACCGCGGTACCGCTCGTCACATACGTGTTGATGGGTCTCAACATCCTGGCGTATCTGGGCGAGCTGGTCCGGCCCGGCATCGTCGACCGGTTCGCGATGCTCGGCGCGGGACTGAACGGCCCGGACGGAGGCCGGTACGTCTACGAGGCCGGGGACTTCCCCGTCTTCGACGTGACGGGTGTGGTGGACGGCGAGTGGTACCGGCTGCTGACGGGGGCCTTCCTGCATCTTCCGCCGGACGGATCGTCCTTCGGCTCGCTGCCGTTCGGGGTGCTGCACATCCTCTTCAACATGTACGCGCTGTGGAATCTGGGCCGCGTCGTCGAGGAGCAACTGGGCCGGGCCCGATACCTCACGCTGTATCTGTTGTCCGCGCTGGGCGGTTCGGTCCTGGTGTATCTGATCGCCCCGTTCGACGTCACCGTGGGCGCCTCGGGTGCGATCTTCGGTCTCGGTGCGGCGTTCTACGTCATCAACCGGCGCCTGGGCCGCGACATGCAGGCGGTGAACCGGTTCATGGCCGGCTTCCTGATCTGGATGCTGATCTCGGCCGGATTCACGTCGTGGCAGGGCCACTTGGGCGGACTCCTGACGGGTGGCATCGTCACGCTCGCGTACGCGTACGCCCCGGCGAAGCGACGGACGACGATTCAGGTGGCCGCGGGTGTGGTGCTCCTCGCCGTGCTGGTGCTGCTGGTGGTGCTGAAGACGTCCGCGCTGACGGGCTGAGCGTCCGCCCGTCCCGGCACGCACCACGGCGCCTGCCGAGATCGTCCGGTCGGGGACGGGCAGGCGCCGCGTTCAGTTCCGTACGCCTTTGTACGGGACGTCTTTGTGTGCCGTGATTCAGACCGTCAGGGCACGGTCCGTCGGGCGGATCGGGGCCGGCAGGGTGCTGGCTCCGGTCAGGAAGCGGTCCACGCCGCGTGCCGCGGAGCGGCCCTCGGCGATGGCCCACACGATGAGGGACTGGCCGCGGCCGGCGTCACCGGCGACGAACACGCCGCCGACATTGGTGGCGTAGTCCGCGTCGCGCGCGACATTGCCGCGCTCGTCGAGCTCCAGGCCGAACTGCTGGACCAGGCCGTTGGACTGGTCGGTGCCGGTGAAGCCCATGGCCAGGGTGACCAGCTGGGCGGGGATCTGCCGCTCGGTGCCGGGCTTCTGTTCCAGCCTGCCGTCCTTGAACTCCACCTCGACCAGGTGCAGCGCCTGGACGTTGCCGTCCTCGTCGCCCTCGAAGTGGGTGGTGGAGACGGAGTACACGCGCTCGCCGCCCTCCTCGTGCGCGGAGGTGACCTTGTAGAGCATCGGGAAGGTCGGCCAGGGCTGGTTGGCGTTACGGTCCTCGCCCGGCCGGGGCATGATCTCCAGCTGGGTGACGGAGAGCGCGCCCTGGCGGTGGGCGGTGCCGACGCAGTCGGCGCCGGTGTCGCCGCCGCCGATGACGACGACGTGCTTGCCCTCGGCGGTGATCGGGGAGACCGTCAGGTCGCCCTCCTGCACCTTGTTGGCGAGCGGCAGGTACTCCATGGCGAAGTGCACGCCGTTCAGCTCACGGCCCGGGACGGGCAGGTCGCGGGAGACGGTGGCACCGGCGGCGATGACGACCGCGTCGTACCGGCGGCGGAGCTTGGCGGCGTCGATGTCCCTGCCGATCTCCGTCTCCGTGCGGAACTTGGTGCCTTCCGCGCGCATCTGCTCGATACGGCGGTTGATGTGCGACTTCTCCATCTTGAACTCGGGGATGCCGTACCGGAGAAGGCCTCCGATGCGGTCCGCGCGCTCGTAGACGGCGACCGTGTGGCCGGCCCGGGTGAGCTGCTGGGCGGCGGCGAGGCCCGCCGGGCCCGAGCCGATGACGGCGACGGTCTTGCCGGAGAGCCGCTCGGGCGGCTGCGGGGTGACGTCGCCGCTGTCCCACGCCTTGTCGATGATGGAGACTTCGACGTTCTTGATGGTGACGGCCGGCTGGTTGATGCCGAGCACACACGCCGACTCGCACGGGGCCGGACAGAGCCGCCCGGTGAACTCCGGGAAGTTGTTCGTGGCGTGCAGGCGCTCGGACGCGGCCGTCCAGTCCTCGCGGTAGGCGTAGTCGTTCCACTCGGGGATGAGGTTTCCGAGCGGACAGCCGTTGTGGCAGAACGGGATGCCGCAGTCCATGCAGCGGCCGGCCTGCTTGCTGATGATCGGGAGCAGCGAGCCCGGAACGTAGACCTCGTTCCAGTCCTTGACCCGCGCGCCCACGGGGCGGGTCTCGGCGACCGCGCGCCCGGTGGTCAAAAAGCCCTTGGGGTCAGCCATTGGTCGCCGCCTCCATCATCTTCTCGGTGGTCTCCTGTTCGGAGAGACCGGCGAGCTCAGCGGCGTCCTTGGCGGCGAGCACTGCCTTGTACGTGGACGGGATGATCTTGCTGAAGCGGGAGGCGCCGCCGTCGGCGCTGTCCCACTCGGCGAGCAGCTTCTCCGCGACCGTGGACCCGGTCTCCTCCTGGTGGCGGCGCACCACGTCGTGCAGCCACTGCTCGTCGGTGTCGGAGAGGGCCTCGATCGCGCCGAGGTTGCCGGAGTTGACGTTGTCGCGGTCCAGGTCGATGACGTACGCGACGCCGCCCGACATGCCCGCGGCGAAGTTGCGTCCGGTCTCCCCGAGCACGACGGCGTGGCCGCCGGTCATGTACTCGCAGCCGTGGTCGCCCACGCCTTCCGAGACGACCGTCGCGCCGGAGTTGCGGACGCAGAAGCGCTCACCGGTCCGGCCGCGCAGGAACAGCTCGCCGCCGGTGGCGCCGTAGGCGATCGTGTTGCCCGCGATGGTGGAGTACTCGGCGAGGTGGTCGGCGCCGCGGTCCGGGCGGACGACGACGCGGCCACCGGAGAGGCCCTTGCCGACGTAGTCGTTGGCGTCGCCCTCCAGGCGCAGGGTCACTCCGCTCGGCACGAACGCGCCGAAGGACTGGCCGGCGGAGCCCGTGAACGTGAGGTCGATGGTGTTCTGCGGCAGACCGGCGCCGCCGAACTTCTTCGTCACCTCGTGGCCGAGCATGGTGCCGACGGTCCGGTTGATGTTCCGGATCGCGATCTGGGCCCGGACCGGCTGGGCGGCCTCGGCGTTCTCCGCGTTCAGGGCGTCGGCGGCGAGCCTGATCAGCTCGTTGTCGAGTGCCTTGGCGAGACCGTGGTCCTGCTCGATCCGCTGGTGACGGACCGCGCCCTCGGGCAGCTCCGGGACGTGGAACAGGGGCTCCAGGTCCAGGCCCTGCGCCTTCCAGTGGGTGATCGCACGGTCGGTGTCGATCAGCTCGGCGTGGCCGACGGCCTCTTCGATGGTGCGGAAGCCCAGCTCGGCGAGGAGCTCACGGACCTCCTGGGCGATGAACTCGAAGAAGTTGACGACGTGCTCGGCCTTGCCGGAGAACCGCTCGCGCAGGACCGGGTTCTGGGTGGCGATGCCGACCGGGCAGGTGTCCAGGTGACAGACGCGCATCATGACGCAGCCGGAGACGACGAGCGGCGCGGTCGCGAAACCGAACTCCTCGGCGCCCAGCAGCGCGGCGATCACGACGTCGCGGCCGGTCTTGAGCTGGCCGTCGGTCTGCACGACGATGCGGTCGCGCAGGCCGTTGAGCAGCAAAGTCTGCTGGGTCTCGGCGAGGCCCAGCTCCCAGGGACCGCCCGCGTGCTTCAGCGAGGTGAGCGGGGAGGCCCCCGTTCCGCCGTCGTGACCGGAGATCAGGACGACATCCGCGTGCGCCTTGGAGACACCCGCGGCGACCGTGCCGACGCCGACCTCGGAGACCAGCTTCACGTGGATGCGGGCCGCCGGGTTCGCGTTCTTGAGGTCGTGGATCAGCTGGGCAAGGTCCTCGATGGAGTAGATGTCGTGGTGCGGCGGCGGCGAGATCAGGCCGACGCCCGGGGTGGAGTGCCGGGTCCTGGCGACCCAGGGGTAGACCTTGTGGCCGGGCAGCTGGCCGCCCTCGCCGGGCTTGGCGCCCTGCGCCATCTTGATCTGGATGTCGTCGGCGTTGACCAGGTACTCGCTGGTCACACCGAAGCGGCCGGAAGCGACCTGCTTGATGGACGAGCGGCGTGCCGGGTCGTGGAGCCGGTCCGCGTCCTCGCCGCCCTCACCGGTGTTGGACTTGCCACCCAGCTGGTTCATGGCGATGGCGAGGGTCTCGTGCGCCTCGCGGGAGATCGAGCCGTACGACATGGCGCCGGTGGAGAAGCGCTTGACGATGTCGGAGACGGACTCGACCTCGTCGATGGAGATCGGCTCGCGGTCGCTCCTGCCGTTCTCATGTGTCTTCAGGGCGAACAGGCCGCGGAGCGTCATCAGACGCTCGGACTGCTCGTTCACCCGGTCCGTGTACTTCTTGAAGATGTCGTAGCGCTTGGTGCGCGTGGCGTGCTGGAGGCGGAAGACCGTCTCCGGGTCGAACAGGTGCGGCTCGCCCTCGCGGCGCCACTGGTACTCGCCGCCGATCTCCAGCGCGCGGTGCGAGGCGGAGATGCCGGAGGCCGGGTACGCCTTGGCGTGGCGGGCGGCGACCTCCCGGGCGACGACGTCGAGACCGGCGCCGCCGATCTTGCTGGCGGTGCCGTTGAAGTACTTCGCGACGAAGTCCTCGTTCAGGCCGACGGCCTCGAAGACCTGGGCGCCGCGGTAGGAGGCGACCGTCGAGATGCCCATCTTGGACATGACCTTCAGGACGCCCTTGCCGAGCGCGTGGATCAGGTTCCGGATGGCCTTCTCGGGCTCGATGCCCTCGATGAACGTACCGGCGCGGACCAGGTCCTCGACGGACTCCATCGCCAGGTACGGGTTGACCGCGGCGGCACCGTAACCGATGAGCAGCGCGACGTGGTGGACCTCGCGGACGTCCCCGGCCTCGACGAGCAGACCGACCTGGGTGCGCTGCTTGGTGCGGATGAGGTGGTGGTGGACGGCGGAGGTGAGCAGCAGCGAGGGGATCGGCGCGTGCTCGGCGTCGGAGTGCCGGTCGGACAGGACGATCAGGCGGGCGCCGTCCTCTATGGCGGCGTCGACCTCGGCGCAGATCTGCTCGATCCGCGCGGCGAGGGCCTCGCCACCGCCGCCGACCCGGTAGAGACCGGAGAGCGTGGCGGCCTTCATCCCCGGCATGTCGCCGTCGGCGTTGATGTGTATCAGCTTGGCCAGCTCGTCGTTGTCGATCACCGGGAACGGCAGCGTGACGCTGCGGCAGGACGCGGCGATCGGCTCCAGCAGGTTGCCCTGCGGGCCGAGCGTGGAGCGCAGCGAGGTGACGAGCTCCTCGCGGATGGCGTCCAGCGGGGGGTTGGTGACCTGGGCGAACAGCTGGGTGAAGTAGTCGAAGAGCAGCCTGGGGCGCTCGGACAGGGCGGCGATCGGCGAGTCCGTACCCATGGAGCCGAGCGGTTCGCCGGCGGTGCGGGCCATCGGCGCGAGGATGACGCGCAGCTCTTCCTCGGTGTAGCCGAAGGTCTGCTGGCGGCGAGTGACGGAGGCGTGCGTGTGCACGATGTGCTCCCGCTCGGGGAGGTCCTCCAGCTCGATCTCGCCGGCCTCCAGCCAGTCCTGGTACGGCTGCTCGGCGGCGAGGGCCGCCTTGATCTCGTCGTCCTCGATGATGCGGCCCTCGGCCGTGTCCACGAGGAACATCCTGCCGGGCTGGAGGCGTCCCTTGCGGACCACCTTCGCGGGGTCGATGTCCAGGACGCCGACCTCGGAGGAGAGCACGACGAGGCCGTCGTCGGTGACCCAGTAGCGGCCGGGGCGCAGCCCGTTGCGGTCCAGCACCGCACCGACCTGGGTACCGTCCGTGAAGGTGACGCAGGCCGGGCCGTCCCAGGGCTCCATCATCGTGGAGTGGTACTGGTAGAAGGCGCGGCGGGCCGGATCCATGGCCTTCTGGGATTCGGGGCTCTCCCACGCCTCGGGGACCATCATCAGCACCGAGTGCGGCAGCGACCGGCCGCCGAGGTGGAGCAGCTCCAGGACCTCGTCGAAGGAGGCGGAGTCGGAGGCGTCCGGGGTGCAGACGGGGAAGATCCGGTCCAGCTGCGCAGCCCCGAAGAGGCTGGTGGCGAGCTGGGACTCGCGGGCCTTCATCCAGTTGCGGTTGCCCTTGACCGTGTTGATCTCGCCGTTGTGCGCGACGAAGCGGTACGGGTGGGCGAGCGGCCAGCTCGGGAAGGTGTTCGTGGAGAACCGCGAGTGCACCAGCGCCACGGCGGTGGCGAAGCGGCGGTCGGAGAGGTCCGGGAAGAACGGTTCCAGCTGCCCCGTGGTGAGCATGCCCTTGTAGACGATCGTGCGGGCGGAGAGCGAGGGGAAGTACACCCCGGCCTCCCGCTCGGCGCGCTTGCGCAGCACGAAGGCCTTGCGGTCGAGCGCGATGCCGGTGCTCTCGCCGTCCGTGACGAAGAGCTGACGGAATTCCGGCATGGTGGCGCGGGCGCCCTTGCCGAGGATGTCCGGGGTGACCGGGACCTGACGCCACCCGAGGACCCTGAGGCCCTCCTCGGCGGAGATCTTCTCCAGCTTCCGGACGGCCTCGGTGGAGTCGTCCGCGGGCAGGAAGGCGATTCCGACGCCGTAGGCACCGGCCTCGGGGAGGTCGAAGGCGACCTCGTCGCGGAGGAAGGTGTCCGGCACCTGGAGGAGGATTCCGGCTCCGTCGCCGGAGTCGGGCTCGGATCCGGTGGCACCGCGGTGTTCGAGGTTGCGCAGTACGGTCAGCGCCTGCTCGACCAGCTCATGGCTGGCCACACCGGTCAGGGTGGCCACGAACCCGACACCACAGGCGTCGTGCTCGTTACGGGGGTCGTACAGCCCCTGCTGGGCGGGGCGACCGTCCATGGGCGACCAGGCGTCGGTACGCATGGGCTCTCCCGTCGTCGTCGTGGCATGTGCAGTGCCGAGGGACGACGTTGGCCCTCTGCGAAATTTCGTGCAGGTTCACATGATGGGGCGCTTCTCAAGAAGCGGATAGTCCGTTCCAACATCCGGACACCGCCTGAGGCGGTGGGGGTGGGTCGCAGTCGGAGGATCGGCGCCCGGGGGGACCGCAGAGAGCAGGCGTCGTTGCCCGCGGTGTCTACGGCTCATGCCCGGCGGCAAAGGAAATGAAACCGCCGGGTAACGGCTGCTTATGTGCAGCGCTGCATAGAGACTCATTTTACGTCGGGCGGAACCGGTCCGCCCAGAGGCGGACCCCAAGACGTACGTCACACCGATGGCGGACACGTCACGGAACGAAGCCCGCCCGGCACGCGAGGACGACGCCTCCGGCCGGACGGGCTCCATGTCATGCCCGCGTCTATGCGGTCAGCCTCCGACGGCCACACCGAACAGCGTGCCCAGACCGTAGGTGATCGCCGCGGCGGCCCCGCCGAGCGCAAGCTGCCGCAGCCCGCTGTACAGCCAGCTGCGCGCCGTCACCCTGGCCACCACCGCACCGCAGGCGAACAGTCCGACCAGGGCCAGCAGCACGGCCGGCCACAACGCGCTCGCGCCGAGCAGGTACGGCAGCACGGGCAACAGGGCCCCCAGCGCGAACGCGCCGAACGACGACACCGCGGCGACGAGCGGCGAGGGCAGATCGCCCGGATCGATGCCGAGCTCCTCGCGGGCGTGGATCTCCAGGGCCTGCTCCGGATCGCGCGACAGCTGGCGCGCGACCTCGCGGGCGAGACGGGGCTCGACGCCGCGGGACTCGTAGAGCGCGGCGAGCTCCCGCTCCTCGTCCTTGGGATGCTTGCGCAACTCGCGCCGCTCGACGTCGAGTTCGGCCTCGACGAGCTCACGTTGCGAGGCGACGGAGGTGTATTCGCCGGCCGCCATGGAGAAGGCGCCGGCGGCCAGGCCCGCCAGACCGGTGATCACGATCGTCTGCTGGGAGACGGCGCCACCCGCGACGCCGGTCATCAGCGCGAGGTTGGAGACGAGCCCGTCCATGGCACCGAACACCGCCGGGCGCAGCCAGCCGCCGTTGACATCACGGTGGGTGTGGTTGTCGCGGTGCGCCTCGTGCAGTACGGCGTCGGTCTCGATGATGGACACAGCTCTCCCCTTCTCCGGCAGCGGGTTTCACGCGCTCCGCCCCCGCTCAGCACCATCGAAAGTACGCACGAAAATGAGCCTCCGCCAGCAAGGCAGGCCGTACTTACCTGCCCTCTGACCAGGTAAGTACGGCCTGCCTTGCCACTTCCGGGCCATCATCCGACTGGCCCTTTTGTCGCGATTTCGGCCTCTGCCGAGGCTCCGCGTGGCACATATCGAGGAGGCACGAGAACGGGCCCGGTGCGAGCGAAGGGTCGACGCGATGGAGTCGTTTGCAGGAAATCCGGCGGAACCTCGGACGCATGGCGCCCGGGCGGCGGTACGGGGCGGCGCGCCCCGTGAGGACCTGGGCGACCGGGCCCGGGGCGCATTGCTCGGTCTCGCGGTCGGTGATGCGCTGGGCGCACCGGCGGAGAACCTGCGACCGTCCGAGATCCGCCGTCGCTGGGGCCGGATCGAGGGCTTCGTGAGCGACGACCCCGCGGGCACGGACGACACGGAGTACGCGATCTTCTCCGGGCTGCTCCTCGCGCGGCACGGTTCGGCGCTGACGGTCACCCATGTGGAGCGGGCGTGGCACCTGTGGATCGCCGACCTGGACGAAGGGCCCTTCCGCGGTGCCGGGTTCAGCGAGCGGGGCACGCTGGAGAATCTGCGCCGGGGCCTGGCCGCCCCGATCTCCGCCCAGCACCGGCACGCCTGGAGCGACGGCCTGGCGATGCGGGCGGCGCCGTTCGGTGTCTTCGCGGCGGGCCGGCCGGACGAGGCGGCGCGCCTGGTCGCGGTCGACGGGCGGGTCAGCCATGACGGGGAGGGCATCTACGGCGGCCAGGCGGTGGCGGCCGGGGTGGCCGCCGCGATGGCGGGCGCCGGGGTCGCGTCGGTGATCGCCGCCGCGCTGTCCGTCGTCCCCATGGACTCCTGGACGGCGCGTTCGCTGCGGCGCGCCGTGGCCGCCGCGCAGCGCACGTACCCCGACCGGCTCACCGGGGAGCGCGCGGTGCGCTCCGCGGTGGTCGTCGGCGGCTATCCGTGGACGGACCTGGCCCCCGAGGCGGTCGGCCTGGCCTTCGGAGCGTTCGCGGCGGCGCGCGGTGACTTCCGCACGGCGGTGCTGACCGCGGTCAACATGGGCCGCGACGCGGACACGACGGCCGCGGTGGCGGGGGCCCTGGCCGGCGCCCTGCACGGGGCGTCGGCGATTCCGCGGCACTGGGGGGAGGCGATCGGCCCGGTCCGGGGCAGCTGCCTGCCGTCGATGCGGGGCCATCACGTCCTGGACATCGCGGAGTTGCTCACCCCGGACGACACGGACGAGGCGTACGGGGACGGGCGGGGTGAAGCCCGTACGCCTGAGGGCGGACGGGCGCACGCCGCCGGGCACACCGCGTCCGCCATCGGCCAGGAGGGTCCGGCACGGGACCACCCGCGTGCGGACGCGGGCGGCACACCTCACGCGTCCGCGGCCGGACCGGCGCACAACGCCCCCGTCGCACCCGCCACCGCGGACGATGCGGACCCGGACGCCCCGCACGACATCCACCGCGACGCCCCCCGCACCCCTGCTTCCGCGCCCACCCGGTTCCGCACCCACCCCTCCCCCGGCCATCGGGCCCGGGTCGAGGGGCTGTTGCTCGGGCTCGCCGCCGGGGACGCCGCCGGGTGGCCCGCCGCGCGGCACCGGGCCGCCCGGATGCCCGAATGGACCCGGCGCCTCACCCGGGAGCTCGACACCTTCGCCGAGCAGAACGCCACGACCACGCTGCCCGTCCCCATCGCCCTCAACCAGCCGCCCGAACCCCTGCGGCTCGGGCCGTCCGACGACGCCGAATGGGCGGCGTTCGCCGCCGGGACCGTGCTCGCCTCGACAGCCGGTCCGCTGCACGGCCTGTCCCCCGAACACCGGATGCGGGCCGCCGTCGACGTCGCCTGGAACGCGCTGGCGGCCGAGGTCGCCGCGGCTGCCGCCCGCGCCCCCGAGGTCGAGTCGGCGGTGCTCCCGCTGCGCGCCCGGATCTCGGTACGGGCCGGACTCGGCAATCTCGCCGCCGGGTTGCGCCCGCCCGCCACCGGTCACGACAACCCGCACTACTTCGACGACGCGGCCTGCGTGCGGGCCGCGGTGCTCGCCGTCGTCCACCCCGCCGACCCGGCGGCCGCCGCCGACCTCGCCGAGTTCGACGCCCGCTACACCCAGGACGGCGACGGGGTGCACGGCGCCCGCGCGATGGCAGCGGCGATCGCCGAGGCACTGGGCGGCGCGGATGTGGACACGGCGGTGAACGCCGCGCTCGCGCAGCTCCCCGACGGCACGGAGATCGCCCGCAACGCCGCCCATGCCGTCCGGATCGCCCGTGACTTCGTCGGCGAGGCGGCGGGCGCGTTCGCCCTGGTACCGGTGCTGGAGCATCAGATCGTCGACCACGTCTACAGCTACGGGATCGCCGCCGCCGAGACCGTCCCGGTCGCGCTCGCCCTGGCCACCGCGGCCCGCGGCCGGATCGCCCAGGCCGTGCCCGCGGCGGCGTGCCTGTCGCGGGTGGCCGACTCCGCGCCCGCGCTGGCCGGCGCGCTGACCGGCGCGCTCTGCGGCATCGACGCCGTCCCGGACGGCTGGCGCGACGCCTGCCGCACCTTGGCGGGGTGTGCGCTACCGCGTCTCGCGGGGACCGATCTGATCGAACTCGCCGGGCTGCTGGCAGCCACGGAACCGAAGCCCATGGGTGGACAATTCGGGCATGACATCCATGACGCCCGTTCGGTCCGGGGCGAGAACCACGGTACTCACACTCGATGAACGGATCACGGGAGCGCTCGTCGGCGCCGCGGTCGGCGACGCGCTCGGCGGTCCGGTCGAGGGCCGGCCCCCCGAGCAGATCGTGGCCCGCCACGGCGGGCGGATCAGCGGCATCGTCGGCCCGTGGGACGGCGACGACTGGCGTACGGCCCGCCCCATCGCCCCGTATCACAAGGGCGACGGACACGTCACCGACGACACCTTGATGACCCATGCGCTGGTACGGGTGTACGACGCCGTGCGCGACCACCTCGACGCGTACGCGGTCGCCGACCACCTCGTGCCGGAGCTGATCTCCACCCCCCGCTGGATTCCGGAGCTGGAGGCCGATGTACTGCCGCTCCAGCGGATCTTCCTCGCCGAGAAGTGGATCGTCGCGCGGCTGCACTACGGCCATGTCGATCCGCGCGAGGCGGGTTCCGGAAACATCGTCAACTGCGGTGCGGCGATGTACATGGCACCGGTCGGCCTGGTCAACGCCGCCCACCCGGAGGCCGCGTACGCCGAGGCGCTGGATGTCGCCGGCGCCCATCAGTCCTCCTACGGCAGGGAAGCGGCCGGAGTCTTCGCCGCGGCCGTCGCGGCCGCGTGCGCCCCGGACGCGACGCCCGCCGGCGTCGTCGAGACCTGTCTGTCGCTCGCCAAGGACGGCACCCGGTCCGCCATCGAGGCGGTGTGCGAAGTGGCCGTCCGTCACCGCGACTTCGAGACCGCGCTCGCTCCGCTGCGCGCCGCCGTCGCGCCCTTCGACACCGTGGGCCCCGACTACCGCGCCCCCTCCCTCGGCGCCCGTCGGCCGTCCCGGCTGCACGCCGTCGAGGAACTCCCCATCGCGCTCGGCATGCTGCTCGTCGCGGACGGCGACTACCGGCACGCGGTCCTCGGCTCGGTGAACTACGGCCGGGACTGCGACTCGATCGCCACCATGAGCGGTGCCGTCGCGGGCGCGCTCCACGGCGAACCGGCGATCCCCGCCGACTGGGTGAGAACGGTCGCCGAGGCCAGCCGGCTCGATCTGCACGCCCCCGCGCGGGCCCTGGCGGGTGTCGCCCGCGAGGTGTTCGTACGGGACACGGCCCGGCGCCGCGCCCACGAGTCGGCGTTCGCCGCGCTGGCGGGTACGCCATGATCCTCCGGGTGACGTGGGTGCAGCCCGAGGACCTGGTCGGGCACGAGCTGCGCCAGGCCGCCGAGGACGGGCGGGACGCAAGGGCCGTCGCCCGCCGGTGGTACGAGGCGGGCGGCGCCCCCGCGCCGGAACGGGCCGGCGCGTCGACCCCTCCGGCACCGGAGCTGCGCGCGCTCGCCGAGCGGCTGCTCGACGAACTCGCCCTGCTGGAATCGCCGTTGGAGGCGGACGAACCGACAGACCTGGCCGCGATCCGGGCCGCCTGTCCGGACTGGCCGGCCCCCCGCACGGACCCTGCGCCGGTGAGCCACGAGCGGCTGCACGCCGCCTGGCTGGGCCGGGCCGCCGGCTGTCTGCTCGGCAAACCCGTCGAGAAACTGCCGCTCGCCGGTATCCGCGCACTGGCCCGCGCCACCGGCAACTGGCCGCTGACCACGTGGTTCACCGCCAAGGGTCTGCCCGCCGAGCTGGCCGCCACCTACCCCTGGAACCGTCGCTCCGCGTCCACCTCCCTGGCCGAGAACATCGACGGCATGCCGGAGGACGACGACCTCGACCACCCTCTGCTCACCCTGCTGCTGCTCCAGCGGTACGGTCCGTCCTTCACCACCTGCGATCTCGCCCGGCTCTGGCTCGACGAACTCCCGGCCGGCCGCACGTTCACCGCCGAGCGGGTCGCGTACCGCAATCTGCTGGACGGGATCGAGCCCCCGCGCACCGCCCGGTACCGCAATCCGTTCCGGGAGTGGATCGGTGCGCAGATCCGTGCCGATGTGCACGGCTGGACGCATCCGGGCGACCCGTCGGCCGCGGCGGTGCAGGCCCACCGGGACGCGGTCCTCACCCACACCGCCAACGGGGTGTACGGGGCGATGTTCGCCGCCGCCGCACTCTCCGAAGCGGCCGGCGGCGCGCACGATGTGCACGGCTGTCTGGCCGCCGGGCTGCGCGTCGTGCCGCCGCGTTCGCGGTTCGCGCACGCGGTGCGTTTCGGCATCGCGGCGGCCCGCGGCGAGAGCGGCTTCGACGCGGTGGCCGACCGGCTGCACGCCGAGTACGGCGCGTACCACTGGGTCCATGTGCTGCCCAACGCCGCTCTGCTGGCCGCGGCCCTCACCCACGCCGACGGCGACTACTCCGACTCCATCTGCCGTGCGGTGTCGGGCGGCTGGGACACCGACTCCAACGGCGCGACCGCCGGTTCACTCGCCGGACTGCTGGCCGGGAGCCCCGGCGCGCTGCCCGAACGCTGGACCGCCCCGCTGAAGAACCGTCTCGCCACGTCGGTCGCCGGATTCGACTCCATCGGCTTCGACGCCCTCGCCGAACAGACCCACCGGCTCACCCTCAAGGAGGCACTCCGCCCATGACCGGCATCGCGGTGCTCGGCAGCACCAATATGGATCTCGTCGCGTACGTCGCACGGGCTCCGGAGCGAGGAGAGACCGTCACCGGACGGGAGTTCCGTACCGTTCCCGGCGGCAAGGGCGCCAACCAGGCCGTCGCCGCCGCCCGCGCGGGCGGCGACGTGACGATGATCGGCGCGGTCGGCGACGACGAGTACGGCGCCGCGCTGCGCTCCAACCTGGAGCACGCGGGCGTCGGCACCGATCTGCTGCACACCGCCGAGGGCCCCAGCGGCACCGCGCACATCGTCGTCGACGACCTGGGTTCCAACTCCATCGTGGTGATCCCCGGCGCCAACGGCACCGTCACCGCTCTCGGCCCCGGCGAGATGGCCGCCGTCGCCGGGGCCGATCTGCTGCTGCTCCAGCTGGAGCTGCCGCTGTCCGCCGTGCTGGAGGGTGCGCGCGTGGCCCACGCGCAGGGCGTACGGATCATCCTCACCCCGTCCCCCGTACAGCCCCTGCCCGCCGAACTCCTCGACTGTGTCGACCTGCTGATCCCCAACGAGCACGAGGCGGCCGCGCTCACCGGCGCCACGGACCCCCATGCGGCGGCGCAGCTGCTGCTCGGCCAGGTCCCCGCGGTCGTGGTCACACTCGGCTCGAAGGGCTGCCTGTACGCGGCCCGGGGCGGCGAGCCCGTCCTCTTCCCCGCCCCCGAGGTCACCGCGGTCGACTCCACCGGGGCCGGGGACACCTTCGTCGGGACGCTCGCCGTGGCGCTCGGCGAGCGACGGCCCGTACCCGAGTCGCTGGCCTGGGCGTCGTCCGCCGCCGCGCTGTGCGTACAGCGGCCGGGCGCCTCGACCTCCATGCCGTACCGCAGTGAGATCGACGCCGCATGAACACGACCGCGCAGGCGCCGCTGACCGGGCTGCGGGTCATCGACCTCGCCACGCTCTTCGCGGGCCCTCTCTCCGCCACCATGCTCGGTGACTTCGGCGCCGAGGTGATCAAGGTCGAGCATCCGCGCAAGCCCGATCCGTCGCGCGGGCACGGGCCCGCGAAGGACGGCGTCGGCCTGTGGTGGAAACTCCTCGGCCGCAACAAGCGCAATCTGACCCTCGACCTGTCCAGCCCCGGTGGGCGCGACATCCTGCTCCGGCTGGCCGCCGGGACCGATGTGATCATCGAGAACTTCCGGCCCGGCACCCTGGAGCGCTGGGGTCTCGGCTGGGCGGAGCTGCACGCCGTCAATCCGCGGCTGGTGCTGGCCAGGGTCACCGGCTTCGGCCAGTTCGGTCCGTACGCGCACCGTCCCGGCTTCGGCACCCTGGCCGAGGCGATGAGCGGGTTCGCCGCGATCACCGGGGAACCGGACGGACCGCCCACGCTGCCGCCGTTCGGGCTCGCCGACTCGATCGCGGCGCTGGCCACCGCGTACGCCGTGATGGCCGCGCTCGCCGGACGCGACAGGACCGGGGAGGGCCAGGTCGTCGACATGGCGATCATCGAGCCGATCCTGACCGTGCTCGGCCCGCAGCCGGTCTGGTACGACCAGCTCGGTTACGTACAGCCGCGCACCGGCAACCGCTCCCGGAACAATGCCCCGCGCAACACCTACCGCACCTCGGACGGGCACTGGGTCGCCGTCTCCACCTCCGCGCAGTCGATCGCCGAACGGGTCATGCGTCTGGTCGGCCGGTCCGAACTGATCGACGAGCCCTGGTTCGGCTCCGGCACCACGCGCGCCGAGCACTCCGACGAGCTCGACGAGGCGGTCGGCGACTGGGTCGCCCGGCACACCCGCGAGGAGGCCGTCTGCGCGTTCGAGAAGGCGGAGGCTGCCATCGCACCCGTCCACGGCATCCAGGACGTGATGGAGGACCCGCAGTACCGGGCCCTGGACTCCGTCACCGAGGTGGACGACCCGGAGCTGGGGCCGCTACGGATGCAGAACGTCCTGTTCCGCCTCTCGGCGACACCGGGCGCGATCCGCTGGGCGGGCCGGCCGCACGGTGCGGACACCGACGAGATCCTCACCGGTCTGGGTCTGTCGGGCCAGGAGATCGCGGCGCTGCGGGCGGAGCGCGTCCTGTGACGGCGATGGTCCCCCTCACCTTCCTGTACGTTCCCGGCGACCGGCCGGAGGTGGTGCGCAAGGCACGCGACGCGGGCGCGGACGTGGTGATCATCGATCTGGAGGACGCGGTCGCGCCGGACCGCAAGGAGTACGCGCGGTCGGCCACCGCCGAGCTCCTGTCCGAGCCCGCCGAGGACACGGCCGTGCCGGTCCACGTCCGGGTCCACACCGAGGCGGACATCCGCGCCCTGGCCGGACTGCCGGGTCTCGCCGAATTCCGGCTGCCGAAGATCACGCACGCGGCCACCGTCCACCACATCGCGGCCGTGGCGCCGGGGGTCGCGCTCTGTCCGCTGCTGGAATCGGCGCTCGGCATCGAGCACGCCTACACGGTCGCCGCCGCCCATCCCCGGGTGCGCTCCATCGCCCTGGGCGAGGCGGACCTCCGGGCCGATCTGGGGGTACGGGACGATGCCGGGCTCGACTGGTCGCGCAGCCGGGTCGTGGTCGCCGCCCGCGCGGCCGGACTCGTGCCACCCGCCCAGTCGGTGTTCCCGGACGTGCGGGACCTGGACGGCCTGTGGGCGTCCTGCGCGCGCGGCCGGGCGCTGGGCTTTCTGGGCCGGGCGGCGATCCATCCCCGCCAGCTCCCGGTCATCGAGCAGGCGTTCCGCCCGACGGCGCGGGAGGTCGAGGCGGCGGCCGAGATCGTGGAGGCGGCCGTGGCGGACGAGGGCGCGCTGGCCCTGCCGGACGGCCGGTTCGTCGACGCGGCGGTGGTGGCCTCGGCCCGCCGCACGCTGGCGCTGGCCGTGCGGCCGGGGTGACGGCCGGAGATCCGCTGCGGCCCGCCCGTCCGGCGACGACGACACGTGTGGGGCCCCGAACCAGGCGGTTCGGGGCCCCACACGTGACGAACGTACGGCTCAGCCGTTCTTCGCCGCCTCCGCGGCGCCGTTCTTCTCCGGCGTCTTCGCGGCGCTGTCAGCACGCTCGGCAGTGTTTGTCCCAGAACCTGTGTCCGCCTTGGACGCGACGGTTCCGTCCACGTCACCCGGGGCGTCGCCGTCCTTCGTGGCTTCGCCGTCCTCGGCGTCCACCGCGCCCGGCTCCACGACCTCCTCGCGCCCCGGACGCATCTTCGCCGAGATCACCATGTACACCACCGCCAGCAGGAACACGATCCCCGCGGTCCAGACATTGAGGCGTACGCCCAGGATGTGGTGGGCCTCGTCGACCCGCATGTACTCGATCCAGCCGCGTCCCGCGCAGTACGCGGCGACGTACAGCGCGAATGCCCGGCCGTGACCGAGCTTGAAGCGGCGGTCCGCCCAGACCACCAGCAGGGCGACCCCGATGCACCACAGCGACTCGTACAGGAACGTCGGGTGGTACGTACCCGCGACCCTGTTGGGGCCCTCGCTGATCTTCAGCGCCCACGGCACATCGGTCGGCTTGCCGTACAGCTCCTGGTTGAACCAGTTGCCCCAGCGACCGCAGGCCTGGGCCAGGGCGATACCGGGGGCGAGCGCGTCGGCCCAGGCCGGCAGCGGGATCCCGCGGCGGCGGCAGCCGATCCAGGCACCGACGGCGCCGAGCGCGATCGCGCCCCAGATACCGAGGCCGCCCTGCCAGATCTTGAAGGCGTCGACCCAGTTCGCACCGTCGCTGAAGTACAGCTGGTAGTCGGTGATGACGTGGTACAGCCGCCCGCCGACGAGGCCGAAGGGCACCGCCCAGACGGCGATGTCGGCGACGGTGCCGGCTCTGCCGCCCCGGGCGATCCAGCGCTTGTTGCCGAACCAGACGGCGACGAAGACGCCGATGATGATGCAGAACGCGTAGCCGCGGAGCGGGATCGGGCCGAGATCGATCACGCCGGTCGACGGACTGGGAATGTAGGCAAGGTCCATGGCAGGGTCGACGCTACCTTGCCGGGTGGGGCCCACGGCAACCCACCCGACAACGTATGGGTAACAGGCCGGTCATGGATTCCCCCTGCCGGACCAACGCTCAGGAGTGCGACGGCGCCGGTGTGACCGCGCCCGGCTTCTTGCCCTTGTTGGCCTCGGCGACCCACTTCTTCAGGTTCGCCGCGGTGAGCGGTTCGTTCCCCTTCTTCGGGAAGATCGATTCACCGTTGAGCAGCGCGGTCGGCGTGCCCTGGAATCCGCCGTTCTGGAACGCCGTGTTGGATTTCCGGACCCAGCCGTCGTGCTTGCCGTCGTCCACGCAGCTGCGGAAGGCGGGGGTGTCGAGTCCCGGCACCTTCCCGGAGAGCTCGATCAGCTTGGCGTTGTCGCCGAAGGCGTCGTCGGTCTCCTGCGGCTGGTTGCGGTAGAGGACGTCGTGGTAGGCGGAGAACTTGCCTGCGCCCTGCGCGCAGGCTGCCGCGTTGGCCGCCCGCAGCGAGCCGCTGCCGCCGAGATTGCCGTCGATGAGCGTGGCGAGGTGGTACTCGACCTTGATCTGTCCGGTGCTCTCCAGCTGATGGATGGTGTCCCGGAACACGTTCTCGAACTGGGCGCAGACCGGGCAGCGGAAGTCCTCCCAGATGGTGAGCGTGGACGGGGCGCTGTCCGAGCCGACCTGGATGGCCAGGCCGTCCTTGCCGGTCGCACCGGACGGTGCGACGACGGGGCCCGCCGTGCTCTTTTTGCCGCCCGTGTTCGCGGCGATCACGCCGACGACGGCGGCCAGCGCCAGCACACCCACCACGGCGCCGCCGACGATCAGCGTGCGCCTGCGGCGCTCATGCGCCTTCTCGCGCTCACGCTGCTGGACGAGCCGGTCTCGCGCGGCCCTTTTTCCCTGTTCGTTCTTCTCGCTCACACCCGCAGCAACGAACCGGGGAGGCACGCGCGTGCCTCCCCGGTCCAGGTCCACCCGTTTGGATTACACCCGATTCAGCGCTTTCGAACGCCTTCGGCGAGTTCGCCCGCCAGGGAGCGGACCGCGGCCAGGCCGCTCTCCTCGTCGGGAGCGTCCAGCATGCTCTTGACGAAGGCGGAGCCGACGATCACTCCGTCGGCGAAACCGGCGACCTCGGCGGCCTGCCGGGCGTTGGAGACGCCGAGGCCGACGCAGACCGGGAGGGACGTGGTGGCCCGGGTGCGCCCGACCAGCTCCTGGGCCTGCTCGCCGACCGACTCACGGGTGCCGGTGACCCCCATCAGCGAGGCCGCGTAGACGAAGCCGGAGCCGGCTGCGGTGATGGTGGCGAGGCGCTCGTCCCTGCTGCTCGGCGCGACGACGAAGACGGTCGCGAGACCGTGCTTGTCGGCGTGCTCGCGCCACAGCTCGGACTCCTGGACCGGCAGGTCGGGCAGGATGCACCCGGCGCCACCCGCCTCGGCGAGTTCGGCGGTGAAGCGCTCGACGCCGTACCGGTCGATCGGGTTCCAGTACGTCATGACGAGGATCGGGACGCCCGTCGCCTCGTACGCCTCGCGGACCGTGCGCATCACGTCGGCGATCTTCACGCCGCCCCGCAGGGCGATGTCGTCGGCGGTCTGGATGACCGGTCCGTCGAGCACCGGGTCGCTGTGCGGCAGCCCCACCTCGACGACGTCCGCGCCGCCCGCCACGACCGCCTTCACGGCGGCGATCGCGCCGTCGACGGTCGGGAAGCCGGCCGGCAGGTACGCGATGAGCGCGGCCCTGTTCTCCGCCTTGGCCCGCGCGAGGGAGGAACTCAACAGCTCCACATTGCCGCTCACTTGGTGACCTCCTCTTCCCCGTCGGCCACATCGGCCTCGACGACCCCGTCGACCTCGTCGTACAGCCCGAAGTAGCGGGCCGCCGTGTCCATGTCCTTGTCGCCGCGGCCGGACAGGTTGACCACGAGCAGTCCGTCCTTGCCGAGCTCCTTCCCGACCTCCAGGGCCCCGGCCAGCGCGTGGGCGCTCTCGATGGCCGGGATGATCCCCTCGGTACGGGAGAGGAGGCGCAGCGACTGCATGGCGGCGTCGTCGGTGACGGCACGGTACTCGCCGCGGCCGATGTCCTTGAGGTACGCGTGCTCCGGGCCGATGCCCGGGTAGTCGAGACCGGCCGAGATGGAGTACGGCTCGGTGATCTGGCCCTCGTCGTCCTGCAGGACGTAGCTGCGCGAGCCGTGCAGGATGCCGGGCTCGCCCGCCGTCAGGGTGGCCGCGTGCTCGCCGGTCTCCACCCCGTGCCCGGCGGGCTCGCAGCCGATCAGCCGGACATGGGCGTCCGGGATGAAGGCGTGGAAGAGTCCGATGGCGTTGGAGCCCCCGCCGACACAGGCGATGGCGGCGTCCGGCAGCCGGCCGGTCCGCTCCAGGATCTGGCGGCGGGCCTCGACGCCGATGACGCGGTGGAAGTCGCGGACCATGGCGGGGAAGGGGTGCGGTCCCGCGACCGTGCCGAAGAGGTAGTGCGTGTGGTCCACATTGGCGACCCAGTCGCGGAACGCCTCGTTGATGGCGTCCTTCAGCGTCCTGGAGCCGGACTTCACGGCGATGACCTCGGCACCCAGCATCCGCATGCGCGCCACGTTCAGCGCCTGCCGCTCGGTGTCGATCTCACCCATGTAGATGGTGCATTCGAGGCCGAAGAGCGCACAGGCGGTCGCGGTGGCGACACCGTGCTGTCCGGCACCGGTCTCGGCGATGACCCGGGTCTTGCCCATGCGCCTGGTGAGCAGCGCCTGGCCCAGCACGTTGTTGATCTTGTGCGAGCCGGTGTGGTTCAGGTCCTCGCGCTTGAGGAAGATCCGGGCACCGCCCGCGTGCTCGGCGAAGCGCGGGACCTCGGTCAGCGCGCTGGGGCGGCCGGTGTAGTTGATCATGAGCTCGTTGAGCTCGGCGGCGAAGGCCGGATCGTGCTTCGCCTTGTCGTACTCGACGGCGACCTCGTCCACGGCGGCGACGAGCGCCTCCGGGATGAACTTGCCGCCGAACGCACCGAAGTAGCCTTCGGCGCTGGGGATCAGACCCTCCGGGTCCGGGATGAAGAAGTCAGATGACATCCGACGTGCTCCTCGACATCGCAATGGGTGGGTTCACCGTATGCGCCGTGAGCGGAGCGCCACCGCGACCGGAAACGGTCGGGCGGTGCGGTCGTACGTACGACGGAAGTGGTGCGGGTACGTCGGCCGGGGCTCGCTACAGCGCGGACCCCGTGCGCCATCGCATGCCGTTGACCTGGCCGGGCTCGTCGCCGATCACGTACCGCACGCGCCGGCCGTGCACCCGGCGCGCGGGGGCGCGACAGCCGCGGGGGCGGCAGCCGCGCGCCAGCGGCGCGTGCGGGTCCCGGGCAGCCGTCACCACGGCCAGGCGCGGGCGCGGCCGGGTGCGGAGCACGGGACGATCGGCGGACATGGTGCGGGTCAGCCCCGTCCGTGGCGGAGCGCCGGGTGGGCGCCCGCGGCGACCAGGTCGGCGACGGCGGCCCTCGGGTCGCGGCCGGTGACCAGGGACTCGCCCACGAGCACCGCGTCGGCGCCCGCGTTGGCGTACGCGATCAGGTCGTGCGGACCGCGGACGCCGGACTCGGCGACCTTGACGATGTGGTCGGGGATCTCGGGGGCGACGCGCTCGAAGGTGGAGCGGTCGACCTTGAGGTCCTTCAGATTGCGGGCGTTGACACCGATGACCTTCGCCCGGGCGTCCACGGCGCGCTCCGCCTCCTCCTCGTCGTGCACCTCGACCAGCGGCGTCAGACCGATGGACTCGGCGCGCTCGATCAGGGAGACCAGGGCCTCCTGGTCGAGGGCGGCGACGATCAGCAGGGCGAGGTCGGCACCGTGGGCGCGGGCCTCCCAGAGCTGGTAGGAGGTGACGATGAAGTCCTTGCGCAGGACCGGGATGTCGACCTTGGCGCGGACGGCCTCCAGGTCGGCGAGCGAACCGCCGAAGCGGCGCTCCTCCGTGAGGACCGAGATGACGGACGCGCCGCCCGCCTCGTAGTCCGCGGCGAGCGCGGCCGGGTCGGCGATGGCGGCCAGAGCCCCCTTGGAGGGGCTGGAGCGCTTGACCTCGCAGATGACGGTCACGCCCTCGCCACGCAGGGCAGCGGCTCCGTCCTTGGCCGCGGGAGCGCGGGCCGCGCGCTCCTTCAGCTCGTCGAGGCTGACACGCGCCTGCCGCTCTGCGAGGTCGGCGCGTACGCCGTCGATGATCTCGTCGAGCACACTCACGCGAGCGGCCCCCTTCCGGGACGGTGATGAGGGAACAGGATCAGCCATGTCAATGCTATCCGCAGGAGGGCGAAGGGCCCGAATCCAGTCGGCGAATGTCCCACTACCTGGGCATTCAAGGCGCCAGTGCCGATCCGAACGGAAGATTCCGGACGACCGAGAAGATCAGCAGCACGGCCCCGATCCCCCACCAGACGACGGGTTTCGCGGCGATGCTCATGGGCCTTCCCCGGGCGGCGCGGGCCGTCCAGACCACCCAGAGGACGGCGAAGACCCCGTAGCCGGCGACGGCGAGCGCGTTGGAGCCGAGGGCGGCGGCGATGTCGCCGTGAGCGATGGCGTGGGCACTGCGCAGCCCACCGCACCCCGGGCAGTACAGGCCGGTGAACCGCAGCAGCGGGCAGACCGGGTAGTGGCCCGGCTGATTGGGGTCGACGGCGCCGACGTACCCGAAGGCGCCGACGACAGCGGCCATGACACCCGCCGGGACGGCGAGCCGCCGGATCCGTGAGGCGGGCACCGGGGCCGGAGGGAAGACGGGCGGGGACGGCCGGCCGGACCCCGGCGGCTGTCCGGACATCGGCGGGGGGCCGGAGGCGGGCCCGGGGCCCGGCGTCGGCGGCGCTGCGGCTGGGGTAGGCGATGCGTCCACTCGGTGATTGTCCCCGCTGACGCGGAAAGGCGCAGCCCGGCCGGGCTGCGCCTCGCACACGCAGGGGGTGTCGCGTTGCCGCGTGCGTCAGGAGATCTGGGCCTGCGCGGCACGCGCCCTGGCACGGGCCATCTCCTCGGACTCCTTCGGCATACCGAGGCCCGCGGCCTTCATCGCGAGGCCGACGACCCCGCCGAGGAGGATGACGGCCATGCTTGCCCAGAAGCCGATCGGGTTGGCCGCGACCACGAAGACGCCCGCGGCGCAGAAGCCGAAGAAGGAGATGATGACACCGGTCCAGGCGGCCGGGGTGTGTCCGTGGCTGCTGCCCGCCATGAGTTGCTCCTTGTTGGTGATGCGCTGTTGGTATCGCTGTACGCAAAGCTGGTGCCGCTGTTGGTGCCGCTGTGCAGAAAGCTCGGCTTCATTGTCCCGTACGCGCCGGTACGACGTGAGCTGGGGGGTCATGCCTCACGCGTCGGGTCCTCACCGCGGTCCAGGGCCTTCCACAGGTCCTCGGGCCGGTCCGGGTCCGGGGCGGTGCGGGCGGCCTTGCGGGGGCGGGGAGTGCCGTCCCGCTCGTACCGTCCCGACATGGTGGGCCAGAGCTTCCCGTACCGCAGGGCGAGCAGTCCGGCGAGGAGGATCAGCAGACCGCCGGCCGCGGTGACGTAGGGCCACGCGGTGTAGCTGAGGGCACCGATGGTCGCCGCGGTGTCGCCGGTGGTCTGCGCGGCCTTCTCGTCGAGCGCCGAGCTGTCGGAGGCGCCGAGACAGGCGCTCAGTGCGGCACCGAGGCCGCTGAGGGCGAGGAGCCCGGCGACGATCAGCCGCCCGCTGCTGCGGACGGCGAAGACGGCGACGAGGGCGGCCAGGCCGACGATGGCCAGGGCCGCCGGGAGACCGGTGACGTCCTGACCGTCGGCGGCCAGCGGCAGGGAGCCGCCGCCGACGGCCGCCCGGCCCTCGGCCCAGGTCTGGCCGGAGGCGAGCAGGACGACGGTGGCACCGGCCGCGCCGAGGAGCAGCCCGGCGGCCAGGCTGCGGCGGCTTCCCGTGGCGTCGGCGGCGGCCGCTCGGGCACGGGGCTGGGGTACGGGAACAGCACTCACATACCCCACTATCCCCTACCGCCTCGTCAGCCGTGGAGCCGGTTGGCCGTATGCACCGCGCGGAGCACCGCGGCGGCCTTGTTGCGGCACTCGGTGTCCTCGGCGACCGGGTCGGAGTCGGCGACGACCCCCGCTCCGGCCTGGACGTACGCCGTGCCGTCACGGAGCAGGGCGGTCCGGATCGCGATGGCGGTGTCGGAGTCCCCGGCGAAGTCGAGGTAGCCGACGCAGCCTCCGTACAGTCCGCGGCGGGTCGGTTCGAGCTCCTCGATGATCTGCATCGCACGGGGCTTGGGGGCGCCGGAGAGGGTGCCCGCGGGGAAACAGGCGGTGAGGACGTCGAAGGCGGTGCGGCCCTCGGCGACCCGGCCGGTGACGGTGGAGACGATGTGCATCACGTGCGAGTACCGCTCGATCGACATGAAGTCGACCACCTCGACGGTGCCGGGTTCGCAGACCCGCCCGAGGTCGTTGCGGCCGAGGTCGACGAGCATCAGGTGCTCGGCGCGCTCCTTCGGGTCGGCGAGGAGTTCGTCGGCGAGGGCCTGGTCCTCCTGCGGGGTGGCGCCGCGGTGCCTGGTTCCGGCGATCGGGTGGACCATCGCACGTCCGTCCTCGACCTTGACGAGGGCTTCCGGGCTGGAACCCGCGACGTCGAAGCCGTCGAAGCGGAAGAGGTACATGTACGGCGACGGGTTGGTGGCGCGCAGCACCCGGTAGACGTCCAACGCACTTGCCGTGCAGGGGGTTTCGAAGCGCTGGGAGGGAACGACCTGGAAGGCCTCGCCGGCCCTGATGCGCTCCTTCACGTCCTCGACGGCGTCCTGGTACGCCGTGCCGCCCCACAGCGCGGTGTACGGGGGGAGCTCGGACGGCGGCAGGGCGGCGGGGCTGTTCTCGACCGGGCGCGAGAGGTCCCGCTCCATGGCGTCGAGACGGGCGACGGCGTCCGCGTACGCCTCGTCGACGCCGGTCGCGAGGTCGTTGTGGTTGATCGCGTTGGCGATCAGGAGGACGCTGCCGTCCCAGTGGTCGAGCACGGCCAGGTCCGAGGTGAGGAGCATCGTCAGCTCGGGAAGGTGCAGGTCGTCCTCCGCGCTGTCGCCGATCTTCTCCAGGCGGCGCACGATGTCGTAGCCCAGATAGCCGACCATGCCGCCGGTGAACGGGGGCAACCCGTCGGGGTCCCCGTCGACGACCAGGTCGTGCGGGGTGTGCAGGGTCTCGATGGTGGCGCGCAGGGCCTGCAGCGGGTCACCGTCGACGGGGACCCCGACGGGCGGGGTGCCCAGCCAGTGGGCCTGCCCGTCGCGCGCGGTGAGGGTCGCGGCGCTGCGTACCCCGATGAAGGAGTAGCGCGACCAGCTGCGGCCGTTCTCCGCGGATTCCAGGAGGAAGGTGCCGGTGCGCTCGCCCGCGAGTTTGCGGTAGAGGCCGACGGGGGTGTCGCCGTCCGCGAGGAGCCGGCGGCTGACAGGGATGACGCGCCGTTCGACGGCCAGCTTGCGGAAGGTATCGAGATCCATGGCGGGCGACCCTACTGGGCGAGCGGGAGGACGTCGGCGTCGAAGCAGGTGCGGTCGCCGGTGTGGCAGGCGGCACCCGTCTGGTCGACCCTGACGAGGACGGTGTCGGCGTCGCAGTCGAGGGCGACGGACTTGACCTGCTGGACGTGGCCCGAGGTGTCGCCCTTGACCCAGTACTCCTGACGGCTGCGGGACCAGTAGGTGCAGCGGCCGGTGGTGAGGGTGCGGTGCAGCGCCTCGTCATCCATCCAGCCGAGCATCAGCACCTCGCCGGTGTCGTACTGCTGGGCGATGGCCGGAACGAGCCCGTCGGCGCCGCGCTTGAGGCGGGCGGCGATGGCCGGGTCGAGGTTGCCGGACGGCGGCGGGGTGCTGGGCGTGGGCGCGCTGGTCATGCGCCCATTGTGCCGTGGTCGCGGGAGCGGTTCCGTGCGGCGTCCACTGGGCGGACCGCGTGCGACGGTCGTACGCTGGCGAGCATGTCGACCCATGCGAAGCGCGAACGACTTCTGCTCGCCGACCTGTTGGAGGCGGCGGGACCGGAAGCCCCGACTCTGTGCCGGGGCTGGACGACCAGGGACCTCGCCGCCCATGTGGTGGTCCGTGAACGCCGGCCGGACGCGGCGGGAGGCACGCTGCTGGGCGTGCTGAAGAACCGCCTCGAACGAGTGCAGGCGGAGTACACGGCGAAGCCGTACGAGGAGCTGATCCAGCTGATCCGTACCGGTCCGCCGCGGATGTCCCCGTTCGGTCTGAAGCCGATCGACGAGGCCGCCAACACCGTCGAGTTCTACGTCCACGCGGAGGATGTGCGCCGGGCACAGCCGGACTGGTCGCGGCGGGAGCTGGACCCGGTCTTCGCCGATGTGCTGTGGTCCCGCGCGGAGCGGACGGCCCGGCTGCTGGGCCGCAAGTCCCCGGTGGGGCTGGTGCTGCGCCGCCCGGACGGCCAGACGGCGGTCGCGCACAAGGGCACCCCGGTCGTGACGGTCACCGGCGAGCCGGGCGAGCTGCTGCTCTTCGTGTTCGGCCGGCAGGACGCGGCGACGGTGGGGCTGGAGGGCGACGCGGAGGCGCTGGCCCGGCTGCACACGGCCGAGCTGGGCATGTAGCGCGTACGGGGGCGGGTCAGCCCGGGAGTTCCGCTCGGCGCAACCGGGTGAAGGTCAGAGCGGCCACCGCCCCCGCCGCGCACACCGCGGCACTGGCGACGAAAACCGGGCCCGTCCCCCAGGCCGCGACGGTGGCTCCCGTGACCGGGTAGCTGAGCGGTGCGATCGCGTGGGTGAAGAGCGTCGACACCGAGGTGACCCGGCCCAGATAGGCGGGTTCGGTGACCGTCTGGATCAGGGCGCCGCACAGGGAGCCCCCGAGGCCCGCGAAGAGCCCGATGCAGATGGCGACGGCGACGGCGGGGCCCAGCGAGGGCGTGTAGGCCAGGGCCGCTATGGCGACCGCGCCGATCAGCACCATCAGGCACATCACGAGCCCGGCCCGCGGTACCCGGCCGCGCACGGCGAGCACCAGGGCCGATACACCGGCGCCGATCCCGAACGCGGCGACGATCCAGCCCATGCCGGAGGCGCCCCAGCCGCGCTCGCGGGCGAGCAGGATCAGCCCGAGGTTGAGCGGTCCCGCGAAGCCCAGTTCGCTGAGGGCGACGGCGAGCATCAGCGGTCCGAGCACCGGGTGACGGCGGATGTGACGCAGCCCGTCCACCAGTTCGTGCCAGGCGGTGCCGGACGGCTCGGCGGTCTCCCGGGCGGGCAGTGGACCGACCCGCAGGGACAGGAGCAGCGGCAGGGACAGCGCGAAGAGCACCCCGGCCGCGGCGAACGCGAGGGTCGGGCCGCCGCCGGCCACCGCGACGCCGCCGAGCGGGGCCCCGACGACGTTGGCGGCACGGGAGGCGAGTCCGCGCAGCCCCTGGACGCGGGCGAGCTGTCCGGCGGCGGTGATCCGGGGTGGCAGGGCGCCGACGGCGGGCAGGAAGAGGGCGTCGACCACACCGAAGACGAGCGCGACGGCGATCAGCATCCACACGGCGGGCGACGTGACCAGCAGCGCACCCGCCAGGCCCAGCACGACCAGGCAGCGGGCGGCGTCGCTGCCGATGACGACGCGGCGCGGTCCGATCCGGTCGGCGAGCACTCCCCCGCCGAGCATCAGCAGGGCCCTGGGTATGGAGCCGACGGCGAGGACGAGCCCGGCCTGGGTGGCGCTGCCGCTGCGGGCGGCGGCCCAGGCGAGTGCCATGTAGTAGACGCTGTCGCCGATCATGGAAGCGGTGTATGCGCCGAGCCAGCGCAGGACGTTGCCGTCGCGGTGGGCGGGGCGTTCGGGGCGTTCGGGAGCTTGCGTGGTCGTGCCGGTGACGGTCATGAGGGTCGTCCTCCCGGGACGGCGAGTCAGGTGCGGAACGGGAATGCGTACACGTGCACGGCGACGTTCTCGCGGCCTTCGGAGTCTCCGGCCTCCTCGCGGGCACGGCCGAGCTCTTCGTACCGGTCGATCAGTTCGTGCACCTCGCGGCTGAGCGCGGTGAGCTCCTCGGCGGTGAGCCGGGCCAGGTACTCGGAGCCGGAGGCGGCGCCGCGCCACTCCTGCGGCCAGCTCTGGGCCGAGTCGAGGTAGCGGCGGTACAGCTCGCTGCGCTGGTCGAAGGAGAGCCGGCCGACCGCGGCGTGCGTGGCGGCCTTCTCGGGTGCGTCGCTGAAGTCCTCCTCGTGGAAGGACAGTCCTTTGGAAGCGGGCTGCCACCAGCGCTCCCGGCCGTCCCTGCCCTGCTGCTCGGCCTCCTCGATCAGGCCGTGGTCGGCGAGTTTGCGCAGGTGGTAGCTGACCAGCGAGACGGCCTCGTCGACCTGCTCGGCGAGCTGGGAGGCGGTGGCCGTGCGGGAGATGTAGAGCAGCCGGTACAGCTTCATCCGCAGGGGGTGCCCGAACGCCTTCAGGGTCTCCAGATCCGAGATCCGGCGCGATTCATTGCTTGCCATGCCCCTCACGGTAGATACGAAAGAAAACTTGCGCAATCTTTATTGCGCAATGAAAGTTGCGGAATCCCGGATACCGGTCTGCTGCCGTGAGGGACGGCCCGTAAAACGCCGATCGCCGGACGGGCCACAACGGCTCGTCCGGCGATCGATGGAGTACTGCGGTCAGCGGACCGGGTGTCCGGCCTCCCTGAGAGCGCCCTTGACCTCGGAGATCCGCAGATCGCCGAAGTGGAAGACGGACGCGGCGAGTACCGCGTCGGCCCCCGCCGCGATGGCCGGCGCGAAGTCCGCCAGCCGGCCCGCGCCGCCGGAGGCGATGACGGGGACGGTCACGTGCTCCCGGACCGCCGCGATCATCTCGGTGTCGTAGCCGTCCTTGGTGCCGTCGGCGTCCATCGAGTTGAGCAGGATCTCGCCCGCGCCCAGCTCGGCGGCCCGGTGCGCCCACTCGACGGCGTCGATGCCGGTGCCCCTGCGGCCGCCGTGCGTGGTGACCTCGAAGGTGCCCGTCGGCGTGCGCCGGGCGTCCACGGAGAGCACCAGGACCTGGCGGCCGAAGCGCTCGGCGATCTCCCGGATCAGGTCCGGGCGGGCGATGGCCGCGGTGTTGACGCCGACCTTGTCCGCACCGGCCCGCAGCAACTTGTCGACGTCGTCGGCGGTCCGGACGCCGCCGCCGACCGTGAGCGGGATGAAGACCTGCTCGGCGGTGCGGCGCACCACGTCGTAGGTGGTCTCCCGGTCGCCGCTGGACGCGGTGATGTCGAGGAAGGTCAGCTCGTCGGCGCCCTCGGCGTCGTACAGCTTCGCCATCTCGACGGGATCGCCCGCGTCGCGCAGGTTCTGGAAGTTGACGCCCTTGACGACCCGGCCGTTGTCGACGTCCAGGCACGGAATGACGCGCACCGCGAGGCTCACCGCGCACCTCCCCGGTACGCCTCGACCTCGACCTCGACGACCAGGCTCGGGTCCACCAGGCCGGACACGATGATCATCGACGCGGCGGGGCGGACGTCGTCGAAGAGCTCCTTGTGGGCACGGCCGACCTCGTCCACGTCCCGGGCGTGCGTGACGTACATCCGGGTGCGGACGACGTCCTCACGGCCCAGACCGAGCTGCTTCAGCGCGTCGAAGGCGACCTTGAAGGAGGTGACGGTCTGCTCGTACGGGCCGCCCGCGGAGATCTGCCCGTTCTCCACCGACGTGCAGCCGGCGACCAGGACGAGGCCGTTCGGCAGCTCGACCGCGCGGGAGTAGCCGAACCTCTCCTCCCAGGGGGCGCCGGAGGAGATGCGGTTGACGGAGTCGCTCATCCGGAGACCACCTGCAGCGCTTCGTCGAGGGTGAACGCCTTGGCGTACAGCGCCTTGCCGACGATCGCGCCCTCGACGCCGTCCGGGACGAGCGAGGAGATGGCCCGCAGGTCGTCCAGCGAGGAGACGCCGCCGGAGGCGACGACGGGCTTGTCGGTGGCGGCGCAGACGTTCTTCAGGAGTTCCAGGTTGGGCCCCTGGAGCGTGCCGTCCTTGGCGATGTCGGTGACGACGTAGCGTGCGCAGCCCTCGGAGTCGAGGCGGGCGAGCGTCTCGTAGAGGTCGCCGCCATCGCGGGTCCAGCCGCGGCCGCGCAGCGTCGTGCCGCGGACGTCGAGGCCGACGGCGATCTTGTCACCGTGCTCGGCGATGACCTTGGCGACCCACTGAGGGGCCTCCAGGGCGGCGGTGCCGAGGTTGACCCGGCGGCAGCCGGTGGCGAGGGCGGCGGCGAGCGAGGCGTCGTCGCGGATGCCGCCGGAGAGCTCGACCTTGATGTCCATGGCCCCGGCCACCTCGGCGATCAGCGCACGGTTGTCCCCGGTGCCGAACGCGGCGTCCAGGTCGACGAGGTGCAGCCACTCGGCCCCGGCACGCTGCCAGGCGAGGGCGGCCTCCAGCGGGGAACCGTAGGAGGTCTCGGAGCCGGACTCGCCGTGGACGAGGCGGACGGCCTGGCCGTCGCGGACGTCGACGGCGGGGAGCAGTTCAAGCTTCGGCATTACAGCGTCTCGATCCAGTTGGTCAGCAGCTGGGCGCCGGCATCGCCGGACTTCTCGGGGTGGAACTGGGTGGCCCACAGGGCGCCGTTCTCCACGGCGGCGACGAACGGCTCGCCGTGGGTGGCCCAGGTGACCCGGGGCGCGCGGATCTTCGCGTTGGTGACCTCCAGGCTCCAGTCGTGCACGGCGTAGGAGTGCACGAAGTAGAACCGGGCCTCGGGGTCGAGACCCGCGAAGAGCTGGGAGTCCTCGGGGGACCGCACGGTGTTCCAGCCCATGTGCGGGACGATCGGGGCCTTCAGCGGGGCGACGGTGCCGGGCCATTCGTCCAGCCCCGCCGTCTCGACGCCGTGCTCGATGCCGCGCTCGAAGAGGATCTGCATACCGACACAGATGCCCATGACGGGGCGGCCGCCGGAGAGCCTGCGGCCGATGATCCATTCGCCGCGCGCCTTCTTCAGCCCGTCCATGCAGGCGGAGAACGCGCCGACGCCGGGTACCAGCAGCCCGTCGGCGTTCATCGCCTTCTCGTAGTCGCGGGTGATCTCGACATCCGCGCCGACGCGGGCGAGAGCCCGCTCGGCGGAGCGGACGTTGCCGAAGCCGTAGTCGAAGACGACGACCTTCTTGTTGTCGCTCACAGCTCGTTCCTCAGTCCCAGAGTCCCTGGATCCGCAGAATGCCTGCCACCAGGCACATCACGGAGGCGATGGAGAGCAGGACGACGACGCCCTTGGGCATGCCCTGCTTCGCGAAGGAGTAGACGCCGCCGGCCAGGAAGAGGCCGAAGACGATCAGGATGGTGTTGAGGCCGGTCACAGCGCGCCCTTCGTGGAGGGGAGTATCCCGGCGGCGCGCGGATCGTGCTCGCTGGCGTAGCGCAGGGCGCGGGCGAGCGCCTTGAACTGGCACTCCACGATGTGGTGGGCGTTGCGCCCGTACGGCACGTGGACGTGCAGGGCGATCTGGGCCTGGGCGACGAAGGACTCCAGGATGTGCCGGGTCATCGTCGTGTCGTACGCGCCGATCATGGGCGCCATGTTCTCGGGCTCGGTGTGCACCAGGTACGGGCGGCCGGAGAGGTCGACGGTGACCTGGGCGAGCGACTCGTCCAGGGGGACGGTGCAGTTGCCGAAGCGGTAGATGCCGACCTTGTCGCCGAGGGCCTGCTTGAACGCGGCTCCGAGCGCGAGGGCGGTGTCCTCGATGGTGTGGTGCGAGTCGATGTGCAGGTCGCCGTCGGTCTTGACCGTGAGGTCGAAGAGCCCGTGCCGGCCGAGCTGGTCGAGCATGTGGTCGTAGAAACCGACCCCGGTCGACACATCCACCTTGCCGGTGCCGTCGAGGTTCATCTCGACGAGCACCGAGGTTTCCTTGGTGGTGCGTTCGACTCTTCCTACGCGGGCCGCGCGAGTCATGCGTCGTGCTCCTTCTTGGCGATCTCATTTACAAGCGTGCGTGCCGCATCGAGGAACGCGTCGTTCTCTGCCGGGGTGCCGGCGGAGACCCGCAGCCATCCCGGTACGCCGTTGTCCCGGACCAGGACGCCCTGGTCGAGGATCCGCTGCCAGGCGGCGTGGCTGTCGGCGAAGCGGCCGAACTGGACGAAGTTGGCGTCCGAATCGGTGACGTCGTAGCCGAGCGCGCGCAGCTCCGTGACGATCCGGTCGCGCTCGCTCTTCAGCTGGGCGACGTATCCGAGCAGCGTATCGGTGTGCTCCAGGGCGGCGAGCGCGGTGGCCTGGGTGACCGAGGACAGGTGGTACGGCAGCCGCACCAGCTGGACCGCGTCGACGACGGCCGGGTCGGCGGCGAGGTAGCCGAGGCGCAGTCCGGCGGCGCCGAACGCCTTCGACATGGTCCGCGAGAGCACCAGGGTCGGCCGGCCCTCGATCAGCGGGAGCAGCGAGGCGTGGTGGCTGAACTCGCCGTACGCCTCGTCGACGACGACCATCGACGGCCCGGCCGCCTGGGCCGCGTCGTACAGCGCGAGAACGGTCTCGGCGTCGACGGCGGTGCCGGTGGGGTTGTTGGGTGAGGTGATGAAGACGACATCGGGCCGGTGCTCGGCGATGACCTTGCGGGCCGCGTCGACGTCGATGGTGAAGTCCTCGTTGCGCGGTCCGGAGATCCAGCCGGTGCCGGTGCCCCGGGCGATGAGGGCGTGCATGGAGTACGAGGGCTCGAAGCCGATCGCGGTGCGGCCGGGGCCGCCGAAGGTCTGCAGCAACTGCTGGAGTACCTCGTTGGAGCCGTTGGCCGCCCAGACGTTGGCGAGAGCGACCTCGTACCCGGCGGTGCGGCTGAGGTAGCGGGCCAGTTCCGTGCGGAGCTCGACGGCGTCCCGGTCGGGGTAGCGGTTGAGGTCGCGGGCGGCCTCGCGGACGCGCTCGGCGATCCGCTCGACGAGCGCATCGGGCAGCGGGTACGGGTTCTCGTTGGTGTTCAGTCGCACGGGTACGTCGAGCTGCGGCGCCCCGTACGGGGACTTGCCGCGCAGCTCGTCGCGGATCGGGAGATCGTCGATGCGCGTGGTCGTGCGAGGGATGTGGCTGTGCGTCACTGCTGCGGAACCTCTCCGCCGAACCTGGCCTTGAGCGCGGCGCCGTGGGCGGGGAGGTCCTCCGCCTCGGCGAGGGTCACGACATGGTGGGTGACCTCGGCGAGCGCGTCACGCGTGTAGTCGACGATGTGGATGCCGCGCAGGAAGGACTGCACCGACAGGCCCGAGGAGTGGCAGGCGCAGCCGCCGGTGGGCAGGACGTGGTTGGAGCCGGCGCAGTAGTCGCCGAGCGAGACGGGGGCCCACGGACCGACGAAGACCGCCCCGGCGTTGCGCACCCGGTCGGCGAGCGCGGCGGCGTCGGCGGTCTGGATCTCCAGGTGCTCGGCGGCGTACGCGTCGACGACCTTGAGGCCGTCCTCCAGGTCGTGGACCAGGACGATCGCGGACTGGCGGCCGGCCAGTGCGGGCTCGACCCGGTCGGTGACGTGCTTGGTCGCGGCGACCTGGGGCTTCAGCTCGGCCTCGGTGGCGGCGGCCAGTTCCTCGGAGTCGGTGACCAGGACGGCGGCGGCCATCGGGTCGTGCTCGGCCTGGCTGATCAGGTCGGCGGCGACGTGCACCGGGTCGGCGGTGGAGTCGGCGAGGATCGCGATCTCGGTGGGGCCCGCCTCGGCGTCGATGCCGATCCGGCCCTTGAGGAGGCGCTTGGCGGCGGCGACGTAGATGTTGCCGGGGCCGGTGACGAGGTTCACCGCAAGACATTCGGCCGTTCCGTACGCGAACATCGCGACGGCCTGGGCGCCGCCGGCCGCGTACACCTCGTCGACGCCGAGCAGGGCGCAGGCGGCGAGGATGGTGGGGTGCGGCAGACCGCCGAAGTCCTTCTGCGGCGGCGAGGCCACGGCGATGCCCTCGACGCCCGCCTCCTGCGCCGGAACGACGTTCATGACGACGGACGACGGGTAGACGGAGCGCCCGCCCGGCACGTACAGCCCGACGCGCTCGACCGGCACCCACTTCTCGGTGACGGTGCCGCCGGGGACGACCTGGGTGGTGTGCGTGGTGCGGCGCTGCTCGCCGTGGACGAGGCGGGCTCGGCGGATCGACTCCTCCAGCGCGGCCCGTACGGCGGGATCGAGCCGCTCCAGCGCCTCGGTGAGCGCGTCGGCCGGAACGCGGACCGATCCGATCCGTACGCCGTCGAGCTTCTCCCCCCACTCGATCACTGCCGCCGAGCCACGATGGCGTACGTCCTCGCAGATGGGCCGCACCGTCTCCAGGGCGGCTTCCACGTCGAACTCGGCACGGGGCAGCAGGTCGCGCAGGGCTCCACCCTCGGGGAGGGCGTTGCCGCGCAGATCGATTCGAGAGATCACACCGCAATTCTCGCAGACCGGCTACGGCGTCCGGTCGCCCGTATCACTGGCTGATACATGCCCCGGGCTTCACTCCTGACCAATAGCGTTCACTTCGTCACCCAGAGGGAACACCAGAGGGAAGAACGGCTCCGAGCGGAAGGGGCACCTGTGACCGAACCGTACGACGGCGATTTTCCGGACGGTCTCAGCGCGGCCGAGCTGGGCATGTGGCAGGCCTTCAGGAACGGCAGCACCTACGATCTGCGCGCACGTGACCCGGCGCAGGACGATCCGTTCGCCCCGCGTGTCTGGGGACCGGAACGCAGTGTGGACGGGCGCGTCGTCGCCCGGCTGCTGCTGTCCGGTCCCCCGCCGCGGCCCGGCCGGGTCGCGGCGCTGAAGCTCCGGGGCGTGCGGATCACGGGAACACTGGATCTGGCGGGCGGGCGCGTCGCGCCGTACGTCGAGCTGACCGGCTGCCGCTTCGAGAGCGAGGTGGTGCTGCCCGAATGCCACTTCACGACGTTGCGGATCGTCGGCTGCGCGATGCCGCGGCTGGAGGCGGCGCGGCTGCGCACCGAGGGCGATCTCCATCTGCCGCGCTGCCGCGTCGCACACGGCATCCGGCTCACCGACGCCCAGATCGGCACCGATCTGCTGATCAACCAGATCGAGATCGGCCCCGACCGGGGCGGGCGCGCCCTGGCCGCCGACGGGCTGGCGGTCGCCCAGGACCTGCAGGCGGAGCTGGTCGAGGCGCGCGGCGAGCTGAGTCTGCGCGGGGCGAAGGTCGGCGGTTCGCTGAGTCTGCGCGGCAGCCGGCTGCGCGGCAGGGAGGGGCGGCGCGCGCTGAACGCCCCGCAGCTGACGGTGGAGCGCACGCTGTACATGAGCGAGGCGTGGGTGAGCATCGACACCGGGAACCAGGGCACCACTCCCCCGTACGGGATCGTCATGGCCCCGACCCCGGCGCGCGGTACGCGTTCGCAGTTCTTCGAGTGCCGCGGCGGGGTGCGTCTGGACGACGGCCGGTTCGGCGATGCGGTCGACCTGCACAAGGCGCGGTTCGTACTGGCCCGGCACGAGGAGCTGTCGCTGCGCCGGATCGTCACCCCGGAGCTGCGCTTCAACGCGGAGCGGCCGGAGGAGGGCCGGGTCGTCCTGAACGGCGCGAGGATCGTCACGCTCATCGACGTGTCGACGAGCTGGCCGGGGCCCGGCGGGCTGGCGATGGGCGGTTTCGTGTACGAGAGCCTCGTCCCGTACGGGCACTTCCCGCTCTCCCGGCGCCTGGAGTGGGTGGCGGCGGCGACCCCGGAGTACGTACCGGAGCCGTACGAACGCCTCGCGACGGTGCTGCGCAACTGCGGGGAGGACGCGGACGCCCGCGAGGTGCTGCTGGCCAAGCAGCGGCGGCGGCGCGAGACGCTGCCGCCCGCCGCGAAGCTCTGGGGCTTCCTGCAGGACTGGACGGTGGCGTACGGCTACCGGCCGGGGCGGGCCGCGGTGTGGATGGCGGTGCTGTGGGCGGCGGGCACGCTGGCCTTCTCCCACCACGTCCCGGCGGCGATCAAACAGGATGAGCATCCGGAGTGGAACCCGGCGCTGTACGCCCTCGATCTGCTGGTGCCGGTGATCAACCTCGGCCAGGACGGTTACTGGCGGATGGAGGGCGGCTGGCAGTGGGTGGCGGCGGTGCTCGTCGTGCTGGGCTGGATACTGGCCACGACGGTCGCGGCCGGCGCTTCACGGCTGCTGCGCCGCGGCTGAGAGCCTGTCCGGTGGCCTTCGGCCGCCCGATCAGAGGCCACCCGACAGGCTCTGGGCGGAATCCGGCCACGACGGCGCGGACCGACGTGCACAGGGCGACCGTCCGAGCGGCCGTCGCCCTTGTGCGGGCCCGTCACGACGGCCGGGTGCCCAGGGCCTCTCCTTCGGATCAGGCCGGGCCCGTGTGCGGGCAGCCCACGCCGGGGCGTCAAGAACAAGCCAGATTCCACACTTTCCTTTACTTTTTATTGACCAAGCCCGGTACAACCCATTCACTCGGCACCAACCCTTCACAGTGCCCCCCTGGCGCCGTCCCGACGGGCGCTTTTCAATGGTCTGCACCATGCCTTTCCTTCGCGTTCTGCTCCGTACCGCGCGCACGATCCGGCGCTCCCCCCAGGGGTTCGCCGGGCTGCCACCGGACGACGCGGTGCTGCTCGACGCCCCCGACGAGCGGCTCTCCCCTGCGCTCGTCGCCGCCGCCCTCGGCGAGTACGAACCGGCCGCGAAACTCCTCGCCACCACCCGGGACGGCGCCGAGTGGGAGAACCGGGACCGCTACCTCGGCCGGCTCGTCACCTTCGCCCGCAACCGCGACGGCTGGCTGACCGACTGGCTCGCCGCCGCGCCGCACGACCCGGACGCGCTGCTCGTCAAGGCCGAACTGGCGGTCCGCCGGGCCTGGGAGTCACCGGTGCGGGCCGAGCAGCTGCGCGAGCTGGGACCGCGGATCACCGCGGCGGCCGACGCCGATCCGCGCGACCCGGTGCCCTGGCGGCTCGCGCTCGACCACGCGCGCGGCACCCACGCCACGCACACCACCTTCGAGGCGCTGTGGGAACAGGCGATCCAGCGCTCCTCGCACCACTACGGCTGCCATGTCGCGGCCCTGCGCTACCTCTCCGCCGCCTGGTACGGCTCGCACCGCGAGTGCTTCGACTTCGCCGAGCGGGCCGCCGAGGACTCGCTGCCCGGCTCGCTGGTCCAGGCGCTGCCGCTGCGGGCCGCATTCGCCGTGCTGGTCGAGGGACCGGCCGTACGGACCAGCTCGGTGCAGGAGGAACGGATCGACGCCGCGGCGGACCTGGCGATCACCCTGTCCGCCTCGTTCGCACCGGGCGATCCCTGGCCGGCCGAGACCCGCAATCTGCTGGCGTTCGTGCTGGTCGCCCGGGGCCGCTGGGAAGAGGCGCTGGAACAGTTCCGGCAGATCGGCCCGCATGCGGCCTCGTTCCCGTGGTCGTCGGTCTCCGACGACCCGCTCGGCCGGTTCCTCGACACGAGGGACGACGCGCGGCGCCGGGCGGCCTGTGTGACGCCCTCGCCGGGCCGGGCCGACCACAGCGGGCCACACGGCCATTACGCTTGACCGTTGTGACCACCGCTCGCCTGCCTCTGTTCCCGCTGAACGCGGTGCTGTTCCCTGGCCTCGTGCTGCCGCTGAACGTCTTCGAGGAGCGTTATCGCGCCATGATGCGCGAGCTGCTGAAGACCGCCGACGACGAGCCCCGCCGCTTCGCCGTGGTCGCGATCCGCGACGGCCGTGAGATCGCCCCGACGGACACCGGAATGCCGGCCGCGACGCACACCCGCGCCGAGCGCGGTCCCGCCGACGGCTTCGGCCCGGATCCGGTGCAGACCTTCCACCGGGTCGGCTGCATCGCCGACGCGGCGAAGATCCGGGAACGACCGGACGGCAGCTTCGAGGTCCTCGCGACCGGCACCACCCGGGTCAAGCTGCTCTCCGTCGAGGCGAGCGGCCCGTATCTGACGGCCGAGCTCGAAGAGCTGGACGAGGAGCCCGGCGAGGAGGCCGGAGCGCTCGCGGAGGGTGTCCTGCGGGCCTTCCGCGCCTACCAGAAGCGGCTGGCCGGGGCGAGCGAACGGTCGCTGACGACGGGAGCGGACCTTCCCGACGACCCCTCCGTCGTCTCCTACCTGGTCGCGGCGGCGGCCGTGCTCGACATTCCGTCGAAGCAGCGGCTGCTCCAGGCACCCGACACCGCGACCCGGCTGCGCGAGGAGCTGACGCTGCTGCGCTCCGAGACCGCCGTCATCCGGCATCTGCCGTCCCTGCCGGCGGTGGACCTGACCCGTGCCCCGACCCACCCCAACTGAGTGACGACCGACCCGAGGACCCTTCCCCGTGGCGAAGAAGCCGAAGAAGCAGCAACAGTCCGGCGGCACCCCGGCGACAGTCGCACTGACCGCGGCCGGCACGGCGTTCACCGTCCACGCCTACGAGCACGATCCGGCCTCGGTCTCCTACGGCGAGGAGGCCGCCGAGGCACTGGGCGTCTCCCCCGACCGGGTCTTCAAGACCCTGGTCGCGGATGTCGACGGCACCCTCACCGTCGCGGTCGTCCCCGTGGCCGGTTCCCTGGATCTCAAGGCACTGGCCTCGGCGGTCGGCGGCAAGCGGGCCGCGATGGCCGACCCGGCAGCGGCGGAACGCACCACCGGCTACGTACGGGGCGGCATCTCCCCCCTGGGTCAGCGCAAGCGGCTGCGTACGGTGCTGGACGCCTCGGCGCGGTCCCACCCGACCATCTGCGTCTCGGCGGGCCGCCGCGGCCTGGAGGTCGAGCTGGCCCCCAGGGATCTGGCCGCGCTCACGGGAGCGTTGTTCGCGGAGATCGGACGGGAGTAGGGGGCGGGTGGGGACGGCCCCTGCGGCAGCCCACCCCCGTACCGGCTAGGACCCGTCCGGCGGCACGCCCGCACCCGGAGCGGCGGGCCCCGCAGTGGGCCCCGCGCCCGGCACGGGCCCACCCGCGGACCACCCCGCGGACGCGCCCCACTCCGGTTCCGGATCCCGCGGCCCGAACAGCGCCGTCAACCCGAGATGAACCGCCATCGCCCCCAGCGACCACACGAGCAACGCGGCCCCCTTCGCCCGCAGCCGAAGCGGTGCGTCGAAGACCACGCCCTTGCCGACCGCCCGCGCGTGCGCGACCACGTCCTGGTTCGGCCCGAGCCATACGCCCAGCCGCCAGGCGACCAGCGAACCGAGCAGCCCGCCCAGCGCCAGCCCCACCACCAGGGCGATCCCGCCACGCCGTTGGAACCAGAAGACCAGCGCCGCGGAGACCGCACCGCATGCCAGCGCGAGGAGCACGAACGTGCCGTCGGCACCGATCGCCTCCTCGCCCTCGCTGTCACTCAGGAAGACGGCCGTGCCGTCGGAGATCAGCGGGACCCGCGGAGCCAGCCACGCCCACAGGAGTCCGAGCACGACACCCGAGACGGTCACGAGCAGGGTGACGACAGCGGCCCGCCGCAGATCCGACCGGCGGTCGTTCTC
The DNA here is from genome assembly GCF_043083485.1 of Streptomyces sp. NPDC014727. NCBI lineage: Bacteria > Bacillati > Actinomycetota > Actinomycetes > Kitasatosporales > Streptomycetaceae > Streptomyces > Streptomyces sp. NPDC014727. The sequence continues at coordinate 493,609 of NZ_JBIBYR010000001.1, read as the reverse complement.
CCCCTCGGACTCCGCCAGGACGCCGGGGCCGGGGCCACCGGGACCACCGGACCCGCCCCGTTTCGGCGGGGTCTGCCAGGGGTCGTTGGACGAGGGCTGGTGGGGCGGTGTCAGAGGTGCGGTCACCGTGCCATCGTGCCAGGCGTATCTGTGCCGCGCCTCACCGGACCGCTGCCCTGCGGTACGCCCAGGTGGCCGCGGCCAGCGACAGGACACCGACGGCGGCGCAGACCGCGAGGTCCAGTGCGACGACCGCCCAGTCCGGGTGGACGTCGAAGGACCGGGAGAGCGCCTCCACACCGTAGGTCGAGGGCAGCAGATCACGCGCCCAGCCGATCGGCGCGGGCAGCCGGTCGGCCGGCAGGACACCGAGCAGCAGCGCCGCCGACATGCCCAGCTGCCCGAGCAGCGTGGCCAGCTCCTGCCGGGGCGCGAGCAGCCCCAACGCCGCGCCGAGCCCGGAGAGCGCCGCCCCGGAGAGCGGGATGACGGCGACGAGCACCCACAGATGCGTCAGCGGCAGTCCGAACAGCACGCTCCCCGCCACGGCTGTGACGATCGTGCCGGGCACGGTGAAGGAGGCGTACGCCCCGGCCGCACCGAGCACCACCGCGGCGGGCGGCACGGGCAGCGTGGCGTAGTGGTCGAGCCCACCGCCCGCCCGGAGCTGCCCGAAGTACTGGGCGAGCAGGTTGAGCGCGACGAAGGCCACCACGAGGACGCTGGATCCGGCGACGACGGCCCGAGCCTCGGAGCCGCCGTCGACGACCCCGCGCATCAGCACCATGATCCCCACGGACTGGAAGGTCGCGACGAAGAGCAGCGGGATACGGGCGACCCTGGCCCTGGACAGCTGGGCGCGGTAGACGGCCGCGAGCGACGGGAACAGCCGGGCCCGCGGCGCGAGCGGCGCGGGGGCCGCCCCGTCGTGTCCGGGACCGTCGCCGACGCCACGGCCGTCCTCGGCGGTCCGGACGGGTCCGGTCACCGCCTGCGCGGGAACGATGCTCGTCACCTGGCGCTGCTCCTCTTCGCTCCCTGCCCGGCCACGCACCCGCACCCGGCCGCCCCTCCCGTCCCGGCCACGCATCCGCATCCCGCCGCCCCGCGCCTCCCAGGCGTCCAGGTCACCCCGCGCGTCCCGCTCATGACTTCACCAGCCCCATGGTCGCGTCCCCGCCGAGCGCGAGATAGACGTCCTCCAGACTGGGTGTCGCCAGCGTGAAGTCGTCGAGTGCGGCGAAGGCCGCGCCGCCGGTCACCGCGGCGACCGCCGCCCGTGCCTCGTCGGGGCCGAGCCGCAACACCCAGCGCCGCCCGGACTCCTGGGCCGAGCCACGCAGCGCGGCCACCTCGGGCACCTCCAGGGGCGCGCGTTCGCGCCACACCAGCTCGACCCGGACGTCGCCGGCGACCCGTTCCTTGAGTCCAGTCGGCGTGTCGCAGGCGACGACCCTGCCGCGCTCGATCACGGCGACCCGGTCGAGGACCGTCTCGGCCTCGATGACGTTGTGGGTGACGAGCAGCACCGTGGTGCCGCGCTCGGCCCGGCGGCGGTCCACGGCGGCCCAGACCGCGCGCCGCGCGACGGGGTCCATCCCGGTCGTCGGCTCGTCCAGCACCAGCACCGACCGCTCGCCGACCAGCACGGCGGCGAAGCAGGCCAGCCGCCGCTGCCCGCCGGAGAGCTTCTTCAGGGGACGCCCCGCGATCTCGGCGAGGCCGAGTTCGTCGAGTACGGCGTCGCGTTCGGCGCGGGCCTCCCGTACCGCGAGGCCGCGCAGGCGTCCGGTGGTCTCGGCGGCGAGCGACACGGTCAGTTCATCGAGGGCGGTGGACTCCTGCCCGAGGTACCCGATCAGCCGGGAGGCCCGTTCGGGGTGGCGGACGAGATCGTGGCCCAGCACGTCGACGCTGCCGGAGTCGGGCCGCATCAGCCCGGTGAGCTGTCGTACCAGGGTGGACTTCCCCGCGCCGTTGGGTCCGAGAAGTCCGAAGATCTCGCCGCGCCGCACTTCCAGGCTGATCCCGTCGGTGGCGCGCACCTCGGGTGTGGCGGGTGCCCCGCGGCGGCTGCGGGCGGCGGGATAGGTCTTGACCAGATCCCGCACCACGCACACGGTCCCCGTCGCCGTCTGCGCCTGTGCTGTGCCCGTACTCACGAGGTACGAGAGTACGGGGTCGGATGCCCCGGATCGCGCTCGGGGCCGTGCCGGTCGGGCATCGACGCCGCATTCGCCGGACGGGGACGCCCGCGACCGGCGGGCCCGCTGCCCCGTCAGTCGCCGGACAGACTCGTCCGCTCCGCCGGCGGGGCGTGTACCGCCGCGGCCCGTACATCGATCTCCCGCCAGAACCCCGCGCGGATCGCATAGCGGTCGTGCTCGTCGATCTGGTCGTCCTTGTGGGCGAGCAGGCCGAACCGTGCCGCGTACCGCAGCAGTTCGCCGTCGATGCGGTGCGGGATGCGCGGATACATGGTCGACAGCTTCTGCAGATGGGTGTGGTCCGGCAGCCGCTCCATCCAGCGGCGGGCGAAGACCTGACCCACCTCGAAGGGGTCGCCGCCCACGGTGGTGATGTCCTCCTCACGGTCCGCCCAGCGCTGCTCGGCGCTGGTGAGCTGAGCCAGCGTCGGGAGGGACGCGGTTTCGGCGGGTTCGCCCAGCGGTCCGCCGCGCTCCACCCAGCCCTTGTCGGAGGACCAGCGCAGGGTCGCGTTGGCGGGCGAGGGCTGTGGGGACTGCTGGGCCGGCTGGATCCCGGGGCCGCGCAGGGTGCCTGCCAGGTCCTTGGGGGTGGGGACACCCCTTCCGCCGGGGCCCGGCCGGTCGGCGGCGGGGCTCTCCTCGGGCGGTGGGGCGGCGCTGTCGGTGGCGTCCGTCGCCCGGGCCTCCGAGGCCCGCTCGGCGGAGGCGGCGAGGGCCGCCTCGGGCAAGGGTGCGGAGAGGATCGCGGCGATCTCCGGGCGGGGCGCGGGCGGCGGGGCGCAGACGCCGCCGTTGTCCTTGGCCTGTACGGCCTGGGTGATCCAGGCCCGGTCGAGCACCCTGCGTTCATCGGCCTCGGCGACCAGGTCCTCGGACTGGTTGTAGTCGCCGTCGGCGGCCTGGACGGCCCACAGATGGACCGCGACGCCGTGTTCCTTGGCGGACATCAGGCCGGGCAGCAGATCACCGTCGCCGGTCACCAGCACCACGTCGGAGCAGGCCCGGTTCCTGGCCAGTTCGGTGAGTTCGGCGTGCATCGCGGCGTCGACGCCCTTCTGCGCCCAGCGCCCGTCGCTGCGGGTGAGAGCGCCGAGCCGGACGGTCACCCGGGGCATCACACGCAGCCTGCGATGCTCGGGCTGCGGTACCCGGTCGGGGGCGCCGTCGAACCAGTAGATCCGCAGCAGCGGCTGCTGCGTGTCGGCCTCGGCCAGCTCGCGCAGGCCCCGGATGAGGGCTGCGTGGTCGACGGTGATGCGGGAACGGGCGGGCTCTCCGGCCAGCAGGCTCGCGGCCGCGCCCAGCAAGTAGCCGGCGTCCACCAGGACGACGCAACGGTCCACGCGTTCCACCCTCTTCCAGAAGTTCGGGTGTGGTCTTTGCCAGGGGTTTCCTTCGAGTCTGCCCGACCACGCAGAGGTTGACGGCCGGAACTCGATCATCGGCGTGGCGGATCCGGAAAACGGCGCATCATACCCGATCACTACGCACGGTAATGATCCAACATGCATGCTTTACACCCTTATGTGAATCTGAACGCGGTCCTGGCCCCGAGAGTCCCCACAGGAGGAACACCATGGCCAAGAACAAGAACCGCAAGCAGGGCAGCCGGCAGAACCGTGCGACCAATCCGGAGCGCGGTGCGGAAGAGAACAAGTCGAACGCGTACGAGTCGCAGATACAACCTCAGTCGCAGGCCCAGGGCAGCCCTGCTGATGTTGCCCGTAAGCACCAGCGGCGCTTCGGCCACAACTGACCGGGCCAGTCGCCGGCCCCGTCCGGACAGCGGCCGGGTGACCGAGAGGGGCGCTCCCGCTTTCGCGGGGCGCCCCTCTTGTACGTCGGCGGTGAACCGGCTCAGCCGGCCAGGCAGGACGGACCGAGCAGCACCTTCAGGTCACCGAAGAGCGCCGGATCGGGCTTCACCCGGTGCCGGTCGAGCCGGAGCACCGTGGTCTTGCGAGGGCCCTGGAGCCTGATCCGCACCTCGGTGTCTCCCCGGTGGTTGCTGAGCACCTCGCCGAGGCGGCTGACCATGGGTGGGGTGATCTTGACCGTGGGGATGGTCAGGACCACGGGGGCGTTGGTGCCGGCCGACGAGATGTCGGGGACCTGCATCTCCATGGCGACGAGGCGGGGCACGTCCTCGCGCTTGTCGAGGCGTCCCTTGACGAAGACGACGGTGTCCTCGACGAGCTGGGTGGAGACCAGTTGGTACGTGGCGGGGAAGAACATGCACTCGATGGAACCGGCCAGGTCCTCGACCGTGGCGATGGCCCAGGCATTGCCCTGCTTGGTCATCTTCCGCTGGAGACCCGAGATGATGCCGCCCACGGTGACGATCGCACCGTCGGCGTGCTCCCCGCCGGTCAGCTGGGAGATCGAGGAGTCGGCCTTGTCGGACAGCACGTGCTCCAGGCCGAAGAGCGGATGGTCGGAGACATACAGGCCGAGCATCTCGCGCTCCTGCGCCAGCAGGTAGGACTTCTCCCACTCGATGTCGGAGAACTCCACGTCGAGCCCGAAGCCCGGCTCGTCGCTCTCTTCCTCGCCCATCCCACCGAAGAGGTCGAACTGCCCCTCGGCCTCCTTGCGCTTGACCTGCACCACGTTGTCGATCATCGGCTCGTGGTGGGCGACCAGCCCCTTGCGGGTGTGACCCATCTCGTCGAAGGCACCGGCCTTGATCAGCGATTCGACGGTGCGCTTGTTGCAGACGACCGCCTCGACCTTGTCCAGGAAGTCGGGGAAGCTGCTGTACTTCCCCTTCGCCTTGCGGCACCGGATGATCGAGTCGACGACGTTCTGGCCCACGTTGCGGACGGCCGTGAGGCCGAAGAGGATCACGTCGTCGCCCTGTGCGGCGAAGTTCGACAGGGACTCGTTGACATTGGGCGGCAGCACCTTGATGCCCATGCGACGGCACTCGTTGAGATAGACCGCCGACTTGTCCTTGTCGTCCTTGACCGAGGTCAGCAGAGCCGCCATGTACTCGGCCGGGTAGTTCGCCTTCAGGTACGCGGTCCAGTACGTGACCAGGCCGTACGCGGAGGAGTGGGCCTTGTTGAACGCGTATCCGGCGAACGGCACCAGGACGTCCCAGAGCGCCTGGATCGCCGCGTCCGAGTAGCCGTTCTTCTTGGCGCCCTCCTGGAAGAGGACGAAGTTCTTCGCCAGTTCCTCGGGCTTCTTCTTGCCCATCACACGGCGCAGGATGTCGGCCTCGCCGAGCGAGTAGCCCGCGATGATCTGGGCGGCCTTCTGCACCTGCTCCTGGTAGACGATCAGGCCGTAGGTCAGGCCGAGCGTCTCCTTGAGCGGCTCCTCCAGCTCCGGGTGGATCGGCGTGATCTCCTGCCGGGCGTTCTTGCGCTCGGCGTAGTTCGTGTGCGAGTTCATGCCCATCGGGCCCGGCCGGTACAGGGCCGAGACGGCGGAGATGTCCTCGAAGTTGTCGGGCTGCATCTGGCGCAGCAGCGAGCGCATCGGGCCGCCGTCGAACTGGAACACGCCGAGCGTGTCGCCGCGGCAGAGCAGTTCGTACGTCTTCGGGTCGTCCAGCGGGAGGCTGAGCAGGTCCAGCTTGACACCCTTGTTGGACTCCACCATCTTGACGGCGTCGTCCATGATGGTGAGGTTGCGCAGGCCGAGGAAGTCCATCTTCAGCAGGCCGAGCGACTCGCACTGCGGGTAGTCCCACTGCGTGATGGTGACGCCGTCGGTGTGCCGAACCCAGACCGGGGCATGGTCGACGATCGGCTCGCTGGACATGATCACGCCCGCGGCGTGCACACCCATCTGCCTCACCAGGCCCTCGACACCCTTCGCCGTGTCGATGACCTTCTTCACGTCCGGCTCGTTCTCGTACATCCCCCGGATCTCGCCCGCCTCGCTGTAGCGCGGGTGCTTGGGGTCGGTGATGCCGTTGAGGTCGATGCCCTTGCCGAGGACGTCGGCGGGCATGGCCTTGGTGAGCCGGTCCCCCATCGCATACGGGTAACCGAGGACGCGGGCGGAGTCCTTGATGGCGTTCTTCGCCTTGATCTTGCCGTACGTGCCGATCATGGCGACCTTGTCGGCGCCGTACTTCTCCGTCACGTACCGGATCACTTCGACGCGCCGACGCTCGTCGAAGTCGATGTCGACATCGGGCATGGAGACGCGCTCGGGGTTGAGGAACCGCTCGAAGATCAGCCCGTGCTCGATGGGGTCGAGGTCGGTGATCCCCATCGCGTACGCGACGATCGAACCGGCCGCCGAGCCTCGGCCGGGGCCGACCGCGATGCCGTTGTTCTTCGCCCACATGATGAAGTCCGCGACCACCAGGAAGTAGCCCGGGAACCCCATCTGGATGATGACGTCCATCTCGTACTCGGCCTGCTTCTGCCGGTCCTCGGGGACTCCGCCCGGGAAGCGCCGGTTCATGCCGACCCGGACCTCCTCCTGGAACCAGGTGATCTCCGTGTAGCCGTCCGGGATGTCGAACTTCGGCATCAGGTCGCGCTTCTCGAACATCCCGGCGGTGTCGATCTGCTGCGCGACCAGCAGCGTGTTGGCGCAGCCCTCCTGCCAGGCGTCGGAGGAGTCGACGGCGTACATCTCGTCGGTGGTCTTGAGGTAGTAGCCGGTGCCGTCGAAGCGGAAGCGGTCCGGGTCGGAGAGGTTCTTGCCGGTCTGGATGCAGAGCAGCGCGTCGTGCGCGGCCGCCTCGTGGGCGTAGGTGTAGTGCGAGTCGTTGGTCACCAGCGGCGGAATGTTCAGCTTCTTGCCGATTTCGAGGAGCCCGTCACGGACCCGTCGCTCGATCTCGATGCCGTGGTCCATCAGCTCCAGGAAGTACTTGCCCTCACCGAAGATGTCCTTGTAGTCCGAGGCCGCCTGGACCGCCTCGTCGAACTGACCGAGCCGCAACCGTGTCTGCACCTCGCCCGAGGGACAGCCGGTCGAGGCGATCAGCCCCTCGGACCACTGGGCGATGGTCTCCTTGTCCATACGCGGCCACTTCTGCAGCCAGCCCTCCGCGTACGCGTCCGACGACAGCCGGAAGAGGTTGTGCAGCCCCGTCGAGTTCGCCGCCCAGATCGTCTTGTGGGTGTAACCGCCCGAACCCGAGACGTCGTCGCGCTTCTGGTGCGGCTGCCCCCACTGGATCTTCCGCTTGTGCTTGCGCGACTCCGGCGCGACATACGCCTCGATCCCGATGATCGGCGTCACCCCCGCCTTCTGCGCCGAGTGGAAGAAGTCGTACGCACCGTGCAGGTTGCCGTGGTCCGTCATCGCGATATGCGACATGCCCATTTCATTGCACGCGTTGAACATGTCCTTGAGCCGCGCGGCACCGTCCAGCAGCGAGTACTGGGTGTGGACGTGAAGGTGCGTGAAGGGCGGCTTGGTCACGGCGTCGGGCCTCCGATGGGCAAGTGCGGCGCGAAGCGCCTCGTCGAGGGGTGGCGGTCGGGCGACGGATGGGGCGATGACCGACTGGGGGGGACAGCGTGGAAGTCTACGTCTCCGAGCCGGACGGATGCCGGGGCTCGCCGACTACGGTCGCGTGCCGCCGTCGTGACGGACGTCACCACGACAAAACGCCACACCCCACTTAATTCACCTCCGGGATATGGAGATTTTTCTGAATGTCGATTTCCGCGCGCGTCCATTAACCCATCGCCTCGCCTTCCGGCAGGGATCAGCATCCCCCGTTCCGAAAAAGTGAAGGAAATCGGTGGGGGATATGAACTTCAAGAAAGCTCTGGTTTCGATTGCCGCCAGGACCGCGGTACTGGGGGGCTTCACCGGGAACGGCCCGCCTGAATTCCGGCGGGCCTTTTCCGCTGTTCCGCTCGCGATACGCGTCGACGTCGATTCGCGCATCCCGCACAGCGACGCCACCCCATGGGGACCAGCAGGCACAGCCCATCTTCACGCTCACCAAACATGGGTAATTTCAGCGATTTTGACCATGATCCGGACAGCTGAATCCGGGCCGACGGGCCACCTCTCACCCGGGAACCGGCATGGCAGAATTACCACGATGAACACGCAGGCGATCGGCCTCCGAGCGACACGGGCAGCGCTCTTCACCGCGCTGTGCCTGACGCTGTCCTCGGGCGCCCACGCACTGCTCTCCTCACTACCGCTCCCGCTGCCGCTGCTCGCGCTGATCGGTACGGTCGTCTTTCTGCTCGCCTTCGCCCTGGCGGGCGCGCGCGAGCGGGGGTTCTGGCCCATCGCCGCGCTGCTCGTACCGCTCGAACTCGCGGCGGACACCGTGTTCACCAGCGGACAGCACGCCTGCTACGGCCCGGCGGGCGGCCCCGTGGCGGGGTCGTTGCGGTCCATGGGCTGGGACCTGATCTGCCGCGGCGATTCCTTCGGCGCCCCCCTGGCGCACGTCGCACCGCCCGGCGCCGACTCCGCGTCGATGACCCCCTGGCTGCTGCTCGCCGCACATGTCTCGGTGGGGCTCGTCGCGGCGGCATGGCTGTGGCGCGGCGAGGTCGCGCTGGCCCGGCTGCTGCGTGCGGTGGCCGCCTTCACGCCCCGGCCGCTGCTCGTCGCCTGCGCCGTGGACATGGTCCGCGGGGAGCCGACGCGCCCCCGCCCGCGCCCCGCGCTGCGCACGCCGGTCATGCGCACCCGTCTTCTGACGCACTCCGTAGGACTGCGCGGACCACCGTGCGGGGCCCACTGACCCCGGTACGGCAGTCCCCATCCCTTACCCAGATCTACGGAGAGTCGATCCATCATGAGCAAGCGCAACAGCCAGCAGGCGAAGACCGCGGCCCGCGAGCGGCTGCGCATCGAGCGCGAACGCCAGGCCAAGCGGGACAAGGTACGGCGACAGATCAAGGTCGCCGGTTCGGTCGTCGCCGCCCTGGCGATAGCCGGCGGCATCGGCTACTTCGTGATGCAGGGCAACAAGCCCTCCCAGTGGGAGGCCGCGAAGGACAAGCCACTGGTCGCGCCCAAGAACACCACCGGCAAGAACAACACGACGGTCACCCTCGGCCAGGACTCCGCCAAGAAGACGATCATCGCCTTCGAGGACCCTCGCTGCCCCATCTGTGCCACGTTCGAGCAGACGGTCGGCCCGACGGTCGAGAAGGACCTGAAGGACGGCAAGTACAAGCTCCAGTACGTGGGCGCCACCTTCCTCGACACCAATCTCCCCGGTGAGGGCTCCAAGAACGCGCTCAGCGCGCTCGGCGCCGCCCTCAACGTGTCCAAGGACGCCTTCGCCTCCTACAAGGAAGCGCTCTACTCGGCGAAGTACCACCCGGAAGAGACGGACGACAAGTTCAAGGACGACGCGTACCTCATCGAGATCGCGGACACCGTCTCCGAGCTGAAGAACAACAAGACCTTCCAGAAGGACGTCAAGGACGGCACCTTCGATCGCTGGGCGATCGAGATGTCAAAGAACTTCGACAACAACAAGTACGACGTCGAAGGCTCCCCGTCCTTCGTCACCGACGGCAAGAAGATCACCGGCCCGGACGGCAAGAACGCGCCGATGACCGTCGACGACTGGAACACTGCCGTCGACAAGGCCCTCAAGGGCTGAGGCAGCACACCCTCACAGGCTGTCGCCGCACGGAGGAGGGAGTGGGCTCTTCACAGAAGAGCGGGTGAACTCTTCGGATTCACCCGCTCTTTGACCGTACCGACCGGTAGTTTGATCGTCTGTGACCAGTCGCATACCTTCAGATGCCCGGCCGGACCGCCCCGGCCCTCACGCCCCGCGCCGCCGCACGGTCGTCAAGGCCGCCGCCGTCGGTGCCGTGCTCGCCGCCCCGCTCGTCTCGGCGGCCCCCGCCCATGCCGCCGACGAGCCCGTCTTCCTGCACGGCGTCGCGTCCGGCGACCCGCTGCCCGACGGCATCCTGCTGTGGACCCGGGTGACGCCGAACGCCGGGGCGACCCCCGGCTCGGACAAGGGCCCCGTCGTGCGGGTGAGTTGGGAGATCGCGCAGGACAAGGAGTTCCGTACGGTGGTGGGCCGCGGGACGGCCACCGCGAGCGCGGCCACCGACCACACCGTGAAGGCGGACGTGCGAGGCCTCGCCCCGGCGAGCACGTACTACTACCGCTTCGCCGTGGGCGACACCCACTCCCCCGTCGGCCGCACCCGCACGGCCCCCGCGGCCGGCGCCGCCACGCCCGGGGTGCGGTTCGGCGTGGTGTCCTGCGCCAACTGGGAGGCCGGGTTCTTCTCCCCGTACCGGCATCTCGCCGCCCGCGCCGATCTCGACGCGGTGCTGCACCTCGGCGACTACATCTACGAGTACGCCTCGGGCAGTTACCCGGCCGCGAAGTACGTCGTACGTCCGCACGAGCCGAGGCACGAGATCCTCACCCTCGCCGACTACCGCACCCGGCACGGCAACTACAAGACGGACAGCGACCTCCAGGCGCTGCACGCCGCCCACCCGGTGATCGCGATCTGGGACGACCACGAGTTCGCCAACGACGCCTGGTCGGGCGGGGCCGAGAACCACACGCCGGGCACGGAGGGCGCCTGGGCCGACCGGGTCGCGGGCGCCAAGCAGGCGTACTTCGAGTGGATGCCGGTCCGCGCCTCCACCGAGGGCACCGTCTACCGGCGGCTGCGCTTCGGCAACCTGGCCGATCTCCACCTCCTCGATCTGCGTAGCTTCCGCTCCCAGCAGTCGACGATCGGCAACGGCTCGGTCGACGATCCGGATCGCACGATCACCGGCCGGGACCAACTGGACTGGCTGAAGTCGGGCCTGGCCGGCTCGGACGCCACCTGGAAGCTGGTCGGCACATCGGTGATGATCTCGCCGGTCACGTTCGGTTCCGTACCCGCGCATCTGCTGGGGCCGCTGGCCGGGTTGCTGGGGCTGCCCAAGGAGGGGCTCGCCGTCAACGTCGACCAGTGGGACGGCTACACGGACGACCGCAAGGAACTGATCACGCATCTGCGGGACCGGTCGATCACCAACACGGTCTTCCTGACCGGCGACATCCACATGGCGTGGGCCAATGACGTACCGGTGAAGGCGGCGACGTATCCGCTCTCGGCCTCGGCCGCCACCGAGTTCGTGGTGACATCGGTGACCTCGGACAACCTGGACGACATCCTGCATGTCGCACCGGGGACCGTCTCGGTGGTCGCGAGCGCGGCGGTCAAGGCGGCCAACCGCCATGTGAAGTGGGTGGACATGGACTCGCACGGCTACGGCGTCCTCGACGTCACCCCCGAGCGCTCGCAGATGGACTACTACGTGGTCTCCGACAGGACGAAGCGGGACGCGACCGCCGCCTGGACACGTTCCTACCGGACGCTCAGCGGAACCCAGAAGGTCGAGCGGGTGAACCAGCCGGTGCGCTGAGGATTCATTTTCAGCCACTCCACGCCATGTTGACGGCGTATTACGTCACTACGGCGGGTGGCGTGTCTCCCGACCTCAATGGGGACACACCGCCCGCCGGGGTGACGCGGGACGTTACGGCGGCGTCTCAAACTCTGGAACGCCCAGAATTATTTCTCCCTGTTTTCCCGCTTTGCCCCATGGCTGATTGGGCTTGATCGATTCTCTTCAAGATCTGACATGCGCACGTAATCTCCCGGCGGCGGGTGAGGAAATCCCTCCCCCCACACGTCCGCGAGGAGTCCCCGTGCGCACTCTTGCCCGTATATCGCCGCGTATGCGTAACCGTGCGATCGGCACCGCCGTCCTGGCCGGAACCCTGGCCATAGCACCGCTCTCCGCCACCGTCGGCACCGCCGCCGCAAAGACGTCGACCTCCGCCGCGTCCGCCACGTCCGCCGAGAAGTGCGCGAGCGGGACGAGTGCCGGCGCCACCGCACGCGCGGCCCGTCCCTCGGGCACCAAGCACGTCGCGGACCCCAATGAACTGACCGCGGCCCAGGCCAAGGCCATCGACACGCAGCTCAAGGAGAGACTCGCGGACCGCCGGGTGAGCGGCCCCGCGCTCGCCACCGGAGCGACCGTCCCGGTCTACTTCCACGTCATCCACTCCGGCACCACCGGCAAGCTCACCGCGAGCGAGATCAGCGGCCAGATGAACGTGCTGAACGCGGCCTACAGCGGCCAGGGCACCGGCAACACCAACTCCGGCTTCCAGTTCTCGCTGGCCGGCACCGACTACACGGACAACGCCTCCTGGTACAACCTCTCGTCGGGCTCCGCCGCCGAGAAGTCGATGAAGTCGACGCTGCGCAAGGGCGGCAAGAACGCGCTCAACATCTACACCGCCAACCTCGGCGGCGGACTGCTGGGCTGGGCCACCTTCCCCAGCTCGTACACGTCCAGCCCGAGCATGGACGGCGTCGTCATCCTGGACGCCTCGCTGCCCGGCGGGTCGGCCACCAACTACAACGAGGGCGACACCGCCACCCACGAGGTCGGCCACTGGATGGGGCTGTACCACACCTTCCAGGGCGGCTGTAACGGCAACGGCGACTACGTCGCCGACACCCCGGCCGAGGCGAGCGCGGCGTACGCCTGCCCGACCGGACGCGACACCTGCACCAGCAAGGCCGGTGTCGACCCGATCCACAACTTCATGGACTACACGTACGACTCGTGCATGTACCAGTTCACACCGGGCCAGGTGCAGCGGATGAGCGACAGCTGGACCGCCTACCGGGGCTGATCCACCGTCCGCACGAAGGGCCTCGCGGCGTGCGGGGCCCTTCGCGCGGTCACAACGTGGCGAGGAAACCGAGCGCGACCTTCCAGGCCAGCTCGGCCGACGGCCGGTCGAAGTCGGGCAGTTCGGGATCCGTGAAGAGATGCCCGGCCCCCGGGTAGCGGTAGATCTCGACATCGGCACCGGTCCGCTGCATCTGCAGATACCAGGAGTTCAGCCAGTCGTGCGTCTCGAACGGGTCGGGGTCCGCGACATGCAGTTGTACGGGCAGCTCGTCCACCGAGGCGTTCTCGGCGATGTCCGAGGTGCCGTGGAACAGCAGCAGACCGCGCGCCTTCTCGTCGCCGAGCGCCAGGGTCTGCGCGGTGGACGCGCCGAAGGAGAACCCGGCGTATACCAGGCCCCGGTCGGAGTAGGGCGCGGCGGCCAGCACGGCCCGCCTGAGCAATTCGTCCTTGCCCACCTCTTCCTTGAAGGCCAGGCCCTCCTCGACGGTTTCGAAGGTGTGCCCCTCGAAGAGATCGGGCACCTGCACCTCGTGCCCGGCGGCGCGCAGCCGGTCGGCGGCAGCGTGCACCGCGGGGCGCAGACCGTACGTCGAGTGGAAAAGCATGATGTTCATGAGGCCCATGGTGCCAGCTACGGTCGAGAGCATGGAGAACGACGGGATGGAGAGCGTGCTGCGTCCGCTGATCGTGGTCGGTGGCGCGGTCGTGATCACGCTGCTGGTCGGCTGGCTGGTCGATCTGCTGCTCAGACGGGCCGACGACCGCCACCGGGAGACACCGCTGTGGGGTCTGCTGCGGCGCTGCCGGATACCGCTCCAGCTGACCCTGTGCACGGCGCTGCTGAGAGGCACGTACACCCAGACCCGGCTCGAACCGGTCGACGACCACCGGGCGGGGATCGGCCAGGTGCTGACGCTGGTGCTGATCGGTGCTTCGGCCTGGCTGGTGGTGCGGATCGCGGTGGCCGTGGTCGATTCCGTCTACGCCCGGTACGCGGCGAGCACCCGCGACCCGGCGCGGGTGCGGCGGGTCCGTACACAGGTGACGCTGATCCAGCGGGTGGTCACGGCGATCGTGGCGACCGTCGCGGTCGGCGCGATGCTGCTGACGTTCCCGGCGATGCGGACGTTCGGCACCTCGATGCTGGCCTCTGCCGGTCTCCTCGGCATCGTCGCGGGCATTGCGGCCCAGTCGACGCTCGGCAACCTCTTCGCGGGGCTGCAGATCGCGTTCGGCGACATGGTGCGCATCGGTGACACGGTGGTGGTGGACGGCGAGTGGGGCACGATCGAGGAGATCACGCTGACCTTTCTCGCGGTACGGACCTGGGACGAGCGACGGATCACGATGCCGGTCTCGTACTTCACCAGCAAACCGTTCGAGAACTGGTCGCGCGGCGGTGCCCAGATGACCGGCTCGGTCTTCTTCCACCTCGATCACTCGGCCCCGGTCGCCGCGATGCGCGAGCAGCTGCGGGACATCCTGGGCGAGTGCGCCGCCTGGGACGGACGCAGCTGGTCCCTGGCGGTCACGGACACCACACCGTCGACGATCCAGGTCCGCGCGGTGGTCACGGCAAAGGACGCGGACGACATCTGGACGGTGCGCTGCGCCGTCCGGGAGCAGCTCATCGGCTGGCTGCGCGACCACCATCCGTACGCGCTGCCACGGATCGCGACGGCTCCCGCCACCCTTCCGCCCGGTGACGCGTGGCCGCACCCGTCCCACACGATGGACGAGAAACCGGCCGACCGCGACAAGTCGCCCCGCACGGGACGCGGCTGATCCGGCCCGGGTTCCCGCGGGCACCCGGCCCGCCGCCTCACCGCAGGCTGCGTACGTCCAGCTGTCGCAGCACCCGGTCGACGACCTCCGGATCCGTACCCGCCTCGTTGCGGGCCGACAGCACCGCGTGGCGGGCGGCCGACATCATTTCGCGCTGGACGCGGTTGACCGCCTTGAAGCGCTCGGCGCGCTTCGCGTACGCCTCGCGGCGCTCCTCGTCGACCATGTCGGGGCTGATCCGCGCCCCCACGTCGTACGCCAACCGCGCCAGCCGCTCCGCGACTTCTTCCGGGAAATCCTCGACCTCCTGGATCTCCTTGAGCCGTTGCTTCGCGGCCTTCGCGGCGCGGATCGCGAGGTCCTTCTCCAGCGTCTCCTCGGCGTCCGTGTCGGCCCGGACCCGGAGCTTGCGCACCAGCCACGGCAGGCTGAGTCCCTGGACGACGAGCGTGGCCATGATCACGGCGAAGGCGATGAAGACGATCTCGTCGCGTCCCGGGAACGGCTTCCCGTCGTCCGTCTGCAGCGGGATCGCGAGCGCCAGCGCGACCGAGGCGACGCCGCGCATCCCGGACCACCACATGACGACGGTCTCCCGCCAACTGGTGGGGATCTCCTCGCTGACGTCGCGCCGGGTGTGCAGCCGCTTGGCGAGCCAGGTCGCCGGCAACAGATACAGCAGCCGTACGCCGACGACGACCGCGACGACGGCCAGACCCCAGCCGAGCATCTGGAGCTCGCGGCCGTCGGCCGTCCCGAAGACGTTGTGCAGTTCGAGGCCGATCAGTCCGAAGGCGACTCCGGTGACGAGGGTGTCGACGATCTCCCAGAAGCTGCGGCCGGTGAGCCGCCCGAGAACGTCGTCGGCGTCAGCGGTGTGCTCGGCGAGGAAGAGCGCGGTGGTGAGGACGGCGAGGACACCCGATCCCCTCAGCTCCTCCGCGAGCACGTAGCTCACGAACGGCACCAGCAGGGTGAGGCCGACCTGGAGCGTGGCGTCGCCGAGCAGGCCCATGAGCTTGATGGTGATCCAGCCGAGCGCGAGGCCCACGACCACGGCGACGACCGCGGAGAGTATGAGCAGCCCGAAGGCCTCCGGCAGCGAGAACGTGCCGCTCACCGCGGCGGCGATCGCCACGTGGTAGAGCACGATCGCGGTCACGTCGTTGAACAGCCCCTCGCCCTCCAGGATGGAGACGAGCCTGCGCGGCAGCCCGACCGAGCCCGCGACGGCCGTCGCCGCGACGGGGTCGGGCGGGGCGACGAGCGCTCCGAGCGCCACTGCGGCGGCGATGGGCAGCCCCGGGACGATCGCGTTGGCCACCGCGGCGACGGCGGCCGTCGTGATGAAGACCAGCGCCACGGCCAGCAGAAAGATCGGTCGTTTATTGGCGGCGAACTGCCGCCAGGACGTGCGCTGCACGGAGGCGTAGAGCAGCGGCGGCAGCAGCGCGGGAAGAATGATCTCGGGCGGGATGTCCACATTGGGTACGAAGCTGAGGAACGCCATGCCGACTCCGGCGAGCGTCATCAGCACCGGCGCGGGCAGCCCCAGACGCTCCCCCAGCGGCACCGTGACCACAGCTCCGAGCAACAGCATGAGGAGCAGTGCCATTTGGTCCACGAGGTGCCTTCCGGAGCGCGGTGAGCCGACCACCGTGATCGGCCGACATGGACCTCAAGCCTGCCACGCAAGGCCAGCAATCCGGACAACACCCCCTTCACGGCCCCCATCGACCAACCATTCCTCCGATGTTTATACAGTCACCCCCTTCCGCTCCCTCTTCAGGGCGGGCAGTATGCGGCATGCGTGATTCAGGGACAAGAACCCTCACCACATACATGACTGGCAGGAGAAACCACGTGACCGCGTTCTCCCGAAGGCATTTCGTCGGCGCCGCCGCTGCCGGAACATCCGCGCTCTGGCTCGCCGGCTCACCTACCGCATGGGCCGCGTCCGCTCCCGCCCCGGCGGGCCGCCCGGGGGCGGACGTCCACGAACGGACCGTCCGCGACGCCGCCATGACCTGGCGCACCCTCCCCACCGGCTGGCAGCAGGCCCCCTTCCTCGCCAACGGCTACCTCGGCGCCCAGCTGTACGCGGGAAAGACCGCCGACACGCTGAAGCTGATGCTCAGTCACAGCCAGGTGCAGGACCAGCGCGGCCAGTGGCGCGGCGGCATAGGCTTCTCCCGCCTCCCCATCGGGTACTTCACCCTGACCCTCGCCGGGGAGATCACCGGCGTCGACTGGACCCTGGATCCGTACGACGCCGAGCTGCGCGGCACGGTCACCACCAGCCGCGGCTCGCTGGCCTTCTCCGCCCTCGTCCAGAACGACACCGGCGCCCTGCTGATCTCCACCCGGCCCTCCCCCGGCGAGGAGTCCGCCGCCTGGTCCTTCCACTGGCTGCAGGCCGCCACCACCCGCAACAGCGGCAAGCCGGAGGACTACACGCCCAACCCCGACCCGCGCGTCGGCGACGGCTTCGTCGAGCAACCGCTGCTCGCGGGCGGCGGCTGGACCACCGCCTGGCGCGAACGCCGCGAGGGCACCGGCCGGCTGCTCGCCGCACACCTCGTGTACCGCTTTCCCGGCCACGTGTCGGAGGCGACGACCGCCGCGCTCCGGGCCGTGGACCGCACCCTCGCCACCGACCTCGACCGGCTGGTGGAGCGACACCGCGGCTGGTGGCACGCGTACTACCGGCGCAGCTTCCTCTCCGTGCCGGACAAGCGGCTGCAGAGCTTCTACCTCATCCAGCTCTACAAGCTCGCCGCGTCGACCAGGGCCGAGGGCCCGACGATCTCCGAATGGGGCCCGTGGTTCCCCGAAGTCGGCAACAACTGGACCGCGGTCTGGTGGAACCTCAACGTCCAGATCGGCATGGCACCCGTCCACGGCTCCAACCACCCCGAACTCGACTCCGTGACGGGCGCCTTCCGCCGCTTCGAGCACAACCTCCCGGCCTCCGTCCCCGTCGACTACCGCGACGGCGAGAGCTATGCGCTGGGCCACCCCTCCGACTGGCAGCTGCGCGCGGGGGAGACGTACGACGTCGGCGCCCCGGGCTCGGACCACGTCTCCGACAACTTCGGCAACCTCACCTGGGCCCTGCACAACGTCTGGCAGTCCTACCGGCACTCGATGGACCTGTCCGTCCTGCGCGACGTGGTGTACCCGATCCTGACGAAGGCCATCAACTTCTACGCGCACTTCCTGCACGAGGGCCCCGACGGCAGGCTGCATCTGCTGGAGACCCGCTCCCCCGAGTACGCCAACGCCACGGACTGCACCTATGACCTCTCGCTCGTCCGCTGGGGCGTGCGCACCCTCATCGCCTCCGCGAAGCTGCTGCGCAACGACGACCCCCGGATGAAGCGCTGGCAGGACATCGACCGCAGGCTCACCCCGTACGCCGAGGACCCGGTGGCCGGTGTCATGATCGGCAAGGACGTCCCGCTCGCCGACTCGCACCGCCACCACTCGCATCTGCTCTGGCTCCACCCGCTGCGCGAGCGGAACTGGGACCGGGCCGGGGACCGCGATGTGATGCGGCGCTCCATGGACCACTGGGTCTCTATGCAGCAGCTGTGGCACGGTTACAGCTACGCCACCGCCTCGTCCATGTACTCGGTGATGGACGAGCCGGAGAAGGCTCTCGACTTCCTGACCTTCTTCACCGATCTGAAGGTGGTCGCGGACTGTCAGATGACGGTCAACACCATGTACAGGGAAGGCAAGAACCTCGCCCTGGAGAGTCCGCTGTCCGCAGCCCAGTCGATGCTCGACATGGTGGTGCAGGGCCACGAGGGAGTCGTGAAGGTCTTCCCCTCCGTCTCGGACCGCTGGGCGGACGCGTCGATCGCCTCACTGCGCACCCAGGGCGCGTTCCTCGTGGACGCGGACCGCTCCAAAGGTGCCACGCGCTGGGTACGGGTGCACAGCGAAGCGGGCGCCCCGCTGACCCTGGACCACTCGATCACGGGCCGGATAGACGTACGCGACGCACACGGGCGACCGCTGCGCTGGCGGGAGACCGGACCGGGACGGATCGCCCTGAGCCTGCCGCGCGGAGGCACGGCGGTGGTGACTCCGCACGGCGCGCGTCCGTCCCGGACGGAACCGCGCGACGTGCCGTCGAGCGGGACGTGGACGCGCTGGGGCCTGCCGGAGCGCCCCTGACGACCGCCGGGGTGCCGCCGCGTCCGTAGCGGCACCCCGCGCCGGGGTCCGGCGCTGAGGTCTTTCCTTCGGATCGAGCCCGGCGTGCTCGGGACAGCCCTTACGCCGTGCACCAGGCCGTCAGTCCTGCAGAGAGCGTCGCATCGCCCGGTGCGGGATCCCCGCGTCCGGGAATTCGGGACCGTACGCCGCGTACCCGAGCCGCTCGTAGAAGCCGAGCGCATGGGTCTGGGCGTGCAGGTCGACGGCGGCCAGACCCAGCTCACGGGCCGCGTCCTCGATGGCCCTCACCAGCGCCACGCCGACGCCGAGGCCGCGCGCCCGCTTGATCACCGCCAGTCGGCCGAGCGAGCCGACGGCGAGGTCCGTGCCGGCCCTGGCCGCCGCGGCCGGGCCGTGCAGAAGCCGCGCGGTACCGAGCGCCGAACCGTCCGCCGCGACGGCGATCACATGCACCGCGTCCGCGTCGTAGGCGTCGTACTCGATCTCCTCGGGCACGTTCTGCTCGCCGACGAAGACGTCCTTGCGGACCTGGAAACAGGCGGCGCGGTCCCGCTCGTCGATGACCGTACGGGTGACGTACGGGGCAGGCGTGCCGCTCACTCGCTCTCCGCGGTGATCTTGTCCAGGGCATGCTGGAGGTCGTCGGGGTAGTTACTGGAGAACTCCACCCAGCTGCCGTCGGCGGGGTGCTCGAAGCCCAGCCGGACGGCGTGCAGCCACTGCCTCGTCAGGCCGAGGCGCTTGGCCATCGTCGGGTCGGCGCCGTAGGTCAGGTCGCCGACGCAGGGGTGGCGGTGGGCGGACATGTGCACCCGGATCTGATGGGTGCGGCCCGTCTCCAGCTTGATGTCCAGAAGGCTGGCGGCGCGGTAGGCCTCGATGAGGTCGTAGTGCGTCACGGAGGGCTTGCCGTCGGCGGTGACGGCCCACTTGTAGTCGAGGTTCGGGTGGCGCCCGATGGGGGCGTCGATGGTGCCGCTCATCGGGTCCGGGTGACCCTGCACCAGCGCGTGGTACTTCTTCTCGACGACCCGGTCGCGGAACTGCGCCTTCAGCAGGGTGTAGGCGCGCTCGGACTTGGCCACGACCATCAGGCCGGAGGTGCCCACGTCGAGACGGTGGACGATGCCCTGGCGCTCGGCCGCTCCGGACGTGGAGATCCGGTACCCGGCCGCGGCGAGACCACCGATGACGGTCGTGCCGGTCCAGCCGGGGCTCGGGTGGGCGGCGACCCCGACCGGCTTCACGATCACGACGATGTCGTCGTCGTCGTGCACGATCTCCATGCCCTCGACGGGCTCGGCGACGATCTGCACCGGAGCGGGTGCCTGCGGCATCTCCACTTCCAGCCAGGCACCGCCCCGCACCCGCTCGGACTTCCCGACCACCGAACCGTCCACCTGCACCTTCCCGGCAGCGGCCAGCTCGGCGGCCTTGGTGCGGGAGAAACCGAACATCCGGGAAATGGCGGCGTCGATGCGCTCGCCCTCCAGACCGTCGGGTACGGGCAGGGTGCGGACCTCGGGATACGTACTCACCTGATCGAGTATGCCTTGCGCCCGCTAGTCCTTGTGCACGGTCCCGTCGGGGTCCAGGCCCTTGAAGGAGAGGAGCACGATCAGGATGCCGCCGCAGACGATCGCGGAGTCCGCGAGGTTGAAGACGGCGAAGTGTTCGACGGAGATGAAGTCCACCACCGCGCCCTCGAAGATGCCCGGAGCGCGGAAGAGGCGGTCGGTGAGGTTGCCGAGCGCTCCGCCGAGCAGCAGACCGAGCGCTATGGCCCACGGCAGGCTGTAGAGCTTGCGGGCGATCCTGGCGATCACGACGATCACGGTGGCAGCGATGACGGTGAAGATGACCGTGAACGCCTCGCCGAAACTGAACGCGGCGCCCGAGTTGCGGATCACCTCGAACCTCAGCCAGTTGCCGAGGACCTCGACCGGAGGGTGATGCTCCAGCTTCGCGACCACGACCATCTTGCTGATCAGGTCGAGCAGGAAGGCGAAGGCGGCCATGACGAAGAGCACCGCGATCTTCCGCTTGCCCCTGCTCGGGGCAATCTCCTCGACCCGGCCCCCGGCCTCGTCCCCTTCAGTCCCCTCGGCATCGGGGATGTCCGGCGTACCGATGATGCGCTCCGCCTCTGCCACGTGAGTCCCTCAACCCTAGGTTCCTGACTGAGCACGAGGGTACGACACACCACCACGGATCAACCGCGTCGCTCCTGTTTCTGTTTGTCCTCGACACAGAGCGTGGCGCGGGGGAACGCCTGCATCCGTGCCTTGCCGATCGGATTGCCGCAGACCTCGCACAGCCCGTACGTCCCGGCGTCGAGCCGGGCCAGCGCCCGCTCGGTCTGGTCCAGCATCTCCTGGGCGTTGGCGGCGAGCGACATCTCGTGCTCGCGGGTGATGTTCTTGGTGCCGGTGTCCGCCTCGTCGTCACCCGCCCCGTCGCCGGAGTCGCGCATCAGCCCGGCGAGCGCCGCGCTCGCCGCCTCCAGCTCACTGCGCAGGCGATCGATCTCGCTGCTCAGCACGGACCGCGCCTCTTCGACCTCTTCCGGCGTCCAGGGGTCCTCACCCGGCCGGACCGCCAGCTCGCCGGGGTCTGCCGTGGCGATTCCACGGGCCGGGGGCAGGGGCGCGGAGCCCTTGCCGGGCGCGCGGGTCCGGGCCGCACTCTTCTTCGCTACCACCGTGTGGGCTCCCGTCTGCTCGGCGGCCTCGGCCGCCACCGTGGCCGCCGCAGCGGCCTTCTTCGAAGCCTTCTTGGCCCCGCTCTTCTTCGCAGGCGCCTTCTCGGCCGAGGCCGCGTGCCGGGCATCGGCGTGCCGGGCGGGCGCCGTCCTCTTCCGGGCCGCGGTCTTCTTCGCGGCGGTCTTCTTGTCCGCGGCCTTCTTCACCGCGGTCTTCTCGGCAGCCTCTCCGCTCGTCCTCCCGGCCGTCGCACCTGTGGATCTCGCTGACGCCGGCTTCTTCGCGGCGCTCTTCTTCGCCACCATGGCCGCGGCCCCTTCACATATTGTGATCTTGCACGCGAATCGTGCTGGGACGATAAATCGACCCCAGCCCTGCGGCAACGGGGCACGCCGCCGAATCGCCCCTCCCCGTGCCCGGATACCGACGCGTCTGAATCCGTTGTGCCCAGCTCCCCGCCGGGTAATCCGCCTCCCGGGCCCCCGCCGGGACTCCATGAGCCGGTGTCTGCCCATTCGGGTCACGCCCCGACCCACGGGTTGAACCGGTCGGCCGTCGCCCGGACGGGCCCGTACACTGGCCTCAGCGAGAGGCGTGGATGGGACGAGTAGCGTCGTACGCAGCCAGGAGCGACCCGGGGACGGTGGGAGCCCGGGGGCGAGCGCGTCGTGAAGATCACCCGGAGCCGTCGGAAGAACGCCGCAAGGCAAGTAGAACCGACATCGCGACCCCAATGAGGGGGCCACGGGCGCACGCCCGGGGCCAAGGAGGGTGGTACCGCGGGAGCCGATGAGGCCCTCGTCCCTCCGACGGAAGTGGAAAACGTCCGCCGGAGGAAGTCCGCCCATGACATCGCCGCAGTACCGCCAGGTGCCCGCCCAGGTCGACCTGCCCGCGCTGGAGCACGCCGTGCTCGATTTCTGGCGCGAGAGCAAGGTCTTCGCCAAGAGCCTCGAACAGTCCGAGGGCCGCCCCGAGTGGGTCTTCTACGAGGGCCCGCCGACCGCCAACGGCATGCCCGGCGCCCATCACATCGAGGCCCGCGTCTTCAAGGACGTCTTCCCCCGCTTCCGCACCATGCAGGGCTACCACGTCGGCCGCAAGGCCGGCTGGGACTGCCACGGACTGCCGGTCGAGCTCGCGGTCGAGAAGGAGCTGGGCTTCAACGGCAAGAAGGACATCGAGGCGTACGGCATCGCCGAGTTCAACGCCAAGTGCCGCGAGTCCGTGACCCGCCACACCGACGCGTTCACCGAGCTCACGACCCGGATGGGCTACTGGGTCGACCTCGACGACGCCTACCGCACGATGGACCCCGAGTACGTCGAGTCGGTGTGGTGGTCGCTGAAGGAGATCTTCAACAAGGGCCTGCTGGTCCAGGACCACCGCGTCGCCCCCTGGTGCCCCCGCTGCGGCACGGGCCTCTCGGACCACGAGCTGGCCCAGGGGTACGAGACGGTCGTCGACCCTTCGGTCTTCGTACGCTTCCCCCTCACCTCCGGCCCCCTGGCCGGCGACGCCTCCCTCCTCGTCTGGACGACCACTCCCTGGACCCTGGTCTCCAACACCGCCGTCGCCGCGCACCCCGATGTCACCTATGTCGTCGCGACCGACGGCGAGGAGAAGCTCGTCGTCGCGCAGCCGCTCGTCGAGAAGGCGCTGGGCGAGGGCTGGGAGACCACCGGCCAGACCTTCACCGGCCGCGAGATGGAGCGCTGGACGTACGAGCGCCCGTTCACCCTGGTCGACTTCCCCGCCGAGGCCCACTACATCGTCAACGCCGAGTACGTGACGACCGAGGACGGCACGGGTCTGGTCCACCAGTCCCCCGCGTTCGGCGCCGACGACCTCGTCGTCTGCAAGGCGTACGGCCTCCCGGTCGTGAACCCGGTCCGTCCCGACGGCACCTTCGAAGAGGAGCTGCCGCTGGTCGGCGGCATCTTCTTCAAGAAGGCCGACGAGGCGCTCACCGAGGACCTGGAGGCCCGCGGCAAGCTCTTCCGGCACGTCCCTTACGAGCACAGCTACCCGCACTGCTGGCGCTGCCACACCGCGCTGCTCTACTACGCGCAGCCGTCCTGGTACATCCGTACGACCGCCATCAAGGACCGGCTGCTCGAAGAGAACGAGAAGACCAACTGGTTCCCGGACTCGGTCAAGCACGGCCGCTTCGGCGACTGGCTGAACAACAACGTCGACTGGGCGCTGTCCCGCAACCGCTACTGGGGCACCCCGCTGCCGATCTGGCGCTGCGAGGACAGCCACCTCACCTGCGTCGGCTCACGCGCCGAGCTGAGCAAGCTGGCCGGCACCGACCTCTCCGGCCTCGACCCGCACCGCCCGTTCATCGACGAGATCACATTCACCTGCTCGCACGAGAACTGCCAGCTGGAGGCGTACCGCGTCCCCGAGGTCATCGACGCCTGGTACGACTCGGGCTCGATGCCCTTCGCGCAGTGGGGCTACCCGTACAAGAACAAGGAGATCTTCGAGAGCCGCTACCCGGCACAGTTCATCTCGGAGGCCATCGACCAGACCCGCGGCTGGTTCTACACGCTGATGGCGGTCGGCACGCTGGTCTTCGACAAGTCGTCCTACGAGAACGTGGTCTGTCTGGGCCACATCCTCGCCGAGGACGGCCGCAAGATG
This sequence comes from Streptomyces sp. NPDC014727, assembly GCF_043083485.1. NCBI lineage: Bacteria > Bacillati > Actinomycetota > Actinomycetes > Kitasatosporales > Streptomycetaceae > Streptomyces > Streptomyces sp. NPDC014727. The sequence continues at coordinate 469,426 of NZ_JBIBYR010000001.1, read as the reverse complement.
TCCAAGCACCTCGGGAACATCCTTCAGCCGATCCCCCTCATGGATCAGCACGGCGCGGACGCGGTGCGCTGGTTCATGGCGGCGGGCGGCTCCCCGTGGGCGGCGCGCCGCGTCGGCCACAACACGATCCAGGAAGTCGTCCGCAAGACCCTCCTGACGTACTGGAACACGGTCGCCTTCCAGGCCCTGTACGCCCGTACGTCGGGCTGGGCGCCCTCCGCCGCCGACCCGGCCCCGGCGGACCGCACGGTCCTGGACCGCTGGCTGCTGAGCGAGCTGAACGCACTGGTGGACCAGGTCACGCAGGCTCTGGACGGTTACGACACCCAGCGCGCCGGCAAGCTCCTGTCCGCGTTCGTCGACGACCTGTCCAACTGGTACGTACGCCGCTCGCGCCGCCGCTTCTGGCAGGGCGACAAGGCGGCGCTGCGCACGCTGCACGAGGTCGTCGAGACGGTGACCCGGCTGATGGCCCCGCTCACCCCGTTCATCACCGAGCGGGTCTGGCAGGACCTGGTCGTTCCGGTCACCCCGGATGCCCCCGAGTCGGTCCATCTCTCCGCCTGGCCCAAGGCGGACTTCGCGGCCATCGACCCGGCCCTCTCCACCCAGATGGCGCTGGTGCGCCGCCTGGTCGAGCTGGGCCGGGCCACCCGTGCCGAGTCGGGCGTCAAGACCCGTCAGCCACTGTCCCGGGCCCTGGTCGCGGCCTCGGGCTTCGAGTCCCTCTCCCCCGAACTGCACACGCAGATCACGGAGGAGCTGAACGTCTCCTCGCTGGCCTCGCTCTCCGAGGTCGGAGGCTCGCTGGTCGACACGACCGCGAAGGCCAACTTCCGCGCGCTCGGAAAGCGGTTCGGCAAGGGCGTCCAGGCGGTGGCCAAGGCGGTCGCGAACGCCGACGCGGCGGACCTGTCGCTGGCCCTGCGCGAGGGCACGGCATCGGTCGAGGTGGACGGCGAGACGGTGAGCCTCGCTCCCGACGAGGTGATCATCACCGAGACCCCGCGCGAGGGCTGGTCGGTGGCGTCCGACTCGGGCGCGACGGTCGCCCTGGACCTGGAGATCACCCCGGAGCTGCGCCGCGCGGGCCTGGCCCGTGACGCGATCCGCCTCATCCAGGAGGCCCGCAAGAACAGCGGTCTGGATGTCGCGGACCGCATCGCCGTCCGCTGGACGTCGACCTCCCCCGCCACCGTGGAGGCCCTGACCGAGCACGCGGCCCTGATCGCGGACGAGGTCCTGGCCCTGGACTACGCACAGGGTGAGGCGGACCCGGAGTACGGCCGGCCGTTCGAGGACGAGGGCCTGTCCCTGACGTTCCGTCTCCGCAAGACGGAGCAGTAGCCCGGACGCATCGAGGGCCCGCCCGGAACAGGTGTTCCGGGCGGGCCCTTCCGCGTGCTCCTTCCCGCAGCCCGGGGCCGGGTTGCGGGAAGGAGCACTGAGGGAACGGGGCTCACCGCGCACCGCCCACGCCCCCGTCCACGGGAAAAGGGCCGGGCCCCGGGGAAACCCCGGGGCCCGGCCCTCAGCCTGCCGACGGCTACGCGCTCATCGCGCGCACCGGGCTCAGTTGTCGTCCTCGTCGATCAGGAACCCACGCATCGGCGACGGGGCCTGCTGCATCGGCTGCGGCGCCTGCGGCCGCACCGGCGCCATCGGCTGGGTCATCGCCGGCGACATCTGCTGCTGGCCGCCGTACGAGGGTCCACCACCCATGGACGGGTTGCCGCCCATCGGCGGGTTGCCGTGACCGCCGTGGTTGCCGCCCATGGTGTGGCCCATGGCACCCGCACCGGCCGGAGCCAGCGAGGGCGACGGCGGCAGCGAAGCGGTCGCCGGGGTCCGCGGCGGGGCCAGCGAGTCGTCGGCCTGGGTCTCCAGCTGACGCAGCTGGCTCTCCAGGTAGGACTTCAGCCGGGTCCGGTACTCGCGCTCGAAGCCACGCAGGTCCTCGACCTTGCGCTCCAGCGTCGCGCGGGCCGACTCCAGCGAGCCCATCGCCACGCGGTGCTTCTCCTGCGCGTCCCGCTCCAGCGCGTCCGCCTTGGCGCGCGCGTCCCGCTCCAGTCCCTCGGCGCGGCTGCGCGCCTCGCCGACGATCTTGTTGGCCTCGGAACGGGCCTCCGCGATCGCCTGGTCGGCGGTCTGCTGCGCGAGCGACAGGACACGGGCGGCGCTGTCGCCGCCGGGGCCCTGACCGGGCTGCTGCATCTGCGGCGGCTGCTGCATCTGCTGCATCTGCTGCTGGGGGGCGTGACCGCCCATGGGGCCACCCATCGGGCCACCCATGGGACCGCCCTGCATCGGACCGGGGCCGTGCGGGCCCTGCGGGCCGGGGCCGTGCGGGCCCTGGGGACCAGGACCGTGACCGCTGGGACCGGCGGGCAGCTGCGGAGCACCACCGGGCAGTTGGGGGGGACCCATCTGCGGGGGCTGCTGCTGGACCGGCGGACCCGATATGGCGGCGGGCACAGGTGCCCCGGGCCGGTCCTGCGGCTCCGGCTTGCGCATTCCCTGCTGCTGGTTCTGCGCGGCGGCACGCGTGGCGGCGGCCAGCTTCGCGCGCAGGTCCTCGTTCTCACGGAGCAGGCGCGTCAGCTCGGACTCGACCTCGTCGAGGAAGGCATCGACCTCGTCCTCGTCATAGCCTTCTCGGAGGCGGACGGTCGTGAACTGCTTGTTCCGCACGTCCTCGGGGGTCAGCGGCATCTCTTCTTCACCTCTACGTAGTCGTCGGCAGTCGGCAAGACCGTATCGCTCACAGCCTGATCACGATGTTGATCAGGATGTAGACGATGATCATCAGAACGAAGAAGGACAGGTCGAGTGCCACGCCCCCGAGACGCAGCGGCGGGATGAACCGCCGCAGAAGCTTGAGCGGTGGATCCGTGACAGTGTAGGTGGCCTCAAGTATGACCACCATCGGCTTGCCGGGCTGCCATGAACGTGCGAACTGGAAGACGTAGTCCATGACCAGCCGGAAGATCAGCACGATGAGGAAACACATCAACGCGATATAGACAACCTGCACTGCGACGCCCATTTCGCGCTTCCCTCTCCCCTGGCTCTCGTAGCTCCGGCCTCACGGCCGGGTCGTTCCTGGTGTCGTGTTCTCAGCTCTGGTTGAAGAATCCGCCCTCAGCAATGCGGGCCTTGTCCTCCGCCGTGACATCGACGTTAGCAGGCGACAACAGGAACACCTTCTGCGTCACGCGCTCAATGCTGCCATGGAGACCGAAGACGAGTCCTGCGGCAAAGTCGACAAGTCGCTTCGCGTCCGTATCGTCCATCTCCGTGAGATTCATGATCACCGGAGTGCCCTCACGGAAGTGTTCCCCGATGGTACGGGCCTCGTTGTAGGTCCGGGGGTGCAGCGTGGTGATGCGGTAGGGCTCCCGCTCGGACACAACCTTGGGCATGATCACCGGTGCGTTCTTCTCCATGTTCGGGCGTTCAGGTGTGATGGATGCCACGGGTGCGATTCGGGCGGGTCGCTCCCTTTCCGCCGGGATCTGAACCGGCTCCCGTTGCGCGGGAGGCTGCACCACTCGTACCGGTTCGTCCCGTTCCCGGTCCCGCTCCACCTGATGCGCGGGCTGGTGCCGCCGCCGATCCCGCTCAGGCTCCGGCTCGGGTTCGAATTCGTCGTCGGGGTCGAACCCCGGACCGTCGTACCCATCGTCCTCCACGAGGCCGAGGTAGACCGCCATCTTGCGCATCGCGCCGGCCATGCTCCGAGTCCTCCGCTCTGTGGTGGATCGGCATCTGTCACCAAGTGCCCCGCGATCCACTGAGGCCTGCCCGCCATAGGCGGGAATGACCATATTTTCTGCTGTGGTCCGACCTGCTTGGCGACGTTACCCGAGCCTCGGTCGGACTCCGAGTACCGCCGTACCGACGCGCACATGTGTCGCCCCGGCCGCGACCGCGTCCTCGAGGTCCGCGCTCATCCCCGCAGAGACCATGTTCGCAGCCGGATGGTTCCCGCGCAGGCGGGATGAGAATTCCATCAGCCGGTCGAAGGCGGCGCGTTGCCGTCCCGCGTACGGGCCGGCGAGCGGCGCGACGGTCATCAGACCGTCGAGCCGCAGCCCGGGGGCGGAGTCGACCGCAGCGGCCAACTCCTCGATCCCGTCCGGCGCGACACCGCCGCGGTCACCCCGTTCACCGCTCTCCGCGTCGAGCGCGACCTGGATGAGGCAGCCGAGTTCGCGTTCCTCGCGCACGGCCGCCGCGGACAGCGCCGTGACCAACTTGGCCCGATCCACTGACTGCACGACATCGGCATAACTGGCCACAGAACGAACCTTATTCGTCTGCAATTGACCAACAAAGTGCCAGATGAGCGACAGATCCGCACATTCGGCTGCCTTGGGCGCCGCGTCCTGGTCACGATTCTCCGCGACATGGCGCACACCGAGTTCATGCAGAATCCGCACATCGCTCGCGGGGTAGGTCTTGGTGACCACGATGAGGGTCACTTCTTCCCGCTTGCGGCCCGCGGCGATACAGGCGGAAGCAATGCGTTCCTCCACCCGCGCCAGATTTTCGGCGAGTTGAGTCCTACGGTCCGTCATGACCTATCAGTCCAACCAGACATATCCGGCGAGCCGCCCGGTGGTGCGGTCGCGGCGGTACGAGAAGTGATCGCCCGATTCGAGGGTGCAGACCGGCGACGCCTGCCGGTCCTCGACCCCGAGGGCTTCGAGCTGGGCCAGGACCCCGGCGGTGACATCCACGGCGGGGGTGCCCCAACTGGTCTCGGACCAGGCGGCCGGGACGCTCTCGGCGACCTCGGCACGCATCCCCGACGGGACCTCGTAGCACCGTCCGCAGACTGCCGGTCCGGTGCGGGCGATGATCCGGTGGGTCTCGGCACCGAGTCCGACCATGGCCTCGACCACGGCGGGGACCACGCCCGCGACCAGACCGGGGCGGCCCGCGTGCGCCGCCGCCGCGATCCCGGCGACCGGATCGGCCAGCAGTACGGGGGTGCAGTCGGCGGTGAGCACGGCGAGCGGCAGCCCGCGCCGCGCGGTCACCACCGCGTCCACCCCGGGGATCTCCGCGGCGTCTCCCCACGGACCGTCGACCACCGCGACATCCCGACCGTGCACCTGGTTCATCCAGACGACCTGCGCCGGGTCCAGGCCGAGGGCCCGCGCGGCGCGTTGCCGATTGGCCAGAACGGCGGCGGGGTCGTCTCCGACCGCGCCGCCGAGGTTGAGCTCCTCGTACGGAGCGGCGCTCACCCCGCCCCACCTGTCGGTGAAGGCGAAGTGCGCGCGATCCGCTGAGGACACTGAAGGTGCTGCGGGACCTGCGTGATGCGGACCTATCACTTCAAGAAGTCCGGAACATCCAGCTCTTCGGCCTGGGAGTCCTGGTAGGGACGGGCCGGCGGGATGTGCGGCGAAGTGACCGGCGGCAAGTGGCTCTCGCCGACCACCGGTACGGGCTCGGCCTGGACCGGAGGCTCTTCGCGCGGCTGCACGGAACCCAGTCCGCCGGTCTGGCGCACGGGCTCGGCGGTCCGGACCGGCGCGGCCGGCTCTTCGCGCTTGGCGGTGTTCGCGCCCAGGACGTTCTCGCGCCGGGCCGGCGGCTGCCCGCCGTCGAAGCCCGCCGCGATCACGGTGACGCGGACCTCGTCGCCCAGCGCGTCGTCGATGACCGCACCGAAGATGATGTTCGCCTCGGGGTGCGCCGCCTCGCTCACCAGCTGGGCGGCCTCGTTGATCTCGAAGAGACCGAGATCGCTGCCGCCGGAGATGGAGAGCAGGACACCGCGGGCGCCATCGATGGACGCCTCCAGGAGCGGCGAGGAGATCGCCATCTCCGCAGCGGCCACCGCGCGGTCGTCGCCGCGGGCCGAGCCGATGCCCATGAGTGCCGAACCGGCCTCGGACATGACCGACTTGACGTCGGCGAAGTCGAGGTTGATCAGGCCCGGCGTCGTGATCAGGTCGGTGATGCCCTGGACACCCGAGAGCAGCACCTGGTCGGCCGACTTGAACGCGTCGAGCACGCTGACCTGGCGGTCCGAGATGGACAGCAGCCGGTCGTTGGGAATGACGATGAGAGTGTCGACCTCTTCGCGGAGCTCGGCGATGCCGTCCTCCGCCTGGTTCGCGCGTCGTCGGCCCTCGAAGGTGAACGGGCGGGTGACCACGCCGATCGTCAGGGCGCCGAGCGAGCGCGCGATGTTGGCGACGACGGGTGCGCCGCCGGTGCCGGTGCCGCCGCCCTCTCCGGCGGTGACGAAGACCATGTCGGCCCCCTTCAGGACCTCCTCGATCTCCTCACGGTGGTCCTCTGCCGCCTTGCGACCGACGGCCGGGTTGGCCCCGGCGCCGAGGCCGCGGGTGAGTTCGCGGCCGACGTCGAGCTTGACGTCGGCGTCGCTCATCAACAGGGCTTGCGCATCAGTGTTGATCGCGATGAACTCGACGCCCTTGAGACCGACCTCGATCATTCGGTTGATGGCATTGACACCACCGCCGCCGACACCGATGACCTTGATGACTGCGAGGTAGTTCTGCGGTGCTGCCACGTCGAAGGCCTCTCGCCTCGAGTTACGTGTCGTCGCTTCGCGGTAGTCCCGCCGCGACGACGGATGCCGATTGGGGCGGTCCGAAACGCCGACCCAAACCCTAACGTTGAAGTTTAGGGTTACCAGTGTGTCTGTTTCATGGACTCTTCCGAACAGGACACTAAGTCGACAAGTGGCGCGCGTTCAACGAACACGCCGAACCTCCCGTTTTTCTTTTCACCCTATGTGATCACCCGTAGCGCTGACCAACCAGGGTGCTGGCCAGGCCGAATGTGCGTCAACTACCCGACACTGCCGGGGCGGTGGGTGCACTCACGTCGAAGTGTCCCGCTTTGGGGGCGGCTTTCATCAGAGCGGTGAGGACTCTCGCCTTCACCGACCCGTCCTCACCGCTGCCCCAGAACACCGTCCGACCCCGGGTGAGCTCCAGGGAGATCGAATCGTACGAGGTGACCCGTACGACCTCGGTATCCCTGGCGACGCCGCCCGGAAGAGCGCCCGCGACCCTGACCGCCTCCCGCACCAACCGGGCGCTGCCGAAGCGACGCAGGCTCGCGGACCGGTCAGGCGTCAATTCCAGCAGCGGTACATGGCCGGGCGATTTGTCCACTGTTGCGAAACGAACACCTTTCGCATCCACTTCAATGAACTTTGCGCCCTTTTTCATCAAAAGGACCGGCTGCCGTTCGGTCACCTTAAGCCGGATTCCGTGCGGCCATGACCGCACGACATCCACCGAGTCGATACGAGGCAACTTCTGGCGCAACCGGTCGGCGACGGCATCGGTGTCCACGGAGATCAGCGGAGCGCCGATCGGCACCGCCGCGGCAGCCTCCACCTCGGCCGGAGTCAACACGTCGACCCCGCTGATCGCGACCTGTTCGGCACGGAGCCAGGAGGAGCCGTAGAGCGCCCAGACGGCGCCGGAGCCGAGCAGCAGCAGCACCAGCACGCCGATCACGATCAACTGTCTGCGGCCGGGCCCTCTGCGCCCCTTCGGGCGCGGGCGCGACGGGCGGGCCGGGGGGTCCTCCTGCTGCGCTGCACCGCGCTGGGCGGTTGTCGGTCCGGCCACGCTCGCTCCTTGTGCCGGGTCCGGGGGCGCCGCCCCCGGACCCGTCCGCCGCCTCACGCGCCTCGGCGTGCGGCAATCGCCTCGTACACCATGCCGACGAGCAGGTCGTCGGCGTCCCGGCGGCCGAACTCGGCGGCCGCTCGGGACATCTCGTACAGCCGGTGCGGATCCGCAAGCACGGGAAGGACGTTCCCCTGCACCCACTCGGGGGTGAGCGCCGCGTCGTCCACCAGCAGACCGCCGCCGGCGTTGACCACCGGCTGGGCGTTGAGCCGCTGTTCACCGTTGCCGATGGGCAGCGGGACGTAGGCGGCGGGGAGCCCGACGGCGGAGAGTTCGGCGACGGTCATCGCGCCCGCACGGCAGAGCATCATGTCGGCCGCCGCGTACGCGAGATCCATCCGGTCCACGTACGGTACCGGGATGTAGGGCGGCATCCCGGGCATGTTGTCGACACGCGGCAATTCGTTCTTCGGACCGACCACGTGCAGGATCTGGATCCCGGAGCGCTGCAGCAGCGGGGCGACCCGCTGGACCACCTCATTGAGATGGCGGGCGCCCTGCGAGCCGCCGGAGACCAGCAGCGTCGGCAGATTGGGGTCGAGCCCGAAGGCGGCACGCGCCTCGGGGCGGACCCGGGCCCGGTCCAGGGTGGCGATGGTCCGGCGCAGCGGGATGCCGATGTAGCGGGCACCGCGCAGCTTGCTGTCGGGGGTGGAAACGGCGACCCCGTGGGCGTACCGGGAGCCGATCTTGTTGGCCAGGCCGGGCCGGGCATTGGCCTCGTGGACGACGATCGGCACACCGACCCGCTTGGCGGCGAGGTAGCCGGGCAGGGCGACATAGCCGCCGAAGCCCACGACGCAGTCCGCCTTGGTGCGTTCCAGGACCTGCTCGGCCGCCTTGATGGTGCCGCGCAGCCGTCCCGGGACGGTGATCAGTTCCGGGGTGGGCTTGCGCGGCAGCGGTACGGCCGGGATCAGGGCGAGTTCGTACCCCCGCTCGGGTACGAGCCTGGTCTCGAGTCCGCGCTCCGTGCCGAGGGCAGTGATTCCCACGGTCGGGTCCTGCCTGCGCAGGGCGTCCGCGAGGGCAAGCGCGGGCTCGATGTGGCCGGCGGTCCCCCCACCGGCGAGTACGACATGCACCGAAATTCACCGCTCTCCGGACGGACGCTTCTTGACGCGCCGTCTCATCGTCTTCCATCTCACCCCGGGCCTCCGCATGGCCAGGGCCGCCTTCGCGGCGGGATCCTCTCGCGCGAACGCGATCAGCAGCCCGACAGCGAACATGGTCGGCAGCAGGGCCGACCCTCCGTAGGAGAACAGCGGGAGCGGGACACCGGCGATCGGCAGCAGGCCGAGCACCGCACCGATGTTGATCACGGCCTGCGCCGTGATCCAGGTGGTCACACCTCCCGCGGCATACCTCACGAAGGGGTCCTCCGTGCGTCCGGCCACGCGGATACCCGCATAGCCTAGAGCCGCGAAGAGTGCGAGCACCGACAGCGTCCCCGCCAACCCCAGTTCCTCGCCGGTGATGGCGAAGATGAAGTCTGTGTGCGGTTCAGGTAGTTGACCCCATTTTTCCACACTCGCACCGAGCCCGGAACCGAACAGTCCGCCGGACGCCAGAGCATAGATCCCGTGCACGGCCTGCCAGCAGGAATCCCCCGGACCGGGTTCGCTGGCGCCGATGCAGGCGAGCCTGGACATTCGGTTGGGACTGGTCTTGATCAGCACGAATGCGATCATTCCGGCGAACGCCAGCACTCCGGCGAAGAGCCTGGTGGGTGCCCCGGCCAGCCAGAGCAGCCCGAACAGGATCGCAGTGAGAATGATCGCAGTGCCCATGTCACCGCCGAGCATGATCAGCCCGAGGAGCATGAAGGCGACGGGAACGAGCGGAACGAGCATGTGCTTCCACTGCGTCAGCAGCCGTTTGTCCTGTTTACGGGCGAGCAGGTCCGCGCCCCACAGGACCAGGGCGAGCTTGCCGAACTCACTGGGCTGGAGCTGGAACGGCCCGCCCAGATAGAGCCAGTTCCGGTTGCCGTTGATCGACATCCCTATCCCCGGCACCTGGACCAGCGCCATCAGGAAGACGGATCCCATGAGCAGCGGATAGGCGAAGGCCCGGTGCAGTTTGGCCGGCATCCGGGCAGCGAGCGCCATCAGTCCGGCCCCGATGACGGCGGCGAGGAACTGCTTGCGGAAGAAGTAGGTGCCCGGCTTGTGCAGCTCCAGGGCCTTGATCATCGAGGCGGAGTAGACCATCACCAGGCCGAGCACGGTGATCAGCAGGCCGGCGCCCAGGATCAGGTAGTACGCGGTCAGAGGGCGGTCCCAGGCCCGGCGTGCCTGCTCGTAGATCCGCCGCACCCCACTGCCGCGCGGGGCACGGGGGGTGCCGGTGGAGCGCCCCTTGGGACGGGCCACCGAGGGGCGCCGGGAGCCGGCGACCGATCTGACCCGCAGGGCGTGAGCGAGCGGTGCGCCGGGGCCCGCGCCCGCGAGGAGGGGCGGGATGAGCGCCCGGCTGGTCGCCGCGCCCCGTGAGCAGGCCCTACGGGGCGCGGCGGAGCTCTCTTCGGCCGGCATTGTCGCTGTCCCCTCCACTGCTCGTGCCCGGGGGCCGCCGCCGAGGGCCGGGGCCCGTGGCGCGGCCGCCCGCGCCCGGTCGTCCGGGTCAGTACGGCGCTCCGGCCGGGCCCGTCAGGCGCTCTCGGCGGCGAGTGCGCGGACCGCGTCCGCGAACGCCTCGCCCCGCTTGTTGTAATTGACGAACATGTCCATCGAGGCGCAGGCCGGGGCCATCAGTACGGTGTCCCCCGGCCGGGCGAGCCGTGCCGCCTCGCGGACCGCCTCGGACATCGCCCCAGTGTCGGTCCGGTCGAGGTCGACCACCGGGACCTCGGGGGCGTGTCGCGCGAGGGCTTCGCGGATCAGTCCGCGGTCGCGGCCGATCAGTACGACGCCCCGAAGTCGCCCGGCCGCCCCCGTCACCAGTTCGTCGAAGACGGCACCCTTGGCGAGGCCGCCGGCGATCCAGACGATCGGGTCGTAGGCGGCGAGGGAGGCCACGGCGGCGTGGGTGTTGGTGGCCTTGGAGTCGTCGATGTACGCGACCTCGTCGACATCCGCGACGTGCTCGATGCGGTGCGGGTCGGGGCGAAAGGCCCGCAGTCCGTCCCGTACGGCCGCGGGCTCGACGCCGAAGGCGCGGGCCAGGGCCGCGGCCGCCAGGGCGTTGGCGATGTTGTGCGGGGCCGGCGGGTGGACGTCGGAGACCTCGGCGAGCTCCTGGGCCTGCTTCTGTCGGTTCACCACGAAGGCGCGGTCGACGAGGATGCCGTCGACAACGCCCAGTTGCGACGGGCCGGGTGTGGCCAGAGTGAAACCGATGGCACGGCAACCCTCCTCGACATCGGCCTCGCGCACCAGGTCCTCGGTCGCCTTCTCGGCCGCGTTGTAGACGCAGGCGATGCGGTTGCCCTCGTAGATCCGGCCCTTGTCCGCGACGTACGCCTCCATGGAGCCGTGCCAGTCGAGATGGTCGGGTGCCAGGTTGAGGACCACCGCCGAGTGGGCGCGCAGCGAGGGCGCCCAGTGCAGCTGGAAGCTGGACAGCTCGACGGCGAGTACGTCGTACTTCTCGTCGCCGAGGACGGCGTCGAGGAGAGAGACGCCGATGTTGCCGACGGCGGCGGTGCGCAGCCCTGCCGCCTCCAGGATCGAGGCGAGCATCCGTACGGTCGTGGTCTTGCCGTTGGTGCCGGTGACCGCGAGCCAGGGTGCCGGTTCCCTGCCGTCCACACCGCGCAGCCGCCAGGCGAGTTCGACGTCGCCCCAGACCGGGACGCCCGCCTCGGCGGCTGCTGCGAAGAGCGGCTTGTCGGGCTTCCAGCCGGGGGTGGTGACGATGAGCTCGGTGGACTCGGGCAGGGTCGCTCCGTCGCCGAGGCGCACGGTGATGCCCTGCGCCTCCAGCTCCGCGGCCTGCGTACGGGACCGTTCGTCGTCCCCGTCGTCGACCACTGTGACGACGGCCCCGAGGCCGTGCAGCACCTTGGCCGCCGGGATTCCGGACACCCCGAGTCCCGCGACGGTGACGTGCTTGCCCTGCCAGTCCTGGTTGCTCACTTCTCGGCTGCCCATCCCGCGTAGAAGAGACCGAGTCCGACGATCACGCACATGCCCTGGATGATCCAGAAGCGGACCACGACAAGGACTTCGGACCACCCCTTGAGTTCGAAGTGATGTTGGAGCGGCGCCATTCGGAAGACCCGCTTACCGGTCATCTTGAAGGAACCGACCTGGATGACCACGGACATGGTGATCATCACGAAGAGGCCGCCGAGGATGGCCATCAGGAACTCGGTACGGGAGCAGATCGCCAGACCGGCGAGGGCGCCGCCGAGGGCGAGCGAACCGGTGTCACCCATGAAGATCTTGGCGGGTGAGGTGTTCCACCACAGGAAGCCGAAGCAGGCGCCCATCAGCGCCGAGGCGACGACCGCGAGGTCGAGTGGGTCGCGTACCTGGAAACAGGCGTTGGGATTGGTCAGGGTGTCCGCGTTGGCGCAGGACTCCTGGAACTGCCACAGCCCGATGAAGGTGTACGCGCCGAAGACCATCACCGACGCACCGGTGGCCAGGCCGTCCAGACCGTCCGTCAGGTTCACACCGTTGGACATCGCGAGAATCATGAACAGCGCCCAGACGACGAACAGCACGGGGCCGATCGACCAACCGAAGTCCGCGACGAACGACAGCCTGTCGGAGGCCGGAGTGTTGCCGCGGGAGTCGGCGAACTGCAGCGAGAGCACCGCGAAGGCGATACCGACGATCAGCTGGCCCGCCATCTTCGCCTTGGCCCGCAGACCCAGCGAACGCTGCTTGACGATCTTGATGTAGTCGTCGAGGAAGCCGACGAGACCCATGCCGGTCATCAGGAAGAGCACCAGCACACCGGAGAAGCGCATCTCCTCCCCGGTGATCAGCTTCGCCGCGAGGTACGCGATGAGCGTCGCCAGGATGAAGGCGATGCCGCCCATGGTGGGCGTGCCCTTCTTGGACCCGTGGGTCCGCGGGCCGTCGTCCCGGATGAACTGTCCGTATCCCTTGCGGGCCAGCAGCTTGATCAGCAGCGGAGTTCCGACCAGGGTCAGGAAGAGCCCGATGGCCCCCGCGAAGAGGATCTGCCTCATCGGCCGGCGACCTCGCCCTCGGACGTGTTCTCCAGCAGCGTCATGACGACCTGCTCCAGGCCGACCGACCGGGACGCCTTCACCAGCACGACGTCTCCCGGGCGCAGTTCACTGCGCAGCAGGTCGACGGCAGCCTGTGCGTCGGACACGTGCACCGACTCCTCACCCCACGAACCCTCGTTGTATGCGCCCAGTTGCAGCCAGGAGGCCTCTCTGCCCCCGACCGCGACGAGCTTGCTGACGTTGAGCCGGACGGCGAGCCGTCCGACCGCGTCGTGCTCGGCGAGCGAGGCGTCGCCGAGCTCGGCCATGGGGCCGAGCACCGCCCACGTACGCCGGCCCTTCCCCATGGCGACCAGCGCGCGCAGCGCTGCTCTCATGGATTCGGGGTTCGCGTTGTAGGCGTCATTGACGAACGTCACGCCGTCCGGACGCTCGGTGACCTCCATGCGCCAGCGGGAGAGGGTGCCCGCCTCGGAGAGCCCTTCGGCGATCTCGTCTGCGGACAGGCCCAACTCATGGGCGACGGCGGCCGCGGCGAGCGCGTTCGACACGTGGTGCTCACCGTACAGGCGCATGGTCACGTCGCTGCACCCGGTGGGTGTGTGGAGCTTGAAAGCGGGGCGGCCGTCGTCGGTGAGACGGACGTTCTCGCCCCGTACGTCCGCATCCGCGGCTTCACCGAAGAACAGCACCGGGGCTTTCGTACGGGAGGACATGGCACGCACGAGCGGATCGTCGGCGTTGAGCACGGCGCGGCCGTCCTCGGGCAGCGACTCGACCATCTCGCCCTTGGCCTGGGCGATCTGTTCCCGGCCGCCGAACTCGCCGATGTGGGCGGTGCCGACGTTGAGGACGAGACCGACACGGGGTGGGACGAGACCGGTGAGATAGCGGATGTCGCCGATGTAGCGTGCGCCCATTTCGAGGACGAGGTGGCGGGTGTCCTCCGTGGCACGCAGCGCGGTGAGCGGCAGGCCGATCTCGTTGTTGAGGTTGCCCGCCGGGTAGACGGTGGGCCCCTTGCGTTCGAGGAGTTGGGCGATGAGGTCCTTGGTGGAGGTCTTGCCGGCGGAACCGGTGAGGGCGACGACGGTGGTACCGAGGCGGCCCACGACGGCGCGGGCGAGCGCGCCGAGTGCGGTCACGACGTCGTCGACGACGATCGCCGGAACACCGACGGGGCGGGCGGCCAGCACAGCTGCCGCGCCCGCCTCGACGGCGCGCTGCGCGTAGTCGTGGCCGTCGACCCGCTCGCCGACGAAGGCGACGAACAGGCTGCCTTGCTTCACCTCTCGGGAGTCGATGACGACGGGCCCGCTGACGGTTGCTGCCGGATCGGGTATGTCGTGCGACTGCCCGCCGACGATTTCGGCGATCTCGGCGAGGGAAAGGGCGATCACTTGGTCATCCCTGACTGTTGTTCTCGTGGGTGTGGGCGCGGTGGGCGGCGCTCTCGGTGCCGCCGTGCCCCAGGGAACGCTCGATGGCCGCGCGCAGGACCACGCGGTCGTCGAAGGGGCGGACCACGCCGTGGACGTCCTGGCCCTGCTCGTGGCCCTTGCCGGCGATCAGCACCGTGTCACCGGGCTCGGCACGGGCGACCACGGCGGCGATGGCGGCGGCCCGGTCGGCGTCGACCAGGACGTCGCCCCGCTCGTGCACGGGCACCTCGGCGGCGCCCGCGAGCATTGCGGCGAGGATTGCGAGGGGGTCCTCGGAACGGGGGTTGTCGGAGGTCAGTACGGCGGTGTCGGCGAGGCGGGCCGCGGCGGCGCCCATCGGGCCGCGTTTGGTGACGTCGCGGTCGCCGCCGCAGCCGAGGACGATGTGCAGCCTGCCCTCGGTGACCTTGCGCAAGGAGCGCAGGACGGACTGGACGGCGTCGGTCTTGTGCGCGTAGTCGACGACCGCGAGGTACGGCTGTCCGGCGTCGACGCGTTCCAGCCGGCCGGGGACGCCCGGCACGGCGGCGACACCGTCGGCAGCGGTCTGCGGGTCCAGGCCCGCGACGGCGAGCGTGACGATCGCGGCGAGGGTGTTGGCGACGTTGAACGGGCCGGGCAGCGGCGCCCTGGCCGCGATCCGGTCGCCCTCGGGGCCGACGACGGTGAAGGTGGAGCCCAGCGGCCCCACTTCGACGTCCTCGGCGCGCCAGTCGGCGTCCGGGTGGCCCTCGGCGGAGAAGGTGACGACCGGGACGGACGCCTCGGTGATCAGCCTGCGGCCGTACTCGTCGTCGAAGTTGACGACGCCCTGCCGGCTGCGCCGCGGGGTGAAGAGCTGCGCCTTGGCCTGGAAGTAGTCCTCCATCCCGGAGTGGAACTCCATGTGCTCCGGGCTGAGGTTGTTGAAGACCGCGACGTCGAAGACGCAGCCGTCGACCCGGCCGAGCACCAGGGCGTGGCTGGAGACCTCCATCGTCACCGAGTCGACCCCCCGTTCGCGCATGACGGCGAACAGGGCCTGCAGATCGGTGGCTTCGGGGGTGGTGCGCTCGGACTTGATGCGCTCGTCGCCGATCCGCGTCTCCACGGTGCCGATCAGACCCGTGGCACGCCCGGCGCCACGGAAGCCGCCCTCGACGAGGTACGCGGTGGTGGTCTTTCCGGAGGTTCCGGTGATGCCGATCTGGAGGAGGTCGCCGCCGGGTCGTCCGTAGATCTCGGCGGCGAGTTCGCCCATCCGGCCGCGCGGGTCCTCGGTGACCAGCACCGGCAGTCCGGTGGCGGCGGCGCGCTCGGCGCCGGCCGGGTCGGTGAGGACCGCCGCCGCTCCGAGGCCGGCCGCCTGGGCGGCGAAGTCGGCGCCGTGGAACCGGGCGCCCGGCAGGGCCGCGTACACATCACCTGGGCGGACCGCCCGCGAGTCGTGGGTGATGCCGGTGACCTCGCCGGTTCCCGGCGGTTCGACTCCCAGCCGGGCCGCCAGCTCGCCGAGGGGTGTCGGCCTGAGCCGATCCGGGCGGGGCGCTCCCGGGTAGGTCACAGGGGCGTCCTTCTGGGTGGTTTGGAACTGATCAGCGTGGGGCACGGCGGTGAGCGTACCGGGCGCACCCGGCCTCTCGCGAAGTGAGGGGGCGAGGTTCCGGTGGTTCCCGTTCCGGTTCCCGGGATCTGGGGTGATGGTTGTCACTGGTCGGTTTCCCCGTGTTCACTCGCCGGGCTTGAAGGACACCGGCAGTCGTGCTGACTCGCTGCCGGACGGTGGGGTCTGGAGGGTCTTCAGAGCGAACTCCATGACCTGTTTGTAGATCGGTCCACAGATCTGACCGCCGAAGTAGCTTCCCTTGGTCGGGTTCTGGATCGCGCAGTAGACCGTGATCTGGGGGTTGTCCGCGGGTGCGAAGCCCGCGAAGGACGCGGTGTACCCGTGGTAGCCGCCGCGGACCGGGTCGACCCGGTTGGCCGTACCGGTCTTGCCCGCCACGCGGTAGCCGGGGATCTTGGCCTTCGTTCCGGTGCCCTCCTCGTCACCGACCACCGATTCCAGCATGGCGGCGAGCGACTTGGCGGTCTTCTCACTGACCACCCGGGTTTTTTCGGGAGCCGGGGCGGCCTTGAAGTGGCCGTCGGGGCCCTTGGTGCCGCGTACCAGCGTGGGCGCGATACGGACCCCGCCGTTGGCGATCGTCGAATAGATGGAGGCCGCCTGCATGGCGTTGAGGGAGAGTCCCTGGCCGAACGGGATCGTGTACTGCTGCGAGGTCGACCAGTCCTCGGGCTTGGCGAGGATGCCGGGGGTCTCGCCCGGGTAGTCGAGGCCGGTCGGCGAGCCGATGCCGAATTTGCGCAGGTAGGAGTAGAGGACCCGGTTGGCCTCGGCCTGGCTCCTGCCGAGTTCTCCGGTGGCCAGGATGGTGCCGATGTTGCTGGACTTGGCGAGCACGCCGTTGAGCGTCAGGTACCAGACGGGGTGGTCGATGTCGTCCTTGAAGAGGCGGTCACCGCGGTGCAGCCGGTTGGGGACGGTGACATGGGTGCCGGGGGTCGCGGCCCCCTCCTCCAGCACGGCGGCCATGGACATGACCTTGCTGGTGGAGCCGGGCTCGTACACGTCCTGGAGCGCCGCGTTGCCCAGCGAGGCCGCGTCGGCCTGTGAGAGGTCGTTGGGGTCGAAGCCCGGCGCGTTGGCCATGGCGAGGACCTCGCCGGTCCTGGTGTTCTGCACGACCACGTAGCCGCGGTCCGCCTTGGACTTCTTCACCTGGTCGGTGATGGCCTGCTGGGCGGCCCACTGGATGTCGCGGTCGATGGTCAGCTCGATGTCGGACCCGGCGACGGCCGGGACCTCCTGGGTACCCGCGGTGGGCACCCGCCGACCGCCGGACTGGGCGTACTTGATCTTGCCGTCCTCGCCCGCGAGCTCCTTGTCCAGCTGCGATTCGAGGCCACCCGCACCCTTGCCGTCCGCGTTGACGTAACCCAGTATCCCGGCGGCGAGCCCGCCGTTGGGGTAGACCCGCTTGGTGGTCGCCTCCTGGAAGATCCCGGCCAGCACATTGGCTCCGGGGCCGCCGGCCGCCTTGTCCTTCGCAGCCTTCTCGGCGAAGACGGACTTGAGGTCCTTGATCTGATTCCAGACCTGCGGGGTCCGGCGGCGGGCCAGCACGGTGTAGCGGCCCTTCTTGGACAGCTTGGCGGTCAGTTCCGCGGCATCGGCGCCGAGAATCGGGGCGAGGAGGGCCGCCGCCTGCTGGGGTGCGTCGGGGGCCTTGCTGAACTCGGGCGTGAACATCGACGGGTCGGCGGTGATGTCGTACGCGTCGACGCTGGTGGCCAGCGCGATACCGCTGCGGTCGGTGATCTGACCGCGCTCGGCGGAGATCGTGTAGCTGAGGTAGCGGTTCACCTTGGCCTTGGCCGCGTACGCGTTGGCGTCGACGGCCTGGACCTGGAGGAGCCGGACGACGAACGTCAGCATGACGAGCGTCAGGGCGAGGCTGACCAGACGGAGCCGGGGGCGCGGGCTGCCGAGACGGAGCGGGGACGCGGGGCGGTTGCGGGACGTCCGGGCGCGGGGGGCCGGGGACGACGGGCGGCGGCCGGCCTGCCGGGGGCGTCCCTGGCCGCCGGCGGCGCCGCGGGGACGCGCGGGACCGGGGACCCGGCGGCGCGGTGGTTCCTTGGGAGGCACTGCGTCACCTGCCTGGGCTCGTCGAGGGCTGGTCTGCCGGGGTGCGCGACCCGGCGGGCGGGGCCGCGGAGGGGCCGGGCGTCACGGCAGTACCGGAAGGGGTGGCCGATGCCGAGGGGGAGGGCGAGCCGGGGGACTGCGTGGCCGCGGGGGGCGCCTGGGGCGTACGGGACCCCCGCGGCGGTGCCGCGGGGGTCGGCTCGGCACTGGTCTCGGCGGGTACGCCTCGGACCTTGCCGTCCGGGTCGAGGAAGGCGGGGCTGCCGCCGGGCACCATGCCCAGTCGGCGGGCGCGGCGCTCCAGGGCGTCCGGCTCGGAGTAGTTGTCGACGTCGTTCTGGAGGGCCTGCTGCTCGTCGGTGAGCTGAGTGGTCTTCCTCTTCAGCTCACTCAGCCTGAACGATCCTTCGTTGAGGGCCGAGTTGAGCACCAGGAGCGTGATGAGCCCGCCGCCGAGAAGCAGGACGACCAGCAGGACGAAGGGGGTACGGGCCGCGGTACTGGGCCCGGACGGCATCAGCCGGGCGAGCCGCGCCGCCCGCCCTCTCAACTGCCCGGCCGGTTTGCTCACCGCGCCGCCCCGGGCGTCACCGGTGTCCGGGTCCCCGGTCGCCGGGCACTCATCGTTCCTCCTCGCGGATCCGCTGGGCGCCTCGCAGCCGGGCGGGGGCGGCACGCCGGTTCTCGGCGACCTCCTCCTCCGTGGGCAGCTCCGCGCCACGGGTCAGCAGCTTCAGCCGGGGCTGGTAGCGCTCGGGCACGACCGGCAGTCCGGGCGGCGCCGTGGTGGCGGCACCCGCCGCGAAGACCTGCTTGACCAGCCGGTCCTCCAGCGAGTGGTAGGAGAGAACGGCGATGCGCCCGCCGACCGCGAGACTCTGCACGGCGGCCGGAATGGCCCGCTCCAGCACGGTGAGCTCGCCGTTGACCTCGATGCGCAGCGCCTGGAAGGTGCGCTTGGCGGGGTTGCCTCCCGTGCGCTTGGCTGCCTGGGGCAACGCGTCACGGATCAGCTCGACGAGCCGGGCGCTGTTGCTGAACGGCTCCTTCTCGCGCTCGCGCACGATCGCGGAGACGATCCGCTTGGCCTGCTTCTCCTCGCCGTACGCCCGCAGGATCCGTACCAGTTCACCGGCCGGATAGGTGTTGAGCACCTCGGCGGCGCCGATGCCCGTCGTCTGGTCCATGCGCATGTCCAGCGGGGCGTCCTGGGCGTACGCGAATCCGCGGTCGGCCTCGTCCAGCTGCATGGAGGAGACGCCGAGGTCGAACAGGACGCCCTGGACCTTCGGGATGCCGAGCCTGGCGAGCACCTCCGGCAGCTCGTCGTAGACCGCATGCACCAGGGTGGCCCGGTCACCGTACGGGGCGAGCCGCTCGCCGGAGAGCCGCAGCGCCTCCTTGTCCCGGTCCAGCGCGATCAGCCGCGCGGAGGGGAAGGCCGAGAGCAGTGCCTCGCTGTGTCCGCCGAGCCCGAGGGTGCAGTCGACGACCACGGGCTGCTGCGGGCCCGGCACCTCCAGAGCAGGGGCCAACAGGTCCAGGCACCGCTGGAGCATCACCGGGACGTGTCGGGTCTGGCTCATGTGCCCTCTCAGGCTCAGGTCCCGTGTGGCTCCACGTACGGCCTGGTCCCCGCCCGCTCAGAAGGGGAGGTCGGCCGGCGCCGGGGAAGGGGCGTCGGTCGACCGGCGAGCGGGAGAGGGCCGGACCGTACGTACGCCGCGCACACGGGGGAAATCTTCGGAATGTGCAGGGTGTCGGTAACTTCCCGTCACTTTAGTCCACCCTGCCATTCGATCGATTCCCGATCAATCAGCCCGGCAGCGCGTCGCCCCGGCCCCCGTTCACCCGGTCGAACCACGACGGCGAGACTTGTGGGTTACCTCACAACAAGCTGCGTTGACGTTCTTTGTCCCTTCCCACAGCACGACGGGGCCACTGGTGAGGGCTAACGTCATAGCCATGCCGACTTCCGCACAGTCCCCCGCCGAGCCTTCCGCACCCGCTGCCGACCGGGCCCGTTCCGGAGTAACGGTCACCGACCGCCTCGTCGAGGCGAACACCCGGTACGCCGCCGCGTTCGAGGACCCGGGCATGGACGCCAAGCCGGTGCTGCGCGTCGCCGTGGTCGCCTGCATGGACGCCCGGCTCGACCTGCACGGCGCCCTCGGTCTGTCGCTCGGCGACTGCCACACCATCCGCAACGCGGGCGGCGTGGTCACCGATGACGTCATCCGTTCGCTGACCATCAGCCAGCGGGCCCTGGGCACCCGCAGCGTCATACTGATCCACCACACGAACTGCGGCCTGGAATCGATCACCGAGGAATTCCGCCAGGATCTGGAGAAGGAGGTCGGCCAGCGTCCGGTCTGGGCGGTCGAGGCGTACAAGGACGCCGACCAGGACGTACGGCAGTCGATGCAGCGCGTGCGCACCTCGCCGTTCCTGCTGCACACCGACGACGTCCGCGGCTTCGTCTTCGATGTGACCAGCGGCCTGCTGCGCGAGATCCTTCCCACCCCCTGACCGCCCGGACGGTGCTCGTCCGATCTCCCGGGACGGCACCGCCGGAACCGATAACCCCACCGAACCCGACATACCGCCCCCACTTGTCCACAGGCGAGTGACACGAAGCGGTAACGGCAACAAGAATGCGCATGTGACATCTCGCCGGACGTTTCCGGAGGGGTGTCCGTGTTTCGGGGTGGGCCGGGTCGCCGCACGCGCGCCGGTCCGTGAATGGGGTATCCCCTGCTCCTGGTGAGCGTGGGGCAGGGCCGAGGAGGGCCGGGTGACGACCTATGACGATCGAGCGAGCCTCACAGATCTGACCACGACCGCGGAGCGGGTGCGCAGGTCGATGGAGAGTGTGATCGAGGGCAAGCCCGAGGTCGTACGGCTTTCGCTGACCGTGCTGCTGGCGGAGGGACATCTCCTCATCGAGGACGTCCCCGGCGTCGGCAAGACGATGCTGGCCAAGGCGCTGGCGCGGTCCATCGACTGCTCGGTGCGACGCATTCAGTTCACGCCGGACCTGCTGCCCTCGGACATCACCGGTGTGTCCATCTTCGACCAGCAGAGGCGCGACTTCGAGTTCAAGCCGGGCGCGATCTTCGCCCAGATCGTGATCGGCGACGAGATCAACCGGGCCTCGCCGAAGACCCAGTCGGCGCTGCTGGAGTCGATGGAGGAGCGCCAGGTCACCATCGACGGGCACACGTACGAGCTGCCCGATCCGTTCATGGTGGTCGCCACCCAGAACCCGGTCGAGATGGAGGGCACGTATCCGCTGCCCGAGGCCCAGCGCGACCGGTTCATGGCACGGGTGTCGATCGGCTATCCGAGTGCGGAGGCCGAGCTGCAGATGCTCGATGTGCACGGCGGGCTCTCGCCGCTCGACGATCTGCAGCCGGTGGCCCACGCCCATGACGTGGTGAAGCTGATCGACGCGGTGCGGACGGTCCATGTGGCCGACGCCGTGCGGCGGTACGCGGTGGAGCTCGTCGGGGCCACCCGCGGCCATCCCGACCTCAGGCTCGGTGCCTCGCCGCGAGCCACCCTGCATCTGCTGCGCGCGGCGAAGGCCTCCGCGGCGCTGAGCGGCCGGGACTACTGCCTGCCGGACGATGTGCAGGCCCTTGCGGTCGCGGTGCTCGCGCACCGGCTGCTGCCGACGGCGCAGGCCCAGCTGAACCGCCGCACCGCCGAGCAGGTCGTGCTGGAGATCCTCCAGCAGACACCGGTACCGACCGCCAGTGGCGGCGTCGCGCAGGTCCGGCCGCAGCACCGGCCGGACCGTCCGGCCTACGGCCGGCAGCAGCCCGGCGCACGGCGGGCGTGATGACGGCCGGGGGGCCGGCCGCCATGGACGACGGCGATGACAGGGGCGGTCTGCGGGCCGCGCTGAGCGGGCTGACCACGCGTGGGCGGTCCTTCCTCGCGGCCGGTGTCGCCGCGGCGGTGTGCGCCTATGTACTGGGCCAGGCGGATCTGCTGCGGGTCGGGCTGCTGCTCGCCGCGCTGCCGCTGGTCTGTGTGGTGGTGCTCGTCCGCACTCGCTACCGGGTGGCGGGCACCCGGCGGCTCTCGCCGTCGCGGGTGCCCGCGGGCACCGAGGCTCGGGTCCATCTGCGGATGGAGAACGTGTCGCGGCTGCCGACCGGGCTGCTGATGCTGCAGGACCGGGTGCCCTATGTGCTCGGGCCGCGTCCCCGGTTCGTGCTGGACCGGGTCGAGGCGGGCGGCCGTCGCGAGGTGTCCTACCGGGTGCGGTCGGATCTGCGCGGGCGCTACCCGCTGGGCCCGTTGCAGCTGCGGCTGAGCGATCCGTTCGGGATGTGCGAGCTGACCCGCTCGTTCAGTGCGTACGACACCCTCGTCGTCATTCCGCGGACCGAGCCGCTGCCGCCGGTACGGCTGGCGGGCGAGGCCGCGGGATATGGCGAGGGACGGCAGCGTTCGCTGGCGCTGGCCGGTGACGACGACGTGATTCCGCGCGGCTACCGGCACGGCGACGATCTGCGCCGGGTCCACTGGCGCTCCACCGCGCGCTACGGCGAGCTGATGGTGCGCCGCGAGGAGCAGCCGCAGCGGGCCAGGTGCACGGTGCTGCTGGACACCCGGCGGATCGCCTACCGGGGAACGGGGCCCGACTCCGCCTTCGAGTGGGCGGTCTCCGGGGCGGCGTCCGCGCTGGTGCACATGCTGGAGCGCGGCTTCGCGGTCCGGCTGCTGACCGACGACGGGAACGCGGTTCCGGGCGAGGGCATGGAGGGCTTCGCCGGATCGACGCAGGAATCCGGCGACTCCGCGGGGCTGATGATGGACACCCTGGCGGTGGTCGATCATTCCGACGGGGGCGGTCTGTCGCGCGCGTACGACGTGCTGCGCGGCGGCAACGAAGGGCTACTGATCGCTTTCTTCGGTGATCTGGACGAGGAGCAGGCGGCCGTGGCGGCCCGGATGCGGCAGCGCAGTGGTGGCGCCGTCGCGTTCGTACTGGACAGCGCGGCCTGGACACAGGGCGCCGCCCCGGCCACGGAGTTCGACACGGAGTTCGAGCGGCGGCTGCGGCTGCTGCGCGAATCCGGCTGGACAGCGGTGGCGGTGGCGCCCGGGACCGGTCTCGCCCGGTACTGGCAGCAGGCAGCGGGGCAGCCGGGCGTGACCGCGCAGTCAACCGCCGTCGGCGGCGGCACAGGTGGCACGACAGGTTTCTCCGGGGGACGGTCATGAGCGGTCGTGGTCGGCTGACGCTGTGCGCCTTCGCGGCGACGCTGATGACGGCGGGTTCGATGCTGCCGCTGGTCGAGCCTGCCGGGTGGATTCTTCAGGCCGCGCTCCTGCTGGCGGTCCAGAGCGGGGCGGGGGTGCTCGCCCGCCGGGTGCCCATGCCCCGGATGCTGATCGTCGCGGCGCAGACACTGATCACCCTGGTTCTGCTGACGGTGGTGTTCGCCAGGGGGCAGGCGCTCGTCGGTGTCCTGCCGGGTCCGGAGGCCGTCCAGCGGCTCGCGGACCTGCTGACGTCGGGCGCCGAGGACGTCGGACGGTACGCCGCTCCGGCGCCCGTGACGGACGGCATCCGACTGATACTGATCGGCGGTGTGCTGCTGGTCGGCCTGGTCGTGGACGCCCTCGCGGTGACGTTCCGCAGCGCCGCCCCGGCGGGTCTGCCGCTCCTCGCGCTGTACTCGGTCGCGGCGGGACTGTCCGAGGGAGGAGCGGACTGGCTCTGGTTCCTGCTCGCGGCCGGTGGCTATCTGCTGCTTCTGCTGGCCGAGGGCCGGGACCGGCTCTCCCAGTGGGGACGGGTCTTCAGCGGCGCGTCCGGATCCCCGCGAGGTTCGGCGGTCCGTGCGGCGATCTCGGACGGCCGCCCGACGGCCCCGGTCCGCACCGGCCGCCGCATCGGTGCGTTGGCGCTGGGGGTCTCGCTGGTCGTGCCGGCGGCGCTGCCCGCGCTGGACGGCGGGCTGCTGACCGGTACGGGGGGCGGGAACGGCAAGGGCGGAGGCGGCGGCACCATCTCCGCGGTGAACCCGTTGGTCTCGCTGCAGAACAATCTGAACCAGCCGGAGAACCGGCAGGTGATGTCCTACCGCACCGACTCCGGTGACCCGCAGGGCTTCTATCTGCGGATCCTGGCCCTGGACCAGTTCAACGGGAACGAGTGGCGGCCCTCCACGCGCCGTCTGGAGGACGTGCCCAAGCGGCTGCCGACCCCGGAGGGCCTGGGCCCGGACGTCCTGGTCACGGAGATCAACTCGACCATCTCCGCGTCCCGCTCCTACCAGCAGACCTATCTGCCGCTCCCCTACCCCGCGTCCGAGGTCCGAGTCGGCGGACGCTGGCGGTACGAGCCGAGGGGGCGGACGCTTGTCGGTGACGGCGGGGAGACGACCCGCGGCGCGCAGTACCGGGTCTCCAGTCTGGTGGTCCGGCCGACCGCCGATCAGCTCGCCGCGGCGGACGCCCCGCCGGTCGCTCTGCGACGCGACTACACCCGTGTTCCCGACACCCTGCCGAAGGTGGTCAGGGAAACCGCGGACAAGGTGACGAAGGGTGCCGCCAACGACTACGAGCGGGCGGTGAAGCTGCAGGACTACTTCGCTTCGGAGGGCGGTTTCAGCTACGACACCTCGGTGACCTCGGGCACCGGGAGCGCGGCGATAGGACGGTTCCTGAAGGAGAAGCGGGGCTTTTGCGTCCATTTCTCGTTCACGATGGCCGCGATGGCGCGGACGCTGGGCATTCCGGCCCGGGTCGCGGTGGGCTTCACTCCCGGCACCGCGCAGCCGGACGGCTCGGTCTCGGTCGGACTGCGCGATGCGCATGCCTGGCCGGAGCTGTATTTCGAGGGCGTCGGGTGGACCCGTTTCGAGCCGACCCCGACGCGGGGCACCGTCCCGGCCTACACCCAGGCGGATGCCCCGGCCGGTGGCGCCGCGGACCCGGTTCGGCCCGAGAGGGGCGCCTCGGCCGCTCCGACGGCCGCCCCGTCCGTCTCGGACAGCTGCCCGGCCCAGCTGCGCAAGCAGGGCGAGTGCGGCGGCCCGGCGGCGCCGGGGGTGGTGACGCCGGCTGATTCCGGAACGCCCCTGGGCACCGTTCTCGGTCTGTCCCTGGTCGCCCTGGTGATCGTGGTGCTGCCGTTGCTGCCGCTGCTCTGGCGGCTTCGGGTGCGCAGGCGTCGGCTGGGCTTCTCTGCCGGGCGTACGCGGGCGGATGCGACGGCCAAAACGCTGGCGGCCTGGCGGGAGATCATCGACACGGCGTGGGACCACGGCATCGAGCCGGACGACTCCCGGACGCCCCGTAGAACGGCGGCCCGGGTGGTGCGCCTGGGCCGGCTCGAACCGGATGAGGCCGCCGCGGTGCACCGGGTGGCGGGGGCGGTGGAGCAGGTGCTCTACGCCCGGGAGCCCCGGTCGGGCACGGGGCTCGCCGCGGATGTGGAGGCGGTACGGGCCGGTCTGCGTACGTCGGCCGGCCGGCTCGCCCGAATCCGCGCCGTCGCGGCACCGCGCTCGGCCATTCGAGTGATCTGGGCGGCGTCGGAACGCTGGGCGGCGTTCACCGGCAAGGGGGCGGCGCGGTTGCGCCGTGGCCCGTGGACGGACCGGCTGCGGCGACCGTCCCGCCAACAGGGATGACGGGGGGCGTGGACTGCGGTCCGCGCCCCCCGGCCTCGGTCGGCGTACGGCCGGGTGAGCAGGTGTCCCCGGGCTCGTCCGGTTCCTTTCGTCACGTTCCTCTCGTCGCCCCGCTCGGTGATCCGGGCCGGTCCCGACGAGAGGCCCGGTCCCGTGTCCCTGAGCGGTCGGCCGGCTCGAAGCCTTCTCGGCCCGGTCCGGACGAGGGCGCGCCGACGATCGCCGGGCCGGGCCGGCTCCGGCAGGGGCCGAAGACTGGCCGGAGGCTGCGGTCGACACATGTGAGGGGCGGCCGCGCAGACGCGGCCGCCCCTCATCCAAGAGTGTCCGAGGCTCTACTGCCCCTGTTCGTCACGGCGACGCTGCCACCGCTGCTCGATCCGATTCATGACGGTCCGGCGTTGCCTGGGCTGGCGGCGTCCGCCGCTGCCTCCGGCTGCCTGCTGCTCGCCCGGCTTCGGGGCTTTGCGCCAACCGGTGACCGCAAGGACCGCACAGCCGAGCATGACGAGGAACCCCACCACGCTGATCCAGATCTGCTGGGCGACCATTCCGGCCATGAGGAGCGCGATACCCACCAGAAAGCCTGCGACCGCCTGGTAGACCCGTCGCCGGGTGTACGTACGCAGCCCGCTTCCCTCGAGCGCTGTCGCGAACTTGGGATCTTCGGCGTACAGCGCTCGCTCCATTTGCTCGAGCATTCGCTGCTCGTGCTCCGAGAGCGGCACGGAGTCCTCCTCGTCGTCGGCCGCGGGGGGCGGCCGGTATGCGGCCCTTCCAGGATAGGCAGGGATTCGCCCCCGTGAAACCCGCCCTCTTTGCCAATCAGCCAGTCCGGGCCGCCACGACGGCTCAGCTGCTGAGGCGTTGATTCCCCAACCTCCGATCCGTCATGCCGGATGGTGTTCCCCGATCATACGTGGCGAAGCCCCCGATCGGGGGCCCCGAGACGTACTCCATCTGCGGTTGCGTCCCTGATCAGCCACGCTGAGGTGAGCCACCACCGGTCGGCGGGCTCGCGCTCAGGCGCGCTTCGTGCCCAGAACGTGCAGCTGCGTCGCGACCGAGTGGAAGGCGGGCAGTTCGGCGGCGGCCGCCTCCAGCTTGAGCAGGGCCTCCATGGCACCGGGCTCGGTGTCCACCAGGACGCCCGGGACGAGGTCGGCGAAGACCCGTACGCCGTGGACCGCGCCGACCTCGACATCCGCGGCGGAGACCAGCTCGGTCAGCTGCTCCGCGGTGTAGCGCCGGGGCACCGGGTCCCCGTCGCCCCAGCGGCCCGCCGGGTCGCTGAGCGCACGCCTGGCCTCGGTGAAGTGCCCCGCGAGCGCCCGTGCCAGGACGGCGCCGCCGAGCCCGGCGGCGAGCAGGCTGAGCGCACCGGACGGACGGAGCGCCTCGACGGCGTTGCGTACGCCCTCGGCGGGGTCGTCCACGTACTCCAGGACTCCGTGGCACAGCACCGCGTCGTAGCCACCGCGCTCCACCACGTCGAACAGGCCGTGGATGTCGCCCTGGACACCGCGGACCCGGTCGGCGACCCCGGCCTCGGCGGCGCGGCGCTCCAGGGCGAAGAGCGCGTTGGGGCTGGGGTCGACGACGGTGACCCGGTGGCCGAGACGAGCGACCGGCACCGCGAAGTTGCCGGTGCCGCCGCCGGTGTCCAGAACATCCAGGGCGTCCCTGCCGGTCGCCTTGACCTGGTGGTCGAGGGCGTCCTTCAGGACCTCCCAGACCACGGCGGTACGGAGGGAGGCGCGGGGGCGCAGCTGGTCCGACACGGCAGATGACTCCTCGGCACGGTGCCGCCGCTGACGGCGGAGCGTGAACAGTGCAGGTGGTACAGGTACTGTCCACCCTATTGCCTCGCACCGCCGTCACCGTCATCGCGCGTCGGGCCGCTCCTTCCGGGCCTGCGGGAGCACCGGCTGAAGGACCAGCAACCGCTCGACCAGGCGCAGGAACATCGCCACGTCCCGCAGCAGGTCGTCGGCGTCCCGCCGACTGGCCGCGCCCGGTATCCCGGCTTCCGCTCGGGCCCTGCGGCGGGCCCCGGAGGCGAACAGTGCGCTCCATTCGGTCAGTTCCGGGGCTATTTCCGGGAGGACTTCCCAGGCGCTGCGGATCCGCTCCCGGCGCCGCCGGGAGGTTTCGGGACGGCCCCGCGCGGCGAGCACGGCCGCGGCGATGCGCAGCGCGGCGAGGTGGGCGGTGGCATACCGCTCGTTCGGCACATCGAGAACGGCGGCCTCGTCGAGACCGGTGCGGGCCTGGGCGAGCAGATCGAGGGCGGCCGGCGGCGCCGCGGTGCGGCGCGGAACGGGATGGACGTCGTGTGCCGGACCGGTCAGTGAGGGGGCAGGGCCGGCCGCGCGGCGCCGGGGTGCCGCTGCTGCGGAGGAATGGGCCATGACGAAACCTCCTGTCTCGTGTAACGGCTTCGTGGCCGTATGTATCCATCGTGAGGGGCACCACTGACAATCGACCTCGACCGACCCCTGACCTGCCCTTTTGCTTCGACAGCGAGTTCGGGCTATCTTTTTGTACTGACCGGTCAGTGCAAAACGAGGGGGAGTCTGTGGACAGCCCGCACGGGGCAGCCGTCACCGCAGAGGATTTCGGGCTCAAGGGGCCGCGCGGCTGGGCCTTCCGGGGCGTGGACATCGAGGCCGGCCCCGGCTCACTGGTGGCGATCGAAGGCCCGTCCGGCTCCGGCCGCACCTGCCTGCTGCTCGCTCTCACCGGCCGGATGCGCCCCACCGAGGGCCACGCGGAGATCGGCGGGCTGCGCCTGCCCCGCAACATGGCGGCCGTACGCCGTCTCGGCGCGCTGGGCCAGGTGCCCGGGGTCAACGAGCTCGACCCGGCCTTCACCGTCGCCGAGCACCTGCGCGAGCGGGCCCTGCTGCAACACCGCTTCGACGGTTCGCTGCGCGCTCTGCTGCGCCCGCGCGCCGAGCGCGTCGCCGCCGCGCGGGGACGGATCGACGCGGCCCTGGCCGCTGCCGGACTCGACACCGCCACCCTGCCCAAGGCCGAACGGACCTCCGTCCGGGATCTGGAACGGCTGGAGGCACTGCGGTTGTCCATCGCCCTCGCACTGATCGGCGGACCCAGGCTGGTCGCGGTCGACGACACCGACCTCAAGCTGTCCGACGCCGAACGCGCGGAGGCCTGGGAGCTGTTGCGGTCCATCGCCGACAGCGGGACCACCGTGCTCGCGGTGTGCAGCCAGGCGCCCGAGGGCGCCGTCACCGTACGTACCGACACCACGGCCGCACCGGCGGACACCCAGGACGCCCCGGCCGAGGACACCACGACCGAGAAGGGACCGGCCGATGCGTTCGCCGAGACTGGCCGCGCTTGAGCTGAAGCGTTTCGGCAGGGGGAAGCTGCCGGTCGCCGCGCTGATCGCGCTCCTGCTGCTGCCGCTGCTCTACGGCGCCCTGTACCTGTGCTCCTTCTGGGACCCGTACGGCCGCCTCGACAGGATCCCGGTCGCGCTGGTCAACAACGACAAGGGCGTCACCACGGACGGGAAGCACGTCGCGGCCGGCGACGAGATCACCGGAAAGCTCCTCGATTCCAAGACCTTCGAGTGGCACGAGGTGAGTTCCGCCGAGGCGCACAAGGGCGTCGAGAACGGCACGTACTACCTCTCGCTCACCATGCCGTCGGACTTCAGCAAGCGGATCGCGTCGAGTTCGGGCGACTCCCCCGAGACCGGCGCACTCCAGGTGCGGACCAACGACGCCAACAACTACATCGTCGGGCAGATCTCCCGGTCGGTGTTCTCCGAGGTGCGCACCGCCGCTTCGACCAACGCCTCGCGCGGCTTCCTCGACCGGATCTTCATCAACTTCTCCGACCTCCACGACGCGACGGCGAAGGCCGCCAAGGGGGCCGAGGACCTCAAGGGCGGTATCGGCAAGGCGAAGAAGGGCTCGGAAGATCTCGCCGACGGGCTGAAGAACGCCAAGGACGGCAGCAGCAACCTGGCCGGTGGCATCGTCAGGCTGAACAAGGGCGCGGGCGACCTGGAGACCGGCTCCCGGCAGGTCGCCGACGGCACCCAGCTGCTGGCCGACAAGGTCAACGGGGTGGCGGGCGACGTACGCCCGTTCCTGAAGGACAACGGCAAGTCGATCGGCGACACCGCCCGGCTGGTCGCCGATTCCGCGCAGACCGTCCGGGACAACCTCGACGTGCTGGTGGAGGCGGCACCCACCGCGGCCACCACCGCCCGCACGGCCTCCGACGACCTGGCCGAGGTCTACCGCACCAGTTGCACGGAACAGTCGCCCGCCGACCCCACCGTCTGCCCGCCGCTGAAGCGCGCGAAGGCCGCGGCGGCCGATGTGTCGAAGGTCGCCGACGACGTGAACGCGCTGGTCACCAACCAGAACGGTGATCTGAAGAAGCTGCGCACCCAGCTGGCCACGCTGCAGCAGCAGGCCGGCGGCCTGGCCAAGGCGGCGCCGCATCTCGACAAGGACCTGAAGTCCGCCGTGGAGAAGGTCAACGCGCTCAACACCGGCGCCCACAAGGTCGCCAAGGGGGCGAACGAACTGCACACCGGTCTGGCCACGGCCAGGACAGGCTCCGCCGACCTGGACACCGGCGTGAGCAACCTCAAGAAGGGTGCGAACGACCTGGACAGCGGGCTGATCCGGCTCGGCGACGGTTCGACCAGCCTCGCCCAGGGGCTCAACGACGGCGTCGGCAAGATCCCCGACTACGACAAGAAGGACCGCGACGCGCGTACCGAAGTCATGGCCGACCCGGTGCAGCTGGCCTCCAAGTCGCTGCACGCGGCGCCCAACTACGGCACGGGCTTCGCCCCCTACTTCATTCCGCTCTCCCTCTGGGTCGGCGCGATGGTGGCGTACATGCTCATCCAGCCGCTCAACCGGCGGGCACTGGCCGCCGGGGCCTCCGCCTGGCGGATCGCCTTCGCGGGCTGGCTGCCGGTGGCCGCGCTCGGTCTGCTCCAGGTGGCCGCTCTGATGTCCGTGCTGCACTGGGGACTCGGGCTGCAGATGACCAGGGCCGCCGGGACGATCGGCTTCCTGGCACTGGTCACCTGCTGCTTCGCCGCGATCGTGCAGTGGCTCAACGCCCGCTTCGGGGCCGCGGGACGCATCCTCGTGCTCGCGGTACTGATGCTCCAGCTGACCTCGGCCGGGGGTACGTATCCCGTCCAGACCAGCCCCGGATTCTTCAACGCGATCCACCCCTATCTGCCGATGAGTTACATCGTCGACGGGCTGCGGCGGCTGATCACGGGCGGCGGTCTCGGACCGGTCTGGCAGGGCTGTGCGGTGCTGCTGGCCTTCACGGCGGGGGCGCTGGCCCTCACCGCGCTCTCCGCGCGCCGCAAGCAGGTGTGGACCCTGGACCGGCTTCACCCGGAGCTGAGCCTGTGAGCGCGCCCGGACCTGTGAGAATCGGGGGTATGGAAAGCAGTAGCACCACACGCCGTCAGGCCACCCGGCAGAGGCTCTACGAGGCGGCCGTCACGCTCATCGCCGAAAAGGGCTTCTCGGCGACCACGGTGGACGAGATCGCCGAGCGCGCCGGGGTCGCCAAGGGCACGGTCTACTACAACTTCAAGAGCAAGACCGAGCTCTTCGAGGAGCTGCTGCGCCATGGCGTCGGGCTGCTCACGGCATCGCTGCGCTCCGCGGCCGAGGGGACCGGGGCGCGCGGCGGCACCCGGGTCGAGGCCCTGGACGCGATGATCAGGGCCGGTCTGGCCTTCATCGACCGCTATCCGTCCTTCACCCAGCTCTACGTCGCGGAGCTGTGGCGCACCAACCGGGCCTGGCAGTCGACCCTCCTGGTGGTGCGTCAGGAGGCCGTCGCCGTGGTCGAGGGGGTGCTGCGCGAAGGCGTGGACAACGGTGAGCTCAGCGAGGAGATCGACATTCCGCTGACGGCCGCGGCCCTGGTCGGGATGGTGCTCGTGGCGGCCCTGGACTGGCAGGCGTTCCAGCCGGAGCGGTCGATCGACGATGTGCACTCGGCGCTGTCGCTGCTGCTGCACGGGAGGGTCAGCGGGCGCTGACCCACGGTGTGGGGCCGCCCGGCCCCCCACCCCGGCCGTCCCCGCGGCGATCTGGCGCACCGATGCACGAAGGCGCCGGCCCGGCGAGGCTCGATCCCCCCGAGCCTGCGCCGGACCGGCGCCTTCCGTGCCGTCGGAGAACCTTCCCCCGTGACCCCCGTTCTCCCCCGTGGTCCCCGGGCCCTCCGTCATGCTCCCCCGTTCCGGAGGGGGTACCGCGCCCGTTCCGCCGCCCCGTGCCGGCGGTGCCGGGCCGTGCCCTCTCCGTGTGCTCCACTCTCCCGTCAACGCAGGTCGGAGCCCATCCGCGTACCTACTCATCTCACCGCCTAGGTACGGATACTCAGGGCTGCGCGCCGAACCCCATCCCCGCCCGCGCGCCTTCTGGTTACGATCGCCCCCGTGTCCGTACTCCCCCTGGTGTTCACAAGCGGCTGGGCGAGCGGGATCAACGCCTATGCGGTGGTCCTGCTGCTCGGTGTCTTCGGCGCGACCGGCCTCTCCGACGAGGTGCCCGCGTCGCTGCAGCGCACCGATGTCCTCGTGGTGGCCGCTGTCCTCTTCCTCTGCGAGGTGGTGGCGGACAAGATCCCGTACGTGGACTCGGTCTGGGACTCGGTGCACACCGTTGTCAGGCCGGTCGCCGGTGCCGTCGTGGCTGCCCTGCTGGCCGGGGAGAGCGGTTCGCTGCCGGAGCTCGCGGCTGGTGCCATCGGCGGTTCCACCGCGCTGATGAGTCATCTGGTGAAGGCGGGCACCAGGATGGCGGTCAACAGCTCTCCCGAGCCGTTCAGCAACATCGCGGTGAGCACGGCCGAGGACCTGGGCGTCGCGGGGATCGTCACCTTCGCGATATTCCATCCGCTGGTGGCCGCCGTCATCGCCGGGACGCTGCTGCTGCTCGGCATCGTGACACTGCTCTTCCTGGCCTCCCGGATCCGCCGGTTCCTGCGCCGCAGGAGCCGGCGCCGCGAGGAGAAACGCCTGGCCGGGGCGGGTTCGCACTGGCCGCTGGAGTAACGACCTGATCCACTCCCTGTCGTGCACCAGGTCGTCAGTGTCACAGGCGGCCGTTAAGGTCACTGACATGGCACGTATTGCGGTGATCGGCGCCGGGATGGGCGCAATGGCGGCGGCGGCCCGGCTCGCCGTGGCAGGCCACCGGGTGACGGTGTACGAGCGGTCGGAGACCTTCGGCGGCTCCGTCGGCCGGTATGCCCATGAGGGCTTCGCCTTCGACACCGGCCCCATGCTGCTGCATCTGCCCGCGGTCTACCGCGACTTGTTCGTGAAGACGGGCAAGGAGCCGCTGGAGCGGTGCGTCGGCATGACCCAGGTCGATCCGGCGAGCCGTCACGTCTTCGCGGACGGCACGGCGGTGTCCCTGCCGAATGCCTCACGGGCCGGAGTGGTCGCCGCCCTGGACGCCGCGCTCGGGAGCGGTGCGGGCACGGCCTGGGGCGAGTTCCTCGACCGGGCGCGGGATGCCTGGGACCGGTCGAGGCGCCCGCTGCTCGAAGAGCCGTTGCGCGCCGACTGGCAGGTGCTCGGACGTGATCCCTATCCGGCGCTCCGGCAGCGCAGGCTGCTGCGTCCGGCCCGGCAGGCGGACACGATGACGGAGATCGGGGCGTGGGAGCTCCCGGACCCCCGGCTCGCGGCCCTCCTCGACGGATACGCCCTGTCGTACGGGCTGGACCCGCTGCGCGCACCGGCGGCGGCCGCCCTGCTGCCGTACATGGAGGAGACCTTCGGCAGTTGGTACGTATCCGGCGGGATCCGGGCCCTGGCACAGGCGGTGTACGAGCGGTGTCTGGCCCGGAAGGTGGAGTTCGTCTTCGGCGGCGAGGTGGCCCGGGTCGTCGAGAAGGACGGCCGGGCGGCGGGTGTCGAGCTGGCGGACGGGACGGTCGCCGAGGCCGCCCATGTGGTGCTGGGGGCCCGCCCGCATCCGGGGCTGGTGCCCGGTCAGGAGCCGTGGCAGGACGGCGACGTGACGGTGCAGCCGCGGCCGGGCCAGGGGGTACTGCCGGGCCGGTTCCTGGTCCTGCTGTCGCTGCGTGGCGCCCGGCCCGCGGATGCCGTGCACCGGACGCTGGTGCACCCGGCCGACGGCGGGGCGGAGCGCGAGGCGGTGTTCGGCGGCAGGCTCGCCGGCCGTCCCACGGTGACGGTGCTGCGCCCCGACGACCCGACGACCCGCCCCGACGACGCGCACGAGGCGGTGACACTGATGGCGACGGTCGCTCCGCACGGGGCGGTGGACTGGACGGACGCGGCATTGCGCGAGCGGTGTGCCGACGCGCTGATCGAGGCGGCCGGCGCGGTCGTGCCCGGCATACGGGAGCGGCTGCTCCACGCCGAGGTACGGACCCCGGCGGAGACCGCGGCCGAGACCGGTGCCGAGGGCGGTTCGGTGCCCGCGCCCGCGCTGGCGGGGGCGGAGGGCGCGTATCTGCATCCAGGTAATCGCACCCGACTGCCCGGGCTCTACGCCGCGGGCGGCTGGTCGCATCCGGGCGGCGGGCTCGCCCACGCCGGGATGTCGGGGGCGCTGGTCGCCGGGCTGATCGTGGAGGGGGACGGCTTCCGGGGCTCCCAGTGAGGCAGAAAGACCCTGCCCTCGGCGCTCCGGGGGTTCGGGGTGTCTCCGGGCGCTGTCCCGCCCCCGGTCTCCCCCGCAGCCCCTGGCCGGGCCGTCGTCAGTGTCAGTAGCGGTACTGCTGTTCGTCGTAGCCGTTGCCGTTGGCGTAGCCGTTGGGGTACGGGGCGGGCTGCTGCGCGGGCGCGGCCGGGTACTGCTCGCCCTCGCGCTGCTGCGGCACCCAGACACCGCCGGGCGGGGTCTCGGTGGAGTAGTCCTGGGCGTACGGGTCGGCGGCATGCTGCTGCTGGGCCCCGTAGCCGTCGAAGCCATTGCCGTGGCTGTCGTACGAGACGTACTGCGTGGAGCCGCCGGTGGTGCCGGTCCCGATGTACGGATCGGAATACGCCGCGTACTGCTGCCGGTCGGTGCCGTAGTCGTACTGGCCGGCCAGGGAGTCCTGCCCGCCGAAGGAATCGTGACCGGCGTGCGGGTCCTGGCCGTGCGCCGCGTACGTGGAGTGGTCGGCGTAGGGCTCATAGGCGGCGTACTGGGGCTGCTGCTCGGGCTGCGGACCCGGGGGCGACTGCTGCGACTGCCGGTGATCGCCGTAGACGCCGTACTGCCCGGTGTCGTCCGGCAGCGGTTCCGGCTCGTAGACCGCGGCCGCCGGTGCCGTGGCATCCGCCCCGGGGACCTGACCGTCGTACTCCATCTCCAGGTCCGACACCTCAAGGGTGGGCTCGCGGCGCGCCCGCTCGCCGCCACCCCGGCGGCGGCGGCTCGCGCCGGGGCTGCCCCCTATCGCCCAGCCGGTGGAGAAGCCCCGCCGGAAGGACAACGTGACGTACGTCTGGCCGGTCGCGAACGCGATCGTGCCGACGGCGATGACGAACACGGACGGCATCAGCACGCCGACGACGACACAGGCGAAGCCCGCGAAGGCGAGCAGACGCCAGCGCAGACGCGCCTTGTACTGCAGGAGCACCTCGCCGAGCAGCCACAGCGCGACTATTCCGAACGCGATGTAGAGGACCGTCCAGCCCATGCCCGCCCCCTCCTACGGCCACCGCCCCGGGTCGTGGCGGGTACGGCCGGTCACGACTGCTTGTGCAGTCCGAGATTCTCGTAGATTTCGAGCGTCGCCGTCGAGTTGTTGAGCGTGATGAAGTGCAGTCCGGGCACACCCTCGGAGCGCAGCCTCGCGCAGAACCGCGTTGCGAAGTCGATACCAATGGAGCGTACAGCGGCGGGATCGTCCTTGGCGGCGAGGATGCGTTCTTTCAGAGAGGAAGGGAAAGACGCGTTGCTGAGCTGCGCGAACCGGTCCAGTTGTTTGACGCTGGTCAGCGGCATGACCTCGGGGATGATCGGAGTTTCGCAACCCGCCGCGACCACGCGGTCACGCATCCGCAAATAGTCCTCCGGATTGAAGAACATCTGAGTGATGGCATAGTCGGCACCGGCGCGGCACTTGTCCACGAAATGCCGGATGTCGGTGTCCCAGTCGGTCGAGCGGGGATGCATCTCGGGAAATGCCGCGACGCCCACACAGAAATCGCCGGATTCCTTGATGAGCCGGACGAGATCGGCCGCGTACCGCACACCCTGCGGGTGCTCGACCCACTCACCCATCGGGTCGCCCGGCGGGTCCCCGCGCACGGCGAGGATGTTCCGGATTCCGGCATCGGCGTACTGCCCGATCATGTTGCGCAGCTCGGCGACGGAGTGGTTGACCGCAGTGAGGTGCGCGACCGGGGTGAGGGTGGAGTCGGCGGCGATCTGCTGGGTGGCCTTGACCGTTCCGGCCCGGGTGGAGCCGCCGGCGCCGTAGGTCACGGAGACGAAGCTCGGCCCCACCGCCTCCACACGGCGGAGCGCGTTCCAGAGATTCCGCTCGCCCTTCTCGGTCTTCGGCGCCCAGAACTCGAACGAATACGAGGTCTTGCCGGTCGCAAGGAGCTCACGCACCGTACGCGCGTGATCCGTCCTGGTGGAAGATGTGCCAAGGGCCATACGGGCAGGTTAACCAGAGTGCGACGACCACAGGACCAGACCAGCGTTAATTGTCCGAATTGACTGGTTGTTTGTCCACTCCTCGGACATCTGGCCGGATCAGTCCCCAGCGCGTGCCCGGATTCGCCCGGCGAGCTCCGCGGTGGCGGCGGTGGGGTCGGCGGCCTCGGTGATCGCCCGCACGACGACCACCCGGCGGGCTCCGGCGTTCAGCACCTCGTCGAGATTTCCCGCGTCGATCCCGCCGATGGCGAACCACGGGCGCCGCGTGCCGAGCGAGGCGGCGTAGCGCACCAGGTCCAGACCGGGGGCGGGCCGGCCGGGCTTGGTCGGCGTGGGCCAGCAGGGGCCGGTGCAGAAGTAGTCCACACCGGGCTCGGCGACGGCCGCGTCGACCTCGGACTCCGCGTGGGTGGAGCGGCCGATGACCACCTCCTCGCCGATGACGGCGCGGGCGGCGGGCACCGGCAGGTCGCCCTGGCCGAGATGCAGCACGTCGGAGCCGATGGCGTGGGCGACATCGGCCCGGTCGTTCACCGCGAGGAGCTTGTCGTGGCGTCGGCAGGCCTCGGCGAGGACGGCCAGGTGTTCGAGCTCCTCGGCCGCTTCCATGCCCTTGTCGCGCAGCTGGACGATGTCCACCCCACTGGAGAGGACGGCGTCCAGGAAGGCGGGGAGGTCGCCCTGCCGCTTGCGGGCGTCCGTGCACAGATACAGCCGGGCGTCGGACAGCAGCGCGCGAGGCGTGGACATGGTGCGGTTCCCCCTGGAGAGCGTCGTGGAGCGGTTGATCGGAACGGTGCGGGGTGCGGGCCGCGCCATACCACGGGGCCCGCACCTCACCTACGGCCGGCGGTCAGACGGCGAGCGCCTGGGCGCGACGCTTCACCTCCGTGCCGCGATTCTCGCTCAGCGCCTGGGCGGGGGTGCCGGGCAGGGTCGGGTCGGGGGTGAAGAGCCACTCCAGCATCTCTTCGTCGGTGAAGCCGTCGTCCCGCAGCAGCGTCAGGGTGCCGGAGAGGCCCTTGACGACCTTGTCGCCCGCGATGAAGGCGGCAGGCACCTGCAGCGCCCGGTTCTCACCACGTCGTACGGCGATGAGCTGGCCCTCCTTGACCAGCTGCCGCACGCGCGTCACCTCGACATCGAGCATTTCCGCGATGTCGGGGAGGTGGAGCCAGGCAGGGACGAGAGCATCGATCTTTGCGTCAATCTCGGTCACGGGGACAAGCGTGCCATCCCGGACCGACAGTCGGTAGCCGGGCCGACCGTACGGGGGTGCGGGTACGCCGTCAGAGGGTCGCCGACTTCAGCGGTACGGAGGGGTCCGCGACCCGTGCCGGATCGAGCCGCGCCCCCGCCTCGATGAGCCTGCGCCCCTGCGCCAGATCACGGGGGCGCCCGACGGCGAGGACCGCGACCAGGATGCCGTCGCGCAGCCAGCACACCGACCAGGAGGGCTCCGCCGGATCGCCGCGCCACAGCAGGGTGTCGGCCGCCCCGCAGTGGCCCGCGTACTGCACGAACCGGCCGAACTGCTCGGACCAGAAGTACGGCACGGGGTCGTAGGTCTGCGGCGCCGGACCGTCCTCGGCCCCTGCCGCGATGATGTTGGCGGCGGCGGTGCGGGGGCCCTGGAGGGCGTTGTCCCAGTGGTGGACGAGAAGGCGTTCGCCGTATCGGGCGGAGGGGAACGAGGCGCAGTCGCCCACCGCGTACACATCGGGCAGCGAGGTGCGCAGCGCATCGTCGGCGGTCACCGATCCGTCGGGGCCGAGGGCGATGCCGGAACCGGCCAGCCAGGCGGTGGAGGGCCGTGCGCCGATGCCGACGACGACCGCTCCGGCCGGGATCGCGCGGCCGTCCGCGAGGATCACGCGGCCGGGTTCGATGCGCTCGACCCGGGCCCCGGTGAGGAGTTCGGCGCCGCTCTCGGCGTACCAGGCGGCCATCGGGGCAGCCACCTCGGCGGGCATCGCGCCGGCGAGCGGCCGGTCGGCGGCCTCGACGACGGTGACCTCGCAGCCCGCGGCGCGGGCCGCGGTGGCGAACTCCGCGCCGATCCAGCCCGCTCCGACGACCACGACGCCGTGCCGCTCGTCGAGGACGGGCCGCAGTCGTGCCGCGTCGTCGAGGGTACGCAGCAGATGGACACCGGGAACGCCTTCGGTACCGGGCAGGATGATCGGTTCGGCGCCGGTCGCGACCACCAGGACGTCGTAAGGAACAGGCCCTGACGGAGTGTCGAGCTCGTGCGCCCCGGGCCGCACACCGGTGACTTCGCGCCCCAGCCGCAGATCGATGTCCAATGCCTCGAAGTCGACATCGAACGCGGAGCCCTCGGCCTCGCCCAGCAGTACCGCCTTGGACAGCGGGGGCCGGTCGTAGGGCTGGTGCGGTTCGGCACCGATCAGGGTGACGGGGCCGGTGAAGCCCTGCTCCCGCAGGGCCACCGCCGTCTGTACTCCGGCCATGCCGGCGCCGACGATGACGACACGTCGCCCCGCCCGCCGGTCCGGCCGCTCCGACTGCTGCTGCTCGCTCACCCGTACACCTTAAACACCTGACGCACCGTCAGGAAAGGGGAGTTCCTCCACCGTGCTCCTACCGCTGCCGTCCTGGGACTCCCATTCCCACCGCTCGTCCAGCCGGACCCTGCCGTCCGCCAGGTCGACGACAGTGGAGACACAGTGGCCGGAGGATGTCGTTCCGTCCTGCTTCAGCTGGACATAGCGGAAGTCGAGGGTGTCGTCGACGCGCGTGCCGACAAGGTGGCCGCGGACCACGTCGCCGCCCGCGTACTCGGCCCAGATCCGGCCGTTCTCCTCGTGGTACGTGAAGCGGGTACGGGTACCGACCTGACCCGGGGCCTGGTCGGCGACCGGCGAGAGGACGAGTCCGTCGAGCGAACGGGCCACGGTGGCTGCTCCCTTACTGGGTCCGGCGGGCGGGGTTTAGGGTGGCCAACGTAAAACACTCGCGGGAGCCCGGACGCACCGGGCTGAGAGGGAGGCTGCGGCGGCCTCCGACCGTACGAACCTGATCCGGGTCATGCCGGCGAAGGGAGGGGCTGGACGCCCATGCGTTCTACACGGAACGGAGACGGATCCGATGTCCTCGTCATCGGGGGCGGGATCATCGGTCTGGTGACCGCCTGGCGGGCCGCGCAACGCGGACTGCGCACCGCGGTCGTCGACCCCGAACCGGGCGGCGGGGCCGCCCGGGTGGCGGCCGGCATGCTGGCCGCCGTCACCGAACTCCACTACGGCGAACAGATGCTGCTGGGCCTCAATGTCGCCTCGGCCGCCCGCTATCCCGACTTCGCGGCCGAACTGGAGGCGGCGAGCGGGCGGGAGACCGGCTTCCGCGCCTGCGGCACGCTGGCCGTCGCGCTGGACTCCGACGACCGTGCCCATCTGCGGGAACTGCACGCCCTGCAGCAGCGTTCCGGCCTGGAGTCGGAGTGGCTCACCGGCCGCGAATGCCGCCGCCTGGAGCCGATGCTCGCGCCGGGCGTCCGCGGCGGTCTGCGGGTCGACGGCGACCACCAGATCGACCCCCGTCGACTGGCCGCCGCTCTGCTGACCGCCTGCGAGCGGGCCGGGGTGGTCTTCCACCGCGGATGGGTGGAGCGCCTGACGGTGGTCCGCGACCGGGCCGCCGGAGCCGTCCTCGCCGGGGGCACGGAACTCACCGCCGACCAGGTCGTGCTCGCCGCGGGCAGCCTGAGCGGCAGGCTCCCGGGACTGCCGGACGAGGTCGTGCCGCCGATCCGTCCGGTGAAGGGGCAGGTGCTGCGGCTGACGGTGCCCGCCGCGTACGCGCCCCTCCTCACCCGGACGGTCCGGGCCGTGGTCCGGGGCAGCCATGTCTATCTCG
Organism: Streptomyces sp. NPDC014727; assembly: GCF_043083485.1. Lineage (NCBI taxonomy): Bacteria > Bacillati > Actinomycetota > Actinomycetes > Kitasatosporales > Streptomycetaceae > Streptomyces > Streptomyces sp. NPDC014727. Next base: position 429,243 of record NZ_JBIBYR010000001.1, on the reverse strand, counting down.
TACCGCGCGAGAACGGCGAACTGGTCGTCGGCGCCACCAGCGAGGAGATGGGCTGGGACACCACCGTCACCGCGGGCGGCGTCTACGAACTGCTGCGGGACGCCCACGAACTGGTGCCGGGCATCACCGAACTGCCGCTCACCGAGACCCGTGCCGGTCTGCGCCCCGCCTCCCCCGACAACGCGCCGCTGCTCGGCCCCACCGCCCTGCCCGGCCTCCACCTCGCCACCGGCCACCACCGCAACGGGGTGCTGCTCACCCCCATCACCGGTGACGTCATGGCGGCGCTCCTGGCCGACGGCGAGCTGCCCGAGCCGGCCCGCCCCTTCACCCCGTTCCGTTTCTCGCCCGCCGCCCCCGTACGTCAGGAGCAGCCCGCATGACCGAGCCCACGCCCCTCTCCGTGGCCGCTTCCACGCCCGAGCCCGGCCTCGCCCCCCTGTCCGTGTCCGTGAACGGCGAGGTCCGCCTGCTCGCCGCGGGCACCACCCTGGACGCCCTCGTCGCCGCCCTGACCGCCGCGCACTCCGGCGTCGCGGCCGCCGTCAACGAGACCGTCGTCCCGCGCGGCCAGTGGTCCGCCGCCGTACTCGGTGACGGGGACCGCGTCGAGGTCCTGACCGCGGTCCAGGGAGGCTGACGGTGTCCGACGACCTCTTCACCCTCGGCGACACCGCCTTCGGCTCCCGGCTGATCATGGGTACCGGCGGGGCACCCAGCCTCGACGTGCTGGAACGGTCGCTGACCGCCTCCGGTACCGAACTGACCACCGTCGCGATGCGCCGCCTCGATCCGACCGTGCAGGGTTCGGTGCTCTCCGTGCTCCGGCGGCTCTCCATCCGCGTGCTGCCGAACACGGCGGGCTGCTTCACCGCGGGCGAGGCCGTGCTGACCGCCCGGCTGGCCCGCGAGGCGCTCGGCACCGACTGGATCAAGCTGGAGGTGGTGGCCGACGAGCGGACCCTGCTGCCCGATCCGATCGAGCTGCTGGACGCAGCGGAGACCCTGGTGGACGACGGCTTCACCGTGCTGCCCTACACCAATGACGACCCGGTGCTGGCCCGCAGGCTCCAGGACGTGGGGTGCGCGGCGGTCATGCCGCTCGGCTCCCCCATCGGCTCCGGCCTCGGCATCCGCAACCCGCACAACTTCCAGCTGATCGTCGAGCAGGCCCGGGTGCCGGTGATTCTCGACGCGGGCGCCGGAACGGCGTCGGACGCGGCGCTCGCGATGGAGCTGGGGTGCGCGGCGGTGATGCTGGCGTCCGCGGTGACCCGGGCCCAGGAACCCGAGCTGATGGCCGCGGCGATGCGGCACGCGGTGGAGGGCGGGAGGCTGGCGTACCGCGCGGGCCGGATCCCGCGCCGGCACTTCGCCGAGGCTTCGTCACCGGTGGAGGGGCGCGCGGTGCTGGACCCGGAACGTCCGGCGTTCTGATCCGCCGGGAGCCACCGGGACCCCTTGCGGCCCTGCGGGGCGCGACCGTGGCTGGCCAGGACGCCTCGGGGTGCATGTCCCTGTCACGACTCGGCTGCAGTACTGCCCCGGCTGTGCCCCGGCCCGTGGGTCGTGTCCGTGGCTGCTCGTAGACTCGCATGCGTGGATACGACCCTCCAGGACCCTCTTGTCGGGCAATTGCTCGACGGCCGTTACCGCGTCGATGCCCGCATCGCCGTGGGCGGCATGGCCACGGTCTACCGGGCCGTGGACACCCGGCTCGACCGGGTGCTCGCCCTCAAGGTGATGCATCCGGCGCTCGCCACCGACGCCTCGTTCGTGGAGCGCTTCATCCGTGAGGCCAAGTCCGTGGCCCGGCTGGCGCACCCCAATGTGGTCGCGGTCTTCGACCAGGGCGCCCAGGGGCAGTACGTCTACCTCGCGATGGAGTACGTCGCGGGCTGCACCCTGCGCGACGTACTGCGCGATCGCGGCGCCCTTCAGCCGAGGGCCGCACTGGACATCCTGGAACCGGTTCTCGCCGCCCTCGGCGCCGCGCACCGGGCGGGCTTCGTGCACCGCGACATGAAGCCGGAGAACGTCCTCATAGGGGACGACGGCCGGGTCAAGGTCGCCGACTTCGGGCTCGTCCGGGCCGTGGGCGCCGTCACCAACACCACCGGGTCCGTCCTGGGCACGGTTTCCTACCTCGCCCCCGAGCAGATAGAGCACGGCACGGCGGACACCCGCACCGATGTGTACGCCTGTGGTGTCGTCCTGTACGAAATGCTGACCGGATCCAAGCCGCACGCCGGTGACACCCCCGCCCAGGTCATCTACCAGCACCTCAACGCGGACGTCCCGGCCCCGTCGGCCGCCGTCGCGGGCCTGGCCGTCGAGCTCGACGACCTGGTGGCGAGCGCCACCGCCCGCAACCCCGAGGTCCGCCCGTTCGACGCGGTGGCATTGCTCGCCGAGACCCGTGAGGCCCGCTCCGGCCTCACCGACGCGCAGCTCGACGCCGTTCCGCCGCAGGCCCTCGCCGAGACGCACGACGCCGCCGAGGACCGCACGAGCGTGATCCCCCGGCTACTCCCGGCCGACCAGGGCGTCGCCCACCACACCAGCCGGCTGGAAATGCCGCCGCCGATATCGACGCAGCCCGCACCGGGGGGCCGGCGCCGACTCGATCCGCGACGCTCTGTCATAGCCGCGGTCGTCGCCGTGCTGCTGGTGCTGGGGGTCGGCACCGGTGTCTGGTACATCAACTCCGGGCAGTTCACGCGGGTCCCCTCGCTGCTCGGGCAGACCGAGAAGGCCGCCCAGAAGCGGCTCTCGGACGCGGGCCTGGAGCTCAAGGGCGTCAAGCGGGACTACAGCGACACCGTGCCGCGCGGCGAGGTCATCAGCAGCGACCCCGGTTCCGGCGCCCGCATCCGGGGGAACGACGCGGTGACGCTGGTCGTCTCGCGCGGCCCCGAGATCGTGAAGGTGCCCGATGTCCAGGGCCTCTCAGCAGCCGATGCCAAACGTGCGCTGGAGAAGGCCGGCCTGGTGCCCGGCATGGTCACCAAGGAGTTCAGCGAGGAGACGGACCGGGGCGATGTGATCCGTACGGACCCCGAGGCGGGCACCGAGCGCCACCCGGACTCCGCGGTCGCCCTGGTGGTCAGCAAGGGCGCTCCGGTCGATGTCCCCGATGTCACCGGGTTGTCCGTCGAGGACGCCACCGCCGCGCTGGACGAGGAGGGACTGAAGGCCGAGGTACTGCCCGACCGGGTCAATTCCCCCGAGGTCGCGGGCGACATCGCGCATCAGTCACCGGCCGAGGGCAGCCGGGCCGCCGAGGGCGACACCATCACGCTCACGGTCTCCAAGGGACCGCGGATGATCGACGTCCCGGACGTCACCGGTAAGAACCTCGACGACGCCAGGACCGAGCTGGAGGACGCGGGCTTCGAAGTCAAGGTCGACCGCCCGTTCCTCTCCTTCAGCGACACGATCGCGAGCCAGTCCGTCGACGGCGGCAAGCAGGCCCCCGAGGGCAGCACCATCACCATCAAGACCAAGGGACTCTAGATCCACATGCGCAACCCCGTCGGCGGCCATGTTCCCGTGGCCGGCGGCCTCGCCAAGGTGGGCCTCTCCTACGCCCGCGAGATGGGGGCGGAGGCCGTCCAGGTCTTCGTCGCCAACCCGCGCGGCTGGGCGACGCCCGTCGGCAACCCGGCCCAGGACGAGCAGTTCCGAGCCGAGTGCGCCGCCGGATCCATACCCGCCTACGTCCACGCCCCCTATCTGATCAACTTCGGTTCGCACACCGAGGCCACCGTCGAGAAGTCCGTGGAATCGCTGCGTCACTCGCTGCGCCGGGCCCGCGAGATCGGCGCCCTGGGGGTCGTGGTGCACACCGGATCGGCGACCGGCGGCCGGCCGCGCGCGCAGGCCCTCGACCAGGTACGCACGCACCTGAGGCCGCTCCTGGACGAGCTGACACACGACGACGACCCGTACCTCCTGCTGGAGTCGACCGCCGGGCAGGGGTTCTCGCTCTGCTCGCGGACCTGGGACTTCGGCCCGTACTTCGACGCACTCGACGCCCACCCCAGGCTCGGTGTCTGCCTCGACACCTGCCACATCTACGCGGCGGGCCACGACCTGGCGGGCCCCGCAGGCATGCGGCAGACCCTGGACCTGCTGGTGGAGACGGTCGGCGAGGGCCGGCTGAAACTGATCCACGCCAATGACTCCAAGGACGTGGTGGGCGCCCACAAGGACCGGCACGAGAACATCGGCGCCGGGCACATCGGCGAGGAACCGTTCCGGGAGCTGTTCTCGCATCCGGCGACCGCGGGCGTGCCGCTGATCATCGAGACGCCGGGCGGCAAGGAAGGCCACGCGGCGGACGTGGCCCGGCTGAAGGGCCTGCGCGACCGGGACTGAGCGCCTCGCCCACCCTCCTGTTTCCAGCATTGAGGAATACCCCGTGCGGGTATGTGGTTCCTCTTGTCACCAGGAACCGCTACTCGGCATTGGGGGATCGCCATGCAGCACGGGGCGCCACACACGGACCGGCGACCGCCAGGTCAGAGCTCGGGGCCGTCCCCGGGCTCCTCCTGATACGAGTAACGCTGCTCGCGCCACGGGTCGCCGATGTTGTGGTAGCCGCGCTCCTCCCAGAAGCCCCGGCGGTCGGCGGTCATGTACTCGACGCCGCGGACCCACTTGGGCCCCTTCCAGGCATAGAGGTGCGGCACCACGAGCCGGAGCGGAAAGCCGTGCTCGGCGGTGAGCAGCTCACCGCCCTTGTGGGTGGCGAAAAGTGTTCGGTCCGAGGCGAAGTCGGAGAGCCGCAGATTCGAGCTGAACCCGTACTCGGCCCAGACCATCACATGAGTGACGTTCGGTGCGGGGGGCGCGAGTTCCAGGATCGTACGGGCGAGAACCCCGCCCCATTCGGCGCCGAGCATGCTGAATTTGGTGACGCAGTGCAGGTCGGCGACCACCGAGGTGAACGGCAGCTCCGAGAACTCCTGATGGTTCCAGCAGTGCTTCTCGCCGTCCGCCGTGGCACCGAAGACCCGGAACTCCCAGCGATCGGGCTTGAACTTGGGAACCGGCCCGTAGTGGGTAACCGGCCAACCACGCTGGAGTCGCTGTCCCGGCGGAAGCTCGGACTGCTCTGACGCGCGGTTTTCCCGGCTTTCCGGCTGACCCATGCCTCCATGGTGACAGACAGGCAGGGGTGGTCCCGACCAAGGCAGGGACAATTCACGCAACTCGTACTAAGCATGTACTTACTGGACGATCACCGGGTGCGATGCGAGGATGCGGCCAACTTGCCCCGTTCACCGGTTGGAAGGAGCCTCTGCGATGCAGGGCGACCCCGAGGTCCTTGAGTTCCTGAACGAGCAGCTGACCGCCGAATTGACTGCCATCAACCAGTACTTCCTGCATGCAAAGATGCAGGACAACTTCGGTTGGACGAAGCTCGCGAAGTACACCCGCTCCGAGTCGTTCGACGAGATGAAGCACGCCGAGATCCTCACGGACCGCATCCTCTTCCTCGATGGGCTGCCCAACTACCAGCGGCTTTTCCATGTAAGGGTGGGGCAGACCGTCACCGAGATGTTCCAGGCCGACCGCCAGGTCGAGGTGGAGGCGATCGACCGCCTCAAGCGCGGGATCGAGCTGATGCGCGGCAAGGGCGACATCACGTCCGCAAACATCTTTGAGTCGATCCTGGAGGACGAGGAGGAACACATCGACTACCTCGACACCCAGCTGGAGCTGGTCGAGAAGCTCGGCGAACCGCTCTACATCGCGCAGCAGATCGAGCAGCCGGACAGCTAGGATCCCTCGTTCGGTTCATGCCGGGCTCGCATGCCCAGGACTCTCACGAGGGCCGGGCCCCGCGAAGTCAGGCCGCTTCGAAGAGCCGGATTCCCGGGGTCACGCCCGGGGCGATGCCGGGAGCGATCTCCGGATCGGACGCGGGGACGACATCCGCTGCGGAGTCGTCGGCCGTGCCGGGCGTCCGCTTCCGGTCCAGCAGTTCGCGACGCGGGCAGGCGCCGCGGCCCAGCATCGCCTGGATGGCGCGGACGCAGCCGCCGCAGTCCGTGCCCGCCTTGCAGGCGGAGGCTATCTGCCGGGGCGTGCACGCGCCGGCGTCCGCATGTTCCTTGACCTGCTTCTCCGTGATGCCGAAGCACGAGCAGACGTACACGCGGTTCACCTCCCGGCGGGATCGGTCGTTGCTGCCACCCCGTAATCGGTGAGGCTAACCTAACCTTACCCGGCGCCGAGAGTCGGTGAAAACCTCCGAACGCCCTGTGGGGCACGGATCACATCGATCCGTGCCCCACAGTCGTACGCACAGCACCTGCGGTGATGCCTACTGGTCCCGGTACATCTCAGCGACCAGGAACGCCAGGTCGAGGGACTGGCTGCGGTTGAGCCGCGGGTCGCAGGCCGTCTCGTAGCGCTGGTGCAGATCGTCCACGAAGATCTCGTGTCCGCCACCGACGCACTCGGTGACGTCGTCGCCGGTGAGTTCGACATGGATGCCGCCCGGGTGCGTACCGAGGCCCTTGTGCACCTCGAAGAAGCCCTTGACCTCGTCCAGGACGTCGTCGAAGCGACGCGTCTTGTGGCCGGAGGCGGCCTCGAAGGTGTTGCCGTGCATCGGGTCGGTCACCCAGGCCACAGTGGCACCTGAGGCGGTGACCTTCTCGACGAGGTCGGGAAGCTTGTCGCGGACCTTGTCGGCGCCCATGCGGACGATGAAGGTCAGCCGGCCGGGCTCGCGCTCGGGGTCGAGGCGTTCGATGTAGCCGAGCGCCTCGTCGACGGTGGTCGTCGGGCCGAGCTTGATCCCGATGGGATTGCGGATCTTCGAGGCGAACTCGATGTGCGCGCCGTCCATCTGACGGGTGCGCTCGCCGATCCAGACCATGTGGCCCGAGGTGTCGTACAGCCGGCCGGTGCGCGAGTCGATGCGGGTCAGCGCCGACTCGTAGTCCAGCAGCAGGCCTTCGTGCGAGGCGTAGAACTCGACCGCCTTGAACTCGGCCGGGTCCGTACCGCACGCCTTCATGAAGTTCAGCGCGTTGTCGATCTCGCGGGCGAGCGCCTCGTAGCGCTGGCCGGACGGCGACGACTTCACGAAGTCCTGGTTCCAGGCGTGCACCTGGCGCAGGTCGGCGTAACCGCCGGTGGTGAAGGCGCGGACCAGGTTCAGCGTGGAAGCGGACGCGTGGTACATCTGCTTCAGCCGCTCCGGGTCCGGAACGCGGGCTTCCTCGGTGAAGGCGAAGCCGTTGACGGAGTCACCGCGGTAGGTCGGCAGGGTGACGCCGTCGCGGGTCTCGGTCGACTTGGAGCGCGGCTTGGAGTACTGGCCGGCGATCCGGCCCACCTTGACCACCGGCACGGAGGCCGCGTAGGTCAGAACAGCACTCATCTGGAGCAGCGTCTTCAGCTTGGCCCGGATGTGCTCGGCCGACACGGCGTCGAAGGCCTCGGCGCAGTCACCGCCCTGCAGCAGGAACGCCTCGCCCTTGGCGACGGCTCCCATGCGGGCACGCAGCTGGTCGCACTCGCCCGCGAAGACGAGCGGCGGATACGACGTGAGGTCCGCGAGTACATCGCGCAGAGCCTCGGCATCGGGGTACTCGGGCTGCTGCGCCGCGGGAAGGTCTCGCCAGGTGTTGCCACCGGCGACGGAGGTATTGGCGTTCACGGTCACATCGACAACATTACGGGGTCCGGCGATGCGTCCATCCGTACGCTCAATAGTTGAGACGCGCGCTCGGATGACCCGGGCATCCGTTAGGGTTCGGAGCATGTTCGCGCAGACGACCCAGAACTGGTGGTGGACCGCTCATCCGGCGGCCCACTGATCGATCGCGCGACAGACCACGCGAAGGCCGCCCGAGGGGCGGCCTTCTCTGCGTTTCGGGAGCCGTTCCTCCATCCGGAAGGAACACCACGATGTCTCAGCCCCACCGCACGGACCTCGTCATCGAGAGGCTTCTTCGTGCCGGCTCCCCACCGTTCGCGCTGCTGCGCAGGCGTACCCCCGGTCACGACCACGACACGGTCGAGGTGCTGATCGGCCGGGTGCGTGAGGTGGACCGGCTCGCCGACCTCCCGGTCGGTCCGCTGCCCTCGCTCGCCCTGGTGCCGTTCCGGCAGATCGCCGAGCGCGGTTTCGACGTGCGTGACGACGGGACACCGCTGTCCGTGCTGGTCGCGGAGGAGGCGTACGAGCTGCCGCTCGCCGAGGTGCTGGACCGTTTGCCGACCCATGACGTACGTGTCGAGGGCGGGGCCTTCGATGTCTCCGACGAGGAGTACGCGGGGATCGTCCGGCGGGTCGTCGAGGACGAGATCGGACAGGGCGAGGGCGCGAACTTCGTCATCCGGCGGACCTTCCGGGGCGAGATCCCCGGCTTCGGGCGGCCGGACGCGCTGGCCCTCTTCCGGCGGCTGCTGGCCGGTGAGCGGGGCGCGTACTGGACCTTCGTCGTACACACGGGCGACGAGGGGGCCGACGGGCCCGCCGCCTCGGGGCGGCGGGTGACGGGCGGGAGGACGCTCGTCGGTGCGAGTCCCGAGGTGCATGTGCGGATGTCCGGCGGGACGGTCGTGATGAACCCGATCAGCGGCACGTACCGCTATCCCGCCGAGGGCCCGACCGTCGGGGGTCTGCTGGCCTTCCTCTCCGACCGCAAGGAGCGGGACGAGCTCTCCATGGTGGTCGACGAGGAACTCAAGATGATGTGCACCGTCGGCGACATGGGCGGCGTGGTGGTCGGGCCCCGGCTCAAGGAGATGGCCCATCTCGCCCACACGGAGTACGAGCTGCGCGGGCGCTCCTCGCTGGATGTGCGGGAGGTGCTGAAGGAGACCATGTTCGCGGCGACGGTCACCGGCTCACCCGTGCAGAACGCCTGCCGGGTCATCGAACGGTACGAGCCCGGCGGGCGCGGCTACTACGCGGGTGCCCTGGCGCTGCTGCGGGAGGGGCCCGGCGGGGCCCAGACCCTGGACTCGCCGATCCTGATCCGTACCGCCGACATTGCGGCCGACGGGCGGTTGCGGGTGCCGGTCGGGGCGACGCTCGTGCGTCACTCCGATCCGGACAGCGAGGTCGCCGAGACCCACGCGAAGGCGGCCGGGGTGCTGGCCGCGCTGGGGGTGCTGCCGGGCCGTCCGCGGGACGGGGCCGCGCGTGCGCAGCTGGCCGGCGACCCGCAGGTGCAGGCGGCGCTGGAAGCCCGGCGGGACGGCCTCGCGCCGTTCTGGCTGCGGATGCAGGAGCGGACGCACGAGCTGTCCGGCCACGCTCTGGTGATCGACGGGGAGGACACGTTCACCGCGATGCTGGCCCATCTGCTGCGTTCCTCGGGTCTGGAGGTGTCGGTGCACCGCTACGACGAGCCCGGGCTGCGCGAACGCGTACGGGCGCACGAGGGCCCGGTCGTGCTGGGCCCCGGCCCCGGGGATCCGGGCGACACGGCCGATCCGAAGATGCGGCTGCTGCGCGGATTCGCCGCGGAGCTGGTCCGTGACCACCGGCACGGTCTGCTGGGGGTCTGTCTGGGCCATGAGCTGATCGCGGCGGAGCTGGGGCTGGACATCGTCCGCAAGGCCGTGCCGTACCAGGGTGCGCAGACCCGGATCGATCTGTTCGGGCGGCCGGAGACGGTCGGCTTCTACAACAGCTTCACCGCGCGCTGCGACGACGGGGCGGTCACCGAACTGGCGGCGCACGGCATCGAAGTGAGCCTGGACGCGGCGACCGGGGAGCTGCACGCGCTGCGCGGGCCGGGCTTCGCCTCGGTGCAGTTCCATCCGGAGTCGGTGCTGACGCTGCGCGGGGTCACGATCGTGGCCGGGCTGCTGGCGGGGCTGCCGGTGGCCGGCTGAAGGGCCGGCCGGGGTCCCGGCGGAGCTCCGGGGTCCCGGCTCACCGGGAGAGCACGGGGACGAGGACGTTGTCGCTGCGGCGGCCGGCCAGATAGTCGGCGACGTTCTGGACGGTGGCGTCGATGATCTGGGCCACCGCCTCCTGGGTGTAGTACGCCTGGTGCGAGGTCACGATGACGTTCGGGAAGGTGACGAGCCGGGCGAGGGTGTCGTCGTCGATGCCCTCCAGGGACTTGTCGAGGAAGAAGAGCCCGGCCTCCGCCTCGTACACGTCGAGTCCTACGCCCAGCAGACGGCCCGCGCGGAGCTCGGTGACCAGTGCCGCCGTGTCGATGAGTCCGCCACGACTGGAGTTGATCAGGATCGCGTCGTTCCTGATGTGCGCCAGGGCGTCCTCGTCGATGATGTGGTGGGTCGTGGGCAGCAGCGGGACGTGCAGGCTGATGAGGTCGGACTCGGCCAGGAGCCGCTCCTTCTCGACATATTCCATACCGAGGCCGACACAGGCCGGGTTCTGGACGGCGTCCCAGCCGAGCAGCTTCATGCCGAAGCCGTGGGCGATCCGGGTGAAGGCCTCACCGATCTTGCCCGTACCGATCACTCCGGCCGTGCGGCCGTGCATGTCCCGGCCGAGGAGTCCGTCGAGCCGGAAGTCGAAGTCACGGGTGCGGCTCGCGGCGCGGATGATCCGGCGGTTGACCGCCATCGCGAGGGTCCAGGCGAATTCCGCGACCGAGTACGGCGAGTAGTACGAGACCCGGGCGACCCGCAGCGCGAGCCGTTCGGCCACATCGAGGTCGATGTTGTTGAAGCCGGTGGAGCGCTGGGCGATCATCTGCGTGCCACCCGCCGCGAGGGTCTGCAGGACGGCGCTGCCCAGATCCGCGTTGACGCTGGTGGAAATGATCTCGTAGCCCGCCGCGATCGGTGCGGTGTCCCCGGTGAGGAAGACGTCCAGGCAACGGACCTCGTGCTGTCCGGCGAAGGCCTTCTCGATCAGCGGCTTCTCGTCGGACTGCACACCGAATGCCAGGATTTCCACGACTTCTCCCGTACATCGCATGGATCAAGGGACATGGGCCGGTCATCGCGAATATACGGCCCATGTCCCCGGCGCGCCGTCCGGCCCGCTCCGGGGACACCTCTGTTGTCGCCCCCTTCCTCCGGCGCGCCGCCCGGCCCGCGCCGCTCAGCCGAAGAAGACACCGGCCTCCGCGTAGAGGGCCGGGTCGACCGTCTTCAGCCGGGCCGTCGCCTCCGCGATCGGCACCCGCACGATGTCGGTGCCCTTCAGGGCCACCATCGTGCCGAAGTCGCCGTCCCGCACGGCATCGATGGCGTGCAGGCCGAAGCGGGTGGCCAGCCAGCGGTCGAAGGCACTCGGCGTGCCGCCGCGCTGGACGTGGCCGAGGACGGTCGTTCTGGCCTCCTTGCCGGTGCGGCTCTCGATCTGCTTGGCCAGCCATTCGCCGACGCCGGAGAGGCGGACATGACCGAAGGAGTCGTGCGATCCGTCCTTGAGGATCATCTCGCCCTGCTGGGGCACGGCCCCTTCGGCGACCACCACTATCGGTGCGTAGCTCGCTCCGAAGCGGGAGACCACCCAGGCACAGACCTGCTCGATGTCGAAGCGCTGTTCCGGGATGAGGATGACGTTCGCACCGCCCGCCAGACCCGAGTGCAGAGCGATCCAGCCCGCGTGACGGCCCATCACCTCCACGACGAGGACCCGCATATGGGACTCGGCCGTGGTGTGCAGCCGGTCGATCGCCTCGGTGGCGATGCCGACCGCCGTGTCGAAGCCGAAGGTGTAGTCGGTGGCGGAGAGATCGTTGTCGATGGTCTTGGGAACGCCGACGCATTTGATGCCGTGCTCGTCGGACAGGGTCGCCGCCACACCGAGTGTGTCCTCGCCGCCGATCGCGACGAGCGCATCGACCTCGTATGTGGCGAGGTTGTCCCTGATCCGGCGTACGCCGTGCTCCGCGCCGAGCGGATTGGTGCGCGAGGAACCGAGGACGGTACCGCCGCGCGGCAGGATGCCCCGCACCGCGGGGATGGAGAGCGGCACCGTCGCGCCCTCCAGCGGGCCGCGCCAGCCGTCCCGGAATCCGATGAAGTCGTAGCCGTACTCCTGCACGCCCTTGCGGACTATGGCGCGGATGACCGCGTTGAGCCCGGGGCAGTCCCCGCCCCCGGTCAGTACTCCGACCCGCATGGCAGCATCCCTTCGCCGAAGTGAGCCCCCCGGGCCATCACGCTAATCGTGATCCAGGTCACTCGGGGATGGGGTGGAAGGTCAAATCCGTTGCGTTACGGGGCGGTTGGTCTCACAGGTGCGGGGCTGCACGCTCCGGCGCGTTCAGGCGTCGTCCAGGCCGCGCTCGATCGCATATCGCACCAGCTCCACCCGGTTGTGCAACTGGAGCTTGCCCAGGGTGTTCTGGACGTGGTTCTGGACGGTGCGGTGCGAGATGACCAGGCGCTCGGCGATCTGCTTGTACGAGAGCCCCTTGGCCACCAGCCGCAGCACCTCGGTCTCGCGCTCGGTGAGCTGCGGGGCCTTGGGCTCGTCCGAAGCGACGGGTGCGGGGTCGGAGGCGAGCCTGCGGTATTCGCCGAGGACCAGTCCGGCCAGGCCCGGCGTGAAGACGGGATCGCCGACGGCCGTGGACCGCACGGCCTCGGTCAGCTCCTGCGTACTGGCGGACTTGAGCAGATAACCGGTGGCGCCCGACTTGACCGCTTCCAGTACGTCGGCGTGCTCACCGCTCGCCGAGAGCACCAGCACCCGCAGGCCCGGGTGGGAGCCGACGAGCTCCTTGCAGACCTGCACGCCGGGCATGCCGGGCAGATTGAGGTCGAGCACGAGGACATCGGGCATGGCCGCCTTCGCCCTGCGTACGGCCTGCGGTCCGTCACCGGCGGTCGCCACCACCTCGAAACCCGACTCGGAAAGATCGCGGGCGACCGCGTCGCGCCACATCGGATGGTCGTCGACCACCATCACCCTGATGGTCCGCCCCTCGGCGCCCTGGGTGTTCTTTGTGCTCATCCGGCTGATCCCGCCTTCCCCCGTGAAACCTTCGGTACCTTCAACTCGACCTCGGTGCCCTGGCCGGGCACCGAAATCAACTCCGCCGTGCCGCCCAGGTCACGCAGCCTTCCCCGGATCGACAGGGCGACCCCCATCCGTCCCTCCCCCTCGGCCTGGGCGAGCCGGCCCTCCGGAATGCCGGGCCCGTCGTCCCGGACCGTCACGATCACCTCGTCCGGCCAGTCCTCCACCAGGATCCATGCCTGGGCGTTCTCTCCCGCGTGGACCCTGACATTGTCCAGGGCGGCACCGACAGCGGCCGCCAACTCCCGCGCGGCGGCGGGGGCGAGCAGCACCGGAGCTCCCGGCTCCGCGAAGCTCGTCCGGGAGCCGGCGTGCGGGGCGAGCAGGGAACGCAGATCGCAGTCGGCCTGCCCGGACGGTTCGTCGTCGACCTCGACGCTGCGGACGACGGCGCCCTCGGCGGCGTCCTCGGAGACCCTGGTCGCGGGCAGGAGACCGCTGGAGACCAGGGTGCGCAGGGCGACTTCCTGCTCACCGGCCATCCGGCCCAGTTCGGCGGCCTCGCCGCCCAGCGCGGTGCCACGGCGCTGCACCATCGCGAGGACCTGGAGCACGCTGTCGTGGATGTCGCGGGCCAGCCGTTCCCGCTCGCGGGTGGCGGCCTCGATCTCCAGGGCGCGGGCCAGGGTGCGCTCACTGGCCCTGGCCACCTCGACGACGTAGCCGATCGCGATGGAGGCGACCCAGACCAGCAGGACGTTGTGGAAGGTGTCCCGGCTGGGCTCGCCGCGCTCGATGATGTTGGCGACGGCGACGAAGGAGGAGGCGACGGCCGCCCAGCGCCAGCCGCCCTTGATCGCGAAGGCCAGCACGGAACCCGCGGTCCAGATGGACGGCAGCGTCGGCCCGTCGACGTGCTGGGCCTCGAAGTCGGCGAGCGGGGTGACGAGGATGCCGACGAGCGCGAGTGTCAGGTCGGCGCCGAGGAAGCGCTTGGTGCAGGCGGCGGCGCCCGCGACCTTCGGGAGGGTGCCGAGCGTCCACGCCGCCATCACCACCAGGAAGGCGATGGCGACCCACGGCCGGTCATACCTGTCCCGCCCGAAGACGGCGAGCAGGATCGCGTAGAGCATCGTCAGAATGCGGTACGCCGTCAGCGCACTCCACAGCGGCTGCTCGACCGACATCCGTACGACCCGCTCGCGCCTGGCCACGTCCCCCACCCCCCGGACGGAATCGACGCGGTGGCGCGCCGAACCGTTCCTTCACGCTTGCGTTCCGGACTCTTTCCCCGCGCGCTTCGTCTCCTCCGCGCGGCGCTTCGCCTCGTCCGCGATCTGCCGCTTGGCGGCGGTCGCGTAGATGTCGACGTACTCCTGGCCGGAGAGCTTCATGATCTCGTACATCACCTCGTCGGTGACCGAGCGCAGGATGAAGCGGTCCCCCTCCATGCCGTGGTAACGGCTGAAGTCGAGCGGTTTGCCGATCCTGATCCCCGGGCGCATCAGCTTGGGCATCACCTGGCCGGGCGGCTGGATCTTCTCCGTGTCGATCATCGCGACGGGGATGACCGGCGCTCCGGTGGCCAGCGCCACCCGGGCGAGCCCGCCGGGCTTGCCGCGGTAGAGACGGCCGTCGGGCGAGCGGGTGCCCTCAGGGTAGATACCGAAGAGCCCGCCGCTCTCGATGACCTCGATGCCCGCCTTGATGGCCGCCTCGCCGGCACCGCGGGCGCCGGAGCGGTCCACCGGGAGCTGGCCGACGCCCTTGAAGAAGGCGGCGGTCAGTTTGCCCTTCACGCCGGGCGCGGTGAAGTACTCGGACTTGGCGATGAAGGTGACCTTGCGGTCCAGGACCGCCGGCAGGAAGAACGAGTCGGAGAACGACAGATGGTTGCTCGCGAGGATCGCCGGTCCCTGCGCGGGGATGTTCTCCAGGCCCTCCACCCATGGCCTGAAGGCGAGCTTCAACGACCCGCCGATGGAGAACTTCATTGCGCCGTAGATCAACTCGGGTGCCTCCTGTGTGCTGTGCGACTGACCTTAACCCGTGCGGCCGTCCGTGCTCCCGCCCGGCACGGAGCCGGGGCGGCCGCCCGGACCGCGACGACCCTGGTCGGTGTCAGTCCGGTCGCGTACGGTGAAGTAATCCTTCTGCACTCCCCCTTTCGCTCCCATTCGAGCCTCATGAACAGGAGACCCCGGTGCCGGTCCTGCCTGGAGCCGAGCCGTTCCGCCACGAGGGCGGAGAGGTCGGCGTCCTCCTCTGTCACGGATTTACCGGTTCCCCGCAGTCGATGCGCCCCTGGGCCGACCATCTGGCGGAGCGCGGGCTGACCGTCTCGCTGCCGCTGCTGCCCGGACACGGCACCCGCTGGGAGGACATGCAGCTCACCGGCTGGCAGGACTGGTACGCGGAGGTGGACCGGGAACTGCGCGCCCTGCTGGAGCGGTGCAGCCAGGTCTTCGTCTTCGGCCTGTCCATGGGCGGCGCGCTGACCCTGCGGCTGGCGGCGAAGCACGGGGACGCGATCAGTGGCCTGGTGCTCGTCAATCCGGCCAACAAGGTGCACGGTCTGTCGGCGTACGCGCTGCCGGTCGCCCGCCACCTGGTGCGGACGACGAAGGGACTGGCGAGCGACATCGCCCTGAAGAGCTCCGACGAGGTGGGGTACGACCGGGTGCCCCTGCACGCGGCGCATTCGCTGCGGAATTTCTTGCGTCTGGTCGACGCCGAGCTGCCCCAGGTCACCCAGCCGATCGTCCTGCTGCACAGCCCCCAGGACCACGTGGTGCCGCCCGCCGACTCGGCCCGGATCCTAGGCCGGGTGTCGTCGACGGATGTCGAGGAGATCCTGCTGGAACAGAGCTACCACGTGGCGACGTTGGACCACGATGCGGAGCGGATCTTCGACGAGAGCTTTTCGTTCATCGGCCGCCTCGCTCCGAGCGTCGGAATGAAGGGGAGCACGTCAGGTGGCTGAGCACGACGCGGAGCGCGCGGGCGGCGGGGAGGAGCGCGAGCCCCTTCCCGCGGAGGGCGCTGCCCTGCCCGCGGAGGGAACGACCGTTCCCGACGACGGTACGGGGCCGCAGGACGCCCCTGCCCAGCCGGCGCCGCCGGACGCCGACGGGGACCGGCCCGCCGATCCGTCGATCGACGAGGACGCCGCGTGGCAGGCGATCGTCGCGGGGTACGGCGAGGAGCCGCCGGACCCGCCGGGCGCCAAGCCGTTCAGGTCGATCGAGGACCTCGCGCTGCTGGAGGACGACCAGTCGGGTGTCCTGGATCCGGACAAGGGGATCGGCAAGAAGACGCCGAAGCCGCCGGAGAAGCCGCTCGGCAGCTCGATCGTGTTCGCGCCCGGCGTCGCCGGTCCGCGCGACTACGAGGTCGCGGAGCCGAAGGACAGTGATCTCGACGACAGCGACGAGGGGCACTTCGTCCCCCCGGAGCCGCCGCCGCTGCCGGAGGCCGATGTCACGGCGAAGTTCGCCTGGCTCGCGGTCGTCGGCGGTCCGGTGCTGATGCTGGTCGCGGTGCTGCTGCGGTGGGAAATGACCTGGTGGCTCACGACGGTCTGCGTCGGCGGCTTCCTGGGCGGCTTCGTCACCCTGGTGGCACGGATGGACGACGGCGACGAGGACGACGACGACCCGGGGCGCGGAGCGGTGGTCTGAGGACGGACGGCCCCCCGGGGGGCGCCGCGCGGCGGCCGGCTGTGCGGCTCAGGGCCTGGTCGCGGGCACTCGTAGTGCCGCCAGTACCGGCAGATGGTCCGTGGCCGCCCGCAGATCCGCCTCGGTGACACCAGGCAGCCCTGTGGGGACGCCGCAGCCGAGCACATCGATCCCGTGCGTCGCGAAGACCGCGTCGATGCGCCGCTGCGGCCGGTCCGGCGGGAAGGTGTTCTCGGCGCCCCACGGCCGGACCGCCCAGCAGTCCTGGAGCCGCCCGGCCAGCCGCCGGAACGCGGCCCCGGTGGGTACGTCATTGAGGTCACCGGCCGCGATGGCGTGCTCGACGCCCATCGCGTCCAGCCGTTCCAGCACCATCCCCGCCTGGGCCAGGCGTTCCTCGCGCTGCAGGCTCAGATGGAAGCTCAGCAGTCCGATCCGGGTGCCCGCGATCCGTACCACCGAGGTGGCGAAGCCCCTGCGGTGCAGTCCGGGCGTGAGCGGCAGCAGGACATCCTCCGTCCGCTCCACGGCGGCCCGCAGCGAGCAGAGCAGCAGCGGCCCGGCCGCCGTGCCGCCGCCGCTGAGCACGACCAGGTCGGTGCGGGCCGCGAGCCAGGCGGCGCGCTTGCGCCAGCGGAAGAAGCGCGGGGCTTCCTGGATGAGGACGAGGTCGGGGGCACAGGCGCTGATGACGCGGGCCAGCGCCTCGCAGTCGTCGCGCATCGACCGGACGTTGTAGCTGAGCACCCGGATGACTGCCGAACCGTCCTGCTCGGTACGGGAGTCGGGCAGCGGCGTCGGGACCATGCGTCTCACGATACGACGGACGCCCGTCGCTCCCCATGGGGCGCGACGGGCGTCCGGCTCCGTCCGTCTGTCGGTGGCTCAGCCCTGGCGGGCCAGGTCCGCCGCACCCACCAGACCTGCCTTGCCGCCCAGTTGGGCCGCGAGCACCTGGGCGTGCGGGCGCCACTCGCCGCCGATCAGCCAGCGCCGGAACGACTTGCGGATCGGGTCGAGGACGAGGTCGCCCTCGTCCGACACCCCGCCGCCGACGATGAACGCGGACGGGTCGAAGAGCGAGGCGAGGTCGGCGAGTCCGGCCCCGGCCCAGCGGGCCAGCTCGCGGAACGAGTCGATCGCCACCGGGTCGCCCTGCCGGGCGGCCGTGCTGATGTGCTTGCCCTCGATGCCGTCCACCGTGCCGTCGCCGAGCGACAACAGGATCGTGGCGTTCTCGGGGGTGGCGTTGGCACGCTGCTTCGCGTACCGGACCAGGGCGCGCCCCGACGCGTACTGCTCCCAGCAGCCCTGGCTGCCGCAGCCGCAGAGCAGACCGTCCGGGACGACCCGGATGTGGCCGAACTCGGCGGCCACACCGAAGCGTCCGCGGCGCAGCTTGTTGCCGATGATGATGCCGCCGCCGAGACCGGTGCCGAGCGTGATGCAGATGACGTCGTCGTGGCCCTGTCCGGCGCCGAAGCGGTACTCGCCCCAGGCGGCGGCGTTGGCGTCGTTCTCGACGACGACCGGCAGGCCGACGCGCTGTTCGACCTTGTCCTTCAGCGGCTCGTGCCGCCAGTTGATGTTCGGAGCGAACAGCACGGTGGCGCGCTTGTCGTCGACGTATCCGGCGGCGCCGATGCCGACCGCGTCGATCTGGTGGCCCTCGCCCGCGCCGGACACGGCCGCCGCGATCGCGTCCACGATGCCTTCAGCCGTCGGCGGGGTCGGCACCTTGAACATCGAGAGGATCCGGCCCTCTTCGTCGACCACTCCAGCTGCGATCTTCGTGCCGCCGATATCGACGCCGATGGTGAGTCCCATGAATCCCTCAGTTTCGGTCGAGCCCCGCTGTGGCCAACGGTACCCGAGCCGAGGACCCGGCCCATCCGTGCCGGTCAGTCCAGGTCGATGTGTTCGCCCGCGGCGGGGCCCTCGTCACGGGGGTCGGTGGGGTCGCCGGCCTTCTTGCCGGTGGGTGCGGAATCCTCGGCACCCCGGGTCCAGCGGCGTTCCTGGCCTTCCACGGCGGAACGGTAGGCGGCGAGGAGTTCGCTGCCGGCCGCGGCGATGTGGTCGAAGACGTCCGGATTGCGTTCGATGACGGGCTCGACTGCGGACTTCGCCTGCTTGATGATCTGCTGCACGGTGCCCTGGGCCGTCGCACCGAAGAGCGGCGTACCGAGGGACGAGACCTTGTCGGTCACGGCGTCGACCAGCTTGCGCAGTTCCTCGGCGGCGGAGCCGGGCGGCGGGCCGTGCTGGGCGCGGCGGCGGGCCTTCTCCGCTTCGAGGTCCTCGGCGCAGGCCTTCGCCCACGCGTCGTCGTCGACGGGACGATCGGTGGCTTCGCTCATGGCGGACTCCTGCGACGTGGTTCGGCGGCGGCCCGGCATACGGGACACGTACTACCGACGTTACCCGAACCGTGACGCGCCGTTCAGCTCGTCCGGGGCCACAGTCCGGGGTCCGGCGTGAACCTGACTCTGAGCACCCCGTCGGTGAGGGCGGCGCCGGAGACGGTGCAGCGGCGCAGCCCGGACTCCAGGGGGACGATCCGGTGGAACGGGCCCACGGTGAGGAGCAGTTCGTTGCCGCGGCGCACCAGCTGGAGGTCCGTCTTCACGGCACCGGGCAGGGGCAGGCACCAGACCAGGACGGATCCGTCGTCGGACGGGGGGACGGCCACGATCCGGTCGCCGGGCAGCAGGGTACGCAGCTCGTCGATGCCGTCCGGGGCGTTCGGGTCCTCGATCCACCAGGGGTCGTCGGCCCGGCCGGGGCTCCGGTCCTCCAGCTCCGCGGCGAGTCCGTCGCCCTCGAAGAGTCCGCCTCCGGTGCCCGCTTCCTCGAAGACGGTGCAGCCGGCCCCGGTGTCGAGGAGGGTGAGGTCGTCCGGGCCCCGCGGATCGCGGCCGAGGTGGGGCACTTCGCACAGGGCCGCCGCGGGCACCCATTCCTCGTACCAGTGGTCGATGGTCTTCTCCTGCTGTGCGGCCAGTGCCGCGAACCAGGGGTCGCCGGAGTGCCTGGGCAGGACCCGGTTCACCACGAGGGTGTCGACGCGCAGTCCGTGCAGGGCGAGTCCGGTGCGGGCGGTGCGCAGGGCGTCCTCGGCGGCGGGGCCGGGCTCGGCGACCAGCCGGAGCGTGGTGCCCCGGTCCTCGATCAGTGCCTGGACGGCGGCCAGCTCGGCGTCCCTGCGGGCGGCGGCCTCGTACAGCCACTGTGCCGGCATGGGGACGCCGGCGAGCTGGGCGAGCATCGGGCGCAGGGCGCGTGCGGCCTGGCGTTCCTGGGGCAGCAGCCGGCGCAGATAGCGGCGCAGCTGTTCGGGAAGGGCGAGCACGGCGAGCGCCTCGCGCAGCGGCGGCAGATCGACGACGAGGAGTTGGTAGCCCTCGTGCGACCAGTCGCCCTCGGCGGCGCGGTGCAGGGTGTGCAGGAGGGCGAGCTGGGCGCTGCCGGGGAGTTCGGTGAGTTCCTCGCCGTCCAGCCGGTTCCCGCCGAGCAGGTCGAGCACCCCGGACGCCTGGTCCTGGAGGGCGAGGAGCTCGCGGCGGAAGTGCTCGCCGGAGTCGATGCGGGCGGACCACAGGCCGTCGGTGACCTCGGTGGGTTCCGTGCCGTCGGGGAAGCCGGGTATGGCGTCGGTGGAGAGCAGCAGGGTGCGGCGGCCTCGGCGGGCCGCGGCCAGTGCGGTCGCCGCCGCGACGGTGGTACGGCCGGCGCCGCCGGGGCCGGTGACGAGAACCGTACGCACCGGGTCAGGCCTTCGGTACGGACTCGACGCGCTTCTTCAGGCCGGCCAGGGCCCGGTCGATGATGACCTTCTCCGCCTTGCGCTTGATCATGCCGAGCATCGGGATCTTGACGTCGACGGTCAGCCGGTAGGTGACTTCGGTTCGGTCGCCGTCGCCCAGCGGGGCGAGTGCGTAGGAGCCGTCGATGGCGCGCAGCATCTGGGACTTGACGAGGGTCCAGCTGACCTCGTAGTCGCCGATCCAGGTGTACGCGAGGGTGTGGTCGTCCTTGATGGCTCCGGCGTCCAGGACGAGACGGACCTGCTCGGCGCGGCCCCGGTCGTCGGTGGCGAGGACCTCGGCCTCCTTGACCTCACCGGTCCACTCCGGATAGCGGGCGAAGTCGGCGATCACTCCCATGACGTCGGCCGGTGCCGCCTCGATCGTGATCGTCGAGCTGGTGTGTTCAGCCATCGCCGTGGCTCCTCCAGTGCGGTGTACCGGTGCGTCGGCAGAGGTCTGCCGCCTGAAGGCTATCGCGTGTGCGCGCCGCCTCGGCCCAGGGTCCGGTGCCGGTGCGGTCACCACTCCAGGGCCCACGGCCTGCCGGTGGACGCGAAGTGGCCGACGTTCACGCATTCGGTGGCACCGATGCGCATCCGACGGACCAGGGGCTGGTGGACATGGCCGAACAGTGCGTACCGGGGACGGGTCCTGCGGATGGCGTCGAGCAGCGCCCGGCTGCCGCGTTCGAAGCGGCGCGCCACCGTGTCGTACGTCAGCTCCGGCACGTCCGGCGGGATGTGGGTGCACAGCACGTCGACCGGGCCGACCGCCTCGATCTTGGCCGCGTACTCCTCGTCACCGATCTCGTACGGGGTGTTCATCGGGGTCTTCAGGCCGCCGCCGACGAACCCGAGCACCCGGCCGCCGATCTCGATCCGGTCGCCGTCGAGGACCGTGGTGCCCGGCCGTGCGTACTCGGGCCACAGGCCGGGGATGTCGACGTTGCCGTAGGTGGCGTACGTCGGGGTGGGGAAGGCCGCGAAGAGCTCGGCGTACTGCTTGCGCACCGCCGAGACGATCGCGGCGTTGCGGTCCTTGCCCGCCCACAGGCCGCGGCCGAACGCGCGGGCCTCCTCGAAGCGGCGGGCGGTGCGCAGCTCGACGATCCGGTCGGCGTTCTCCACGCCGAAGAGATCGGGGAAGATGCCGCGCGAGTGGTCGGCGTAGTCGAGGTAGAGCACCAGGTCACCCAGGCAGATCAGGGCGTCGGCGCCGTCCCCGGCTCGGGCCAGGGCCTCGGTGTTGCCGTGCACGTCACTGACCACATGGAGGCGGGTGCGCCGCGCGGTCGAGGTTCCTTCGCTGTTCGGTCCGGCAGGCATGGCGATCACCCTAGGACTCCACCCTCCGCCTGGATAGAGGCCGCCGGACCTGCGACGACCGCGGGCTCGTCACGGCGGTGGACTACTGTGCGCCCAAGGATCACGGTTGTATGTGACGCATAAGACATCTGGCCGGAACCCCCTATCGGGAACCGAGTACTGGTGGGTAACGTCCGGGCAGTCCAGTCGTGCTCACCCCACTGAGCACTTGCCATTCTTGGACCGCAGCCGGTGCGTCACACAGAGCCGTGGCACCGGAGCCCGATGAGGAGCAGCAGTCTTGCGCGAGTTCAGCCTTCCGGCCCTGTACGAGGTCCCTTCGGACGGCAACCTGACGGATCTCATCCGCCGCAATGCCGCTCAGCATCCCGATGTCGCGGTGATGAGCCGCAAGGTGGCGGGCGGGTGGGCCGATGTCGACGCCGCACAGTTCCTGGCCGAGGTCAGAGACGTCGCCAAGGGGCTGATCGCTGCGGGGATCGAACCGGGCGACCGGGTGGCCCTGCTCTCCCGTACGCGCTACGAGTGGGTACTGCTCGACTTCGCGATCTGGAGTGCCGGCGCGGTCACCGTGCCGGTGTACGAGACGAGTTCGCCCGAGCAGATCCAGTGGATCCTCGGTGACTCCGGTGCCGCCCTGTGCATCGTGGAGTCCGAGGCGCACCAGGCCTCCGTGGTCTCGGTCCAGGCGGATCTGCCGGCCCTGAAGGGCATCTGGCGGATCGACGACGACGCGGTCCGCGGCCTGTCGGCGATCGGCGAGGACGTCTCGGACGCGGACCTGGACCTGCGGATGGCGAGCGCCAAGGCGGACGACCCGGCCACCATCGTCTACACCTCGGGCACCACCGGCCGCCCGAAGGGCTGTGTGCTCACGCACCGCAGCTTCTTCGCGGAGTGCGGCAATGTGGTGGAGCGGCTGAAGCCCCTCTTCCGTACCGGCGAGTGCTCGGTACTGCTCTTCCTGCCTGCCGCGCATGTCTTCGGACGGCTGGTCGAGGTGGCCTCGGTGATGGCCCCGATCAAGCTCGGCTGCGTACCGGACATCAAGAACCTCACCGATGAACTGGCCTCCTTCCGCCCGACGCTGATCCTCGGTGTGCCGCGTGTCTTCGAGAAGGTCTACAACGCGGCACGCGCCAAGGCGCAGGCCGACGGAAAGGGCAGGATCTTCGACCGGGCAGCGAGCACGGCGATCGCCTACAGCCGCGCGCTGAGCACCCCCCAAGGCCCTTCCATGGGACTGAAGTTCAAGCACAAGCTCTTCGACCGGCTGGTCTACGGCAAGCTGCGGGCCGTGCTCGGCGGACGCGGCGAGTACGCGATCTCCGGCGGCGCTCCGCTGGGCGAGCGGCTCGGCCACTTCTACCGCGGCATCGGTTTCACCGTCCTGGAGGGCTACGGCCTCACCGAGACCTGCGCGGCCACCGCCTTCAACCCGTGGGACCGGCAGAAGATCGGTACGGTCGGTCAGCCGCTGCCGGGCTCGGTCGTCCGGATCGCCGACGACGGCGAGGTGCTGCTGCACGGCGAGCACCTGTTCACCGGCTACTGGAACAACGAGACGGCGACGGCCGAGGCACTGGCCGACGGGTGGTTCCACACGGGCGACATCGGCACGCTCGACGAGGACGGCTATCTCGCGATCACCGGCCGCAAGAAGGAGATCATCGTCACGGCGGGCGGCAAGAACGTGGCTCCGGCGGTGATCGAGGACCGCATCCGCGGGCACGCCCTGGTCGCCGAGTGCATGGTGGTCGGCGACGGCCGGCCGTTCGTGGGCGCGCTGGTCACCCTGGACGAGGAGTTCCTGACCCGCTGGGCCGACGAGCACGGCAAGCCGACCGGTTCGACAGCGGCGGCGCTGCGCGAGGACCCGGAGCTGCTGGCCGAGGTGCAGCGGGCGGTGGACGACGGGAACGCGGCGGTGTCGAAGGCGGAGTCGGTGCGCAAGTTCCGTGTCCTGGGCTCTCAGTTCACCGAGGAGGCGGGCCACATCACGCCGTCGCTGAAGCTGAAGCGGAATGTGGTGGCGAAGGATTTCGCGGACGAGATCGAGGCGATCTACCGGGGCTGACGGCCGACCGCCAAAACCGCGAGCCGACCGCAGAGGCCGATATCCATTGGCTGAAACGCGACCTTGTGTCGCTAATCGGCCAGTGCAAGGGTCTGGATCACTCCACTGATCCACCGTCCAGGGGGGACTTTCATGCGCGTTGCCTTCAAGCGGACCGGCCTCGTCATGGCCATGGCCGCCTCGGCCTTCGTGGCGGTGCCCGCCACGGCCCAGGCCGCGGCCACCGCGGCCAGCCCGACCGCGGTCTGCGGTGCCGACGGCCACAGCTACTCCGTCGTCGCCTCCGCTCCCGTGAAGTTCAGCAGCGGCACGGTCGCCGGCACCGTCTATCTGATGTACAGCAGCGGGAACGGCAAGAACTGCGTCGTGACCGTCAAGACCTCGTACACCGGTTCGGCCACCTTCACGACGGCCCAGCTCATGATCCAGAACGGCAACTCGTACGTGGATCAGGGCAACTACACCAGCTACGCGGGCCCGGTCCGGGGCAGCGCCGCGGGCAAGTGCGTGAAGTACTGGGGCTCGATCAACACCGGTCCGGACGGACAGGCCGGCGCCAACGCCAGCGGCGGACGCATGAGCTGGGGCAACTGCGGCTGAAACACCGCCGCCTCCACCGGCCGGACAGCGGCACCGCTGTCCGGCCGCGGTACGAGCACACCGTCGCTCGCAGGACGGGTCCGGTTCGGGCGGCCCTGAACGGAACCGGCCCGGGCTGTCTCAGAGCAGCGCCTTGAGCCTCTCGGCCAGCAGATCCCAGCGCCACTTCTCCTCGACCCAGGCCCGCCCCCGCTCCCCCATCCGCCGCCGCAGTTCCGGGTCGCGGAGCAGGGTGACGATCCGGTCGGCCGACTCCTCCACGGAGCCGCCGCGCACCACCCACCCGGTCTCGCCGTCGAGCACGGCGTCCGGCGCGCCGCCCGAATCGCCCGCCACCACCGGCAGACCGGTCGCGGAAGCCTCCAGGAAGACGATACCGAGGCCCTCCACGTCGAGGCCGCCGCGACGGGTGCGGCACGGCATGGCGAAGACATCGCCCGCGCCGCAGTGGGCGGGCAGTTCCTCCCACGGAACCGGCCCGGTGAAGCGCACCGAGTCGGCGACCCCCGTTCGGACGGCCAGCCGCTCGAGCTCCTTGGCGTACGGTCCGCCGCCGACGATCAGGAGCACCGCGTCCGGTACCTGCGCCAGGATCGCGGGCATCGCGAGAATCAGCGTGTCCTGACCCTTGCGCGGCACGAGCCGTGACACGCAGACGACGACGGGCCGGTCCGAGAGTCCGAGCCGGGCCCTGATCAGGTCCCCGCCGGAATCCGGGTGGAAGGTCTTCTCGTCGACGCCGGGCGGCACCTGGACCATGCGGTCTGCCGCCTCCGGGGTGAGCGCGGTGGCGATCCGGGAGCGGGTGTACTCACCCAGATAGGTGATCGTGTCCGTGGTCTCGCCGATCCGGCCCAGCAGCTGCCGGGCCGCGGGCAGCTGGGCCCAGCCCGCCTCGTGGCCGTGCGTGGTGGCGACCAGCCGACGGGCACCGGCCCTGCGCAGCGCCGGTGCCATCAGCCCGAGCGGGGCCGCGGCACCGAACCAGACGGACCTGCAGCCGTGCATGCGCAGCAGCTGCACCGCACGCCGGGTGACTCGTGGGGTCGGCAGCAGCATCGTCGCGCGGTCGCGGACGACGGTGAAGGGCTGCTCCGCGTCGAAGGCGGCGGTGGCGGCGACGCCTTCGGGGCCACGCTTCCAGGTGGAGGCATATACGACGATCTGTCCGGGGTCCAGGCGCAGTGCCATATTGTACAGAAATGCCTGGATGCCACCGGGGCGGGGCGGGAAATCGTTGGTCACGATCAGGGTCTTGTCCATCCGGTCCGACAGTACCGGGCGGCCGCGTCGGAACGGCTCGCGCACCGACGTGGCGGGCATCATGACCCCTCGTACGAGCACCCATCGACGAACGGACGAGGCGACCATGACGGGATCCGTCGGCGCGCGGCCCGCTCTCGCGGTGTGGGTCCTCACCAGGGTCGCGCTGCTGCTCTGCGTCACCAAGGTGATCGCGCTGCCGGGCCCGGACGTGACCAGTGATGTCTCGGTGATCTACCACGGCTGGTCCGAGATCCTGAAGAGCGGTACGTATCCCCGGTCCGACGTCACCTGGCAGTATCCGCCGCTCGCCGCGCTCGCCGTCCTCTCCCCCGCCCTGCTGCCCTTCCTGGGGTACGCCTCGGCCTTCTTCGTCCTCGCATTCCTGTGCGACGGGCTGGTGCTGGCGCTGCTGCTGTACGCGGGCCGCCGGACCGGACGGCGAACGGTGGGCGCCTGGGTGTGGGTGGCGGGGGTCCCACTGCTCGGTACGACCGCGTACGCCCGTTACGACGTGATGGTGACGGCGGTGGCGGTGGCGGCGCTGCTGGCGGCGGCACGGCAGCCGAGGGTGCTGGGGGCGCTGGTCGCCGTCGGTGCGCTGCTCAAGGTGTGGCCGGTGCTGATCCTGGCCGGTACCCCGCGTGGGCCCCGGACGCGCCGGGCGTGGACGGCCGCGACGGTGACGGCGGCCGGGCTGCTCCTGGTCTGCACCCTGACGGTGCCCGGCGCGCTGGCCTTCCTCGGCTTCCAGCGCGACCGGGGCACCGAGGTCGAGTCGCTCGGGGCACTGGTCTTCCATGTGTGGCGGCACTTCGGCTGGCAGGGCCGGGTGGAGCTGCACTACGGCTCGCTGGAGTTCCTGGGGCCGTATGTGCCGCTGGTGAGCGCGCTCGCCCTCGGTCTGTCAGTCGTCGCGTTCGGCTGGCTGCTGGTATGGCGGCTGCGGGCCCGCGCATTCCGGGCGAGCACCCCGGCCGACGCGGCGTTCACGGCGGTGCTGCTGTTCACCACCACCAGCCGGGTGATCAGTCCTCAGTACATGCTGTGGCTGGTCGGCCTGGCGGCGGTCTGCCTGGTCTTCCGTGACAGCCGGATAGTGCTGCCGACCGGTCTGGTGCTGCTCGCCACGGGCCTCACGCAGTGGGAGTTCCCGTTCGGTTTCGCCCATGTGGTGGGCGGTGACACCACGGGCCTGACGCTGATGTTCCTGCGCAACGGCCTGCTGGTCGCGGCGACGCTGGTCGCCTGCCGGCGGCTGTGGCGGCAGACGGTGGTGTCCGGGGCTGCGCGTAAGGGCCGCGAGGCACCGTCCGCCCGGCCGGACACCGGCCGGGCGGCGGAGCCCGTCGGCTCCTGAATCCTGCGCCGCGCTCAGCCGAGCAGGGAGCGCAGGGACTCCCGCCACCGTGCCGTGAAGTCCTGCGGGGTCGTGGCGAGCACCTCCTGCATGGCCTGCTCCACCGCCCCGTCCCGCCCCGAGTGCCCTCCGACGGCGCGGTAGAACGCGAGCAGCTCCTTCTCGCCCCAGTGGTCGGCGATCAGCTCGCAGGCCAGCCAGCCGCCCTCGTACGCCTTCGCCAGGCGCGCGGAGTCGCCCGCGAAGCCGAAGTCCTCGTCCGTGGGGAGCTCGGCGGGAAGATCGCCGCGCCGGACGGCGGCGGCCAGCTCGGGCGCGGCCTGTACGGCCGTACGGCGCTCGGTGCGGTAGGCCACCCAGTCGGCGAAGCCCTCGGAGAGCCAGGTCGGGGTGGCGGCGGAGGTGCTGGTGCGGGTGGCGACATGGGTGATCTCGTGGGTGAGGACGATCCGCTGCCCGAGAGTGCCGAGCATGTCGTACGCCTGCGGATTGACGATCACCCGGTCCGCGGGGGCCCGGCCCGGACCGCCGGTCCGCCCGGTGGTGACGGCCGCGATGCCCCGGTAGTTCGCCGCCGGTGTCCCCAGCAGACCCGCCATGTCCTCCACGGTGTGCGGTACGAGCACCAGCACGCGCCCGGCCCACTGCCGCGGCCACGCGGTGGAGACGGCGGGCACCGCGCGGTCCGCGGTCCGGGCGATACGGCGCAGCTCCTCCTGCGCGCGGCCGACCCCGAGGACGAGGCTGTGCCTTCCGTGTACCACCTGGACATCGCCCTGCTGCCAGAGCAGCCCGCCGCCGTCCGCCGCCGCCCGGTCGCCGGCGATGTACCAGCGGCCGTCGGCCCGGTCCCGTCGCAGGTCGAGCACCCGGTCCGCGGAGACCGGGGCGGCGTCGTACCCCGCGATCCGGTAGCGCAGCCGGACATCCGCCGTGACTCGGTCGGCGCCCTGCTCTCTCACGTCGGTCAGCCGGTACGTCCATGAGGTCAGCGGTACGTCCGCGAGGTTGTCCAGCTCCCGCCGCTGGGCCGTGCGCAGTCCGGTGGCCCTCGGGTCCACTGCGGACAGATAGGCGTCCGGGTCGTGGTGCAGGACGGCGGCGGCCCGGCGGTCCAGGACTGCGCGGACGCCTCGGGCGGTGGAATCCGGGGCGGACCCGTCGTCGGGGGCCGCGCAGGCGGAGGCGAGCAGCAGCCCGGCGAGCAGCGCTCCCGCCGTGCGCCGTCCTGCGATGCGTCCCCGCCTGTCCGTCACCCGGTCGAGGGTACGGGGGTCAGACGCGGGTGACCGAGGAGACGGGCATCATTGCCACGGGGTCGTAGCGCACCGGGGCACCCGGGTACGGGGCGTGGATCACCTGACCGTTCCCGACGTACATGCCGATGTGGCCGGCGTCCGCGCGGTAGGCCACCAGATCGCCGGGGCGGGCCTCGGAGAGCGGCACCATGCGTCCCGCGTACCGCTGGGCCTGCGAGGTGCGCGGCAGGCTCACCCCGGCCTGGGCGTACGCCCACTGCATCAGCCCGGAACAGTCGAATCCGGCGGGTCCGTCGGCACCCCAGACGTACGGGCGGCCCAGTGCCCGGCGGACCGCCATGACGGCGACGGCCGCCCGCGCCGAGCCGGCCGGCAGACCGGCTGTCACCGGGAACAGGTCGTCGCGGCCGGAGCGAGAGGCGCGTTCGAAGGCCGCCCGGTCGGCACGGGGCAGCGCGTCCAGCACTTGTTTGGCCTGGGCGAGTTTGCGTTCGACGGTGCGTTTGTGGCGGGTGGCGGCAGCCCGGTTGCGCTCCAGTTCGGCCAGGGCCCGGTCGGCCTCCGCGCGGGTCTGTACGAGCCCGCGCCGGGTCTGCTGGAGTTCCCGCAGCTCGGTCGCCTGACGCTGGGTCAGGCGTTCCAGCGTGGCGGCCCGGTCGAGGTAGCTGTCCGGGTCGGAGGAGAGCAGCAGGGCGAGCGAGGGGTCCAGGCCGCCCGAGCGGTACTGCGCACCCACCACCGAACCGAGCGCCGTCCGCATCCGGTTGAGGCGTTCCTGGCCGCGGGCCGCCCGATCCCGGGCCCGGTTCACCTCGCCGCGCAGCCGGTCGGCGTTCTCATCGGCCGCGTTGTACTGCTCGGTGGCTCGCTCGGCCTCGCCGTACAGCCGGTCGACCCTGGCCCTGGCGGCCCCGGGACCGTCCTGCGGGTCGGCGTTCGCGGTGGCCGCCCCGAGCGTGGCGGCCGCGGTGGCCGCCGCGGCCGACAGAACGGTGATCCGGGCGCCCCGGCTGAGGCCCGGCTGTGTGGAACGGCGATGGGACACCACGGACGCCGTACTCCCTTCCGCTGTACGCAGATGTGCGCAGCCCCTGCCGCCCGGGACGGGCGGACCGACGACCGGGAGCTGCACAGCAGGCAGACAGTAGTCGGGCGATCACGGAGCGACCAAGGACCGCGCCGGACGGACGGGCGTCGAAAACAGCCGCGCCCCGGCGGTGACCTGTGGTCTCCGCCGGGGCGCGCTGTCTGTGCGGGGCGCGGGAATTCGCCCGTTCGGGCGTCGTCAGCCGACGCGCACGCCGAACTGGAAGCTGCCGATGGTGTTCATCGACTCGTAGCGGACGAACGTGCCCGGGTACGGGGCATGCAGGACGGTGTTGTTGCCCGCGTAGAGGCCCACGTGCTCGGTGTTGTTGAAGAAGACCAGGTCACCCGGCTTCAGTGCGCTGCGCCCGATGTGGACGCCGTCGTTGACCTGGGTGTACGTGACCCGGGAGATGCTGACGTTGGCCTGGGCGTAGGCCCACTGGGTCAGCCCGGAGCAGTCGAAGGATCCGGGGCCGGTACCGCCACGCTGGTACGGCTTGCCCTCCTGGGTGGCGGCGGCGTTCAGGGCGGCGGCACCCCAGGCGGAGGCGGGGACTTCCTTGCCCAGCTCGACCCGGTCGCTGGCGGTGCGGCTGGCACGCTGCTCGTCCTCGCGCATCTTCGTGCGCTCAGCCTGGGTCATCGTGTTGAGCAGGCGCTGCGCCTCGGCCAGCTTGTCCTGGAGCTTCTTCTTCTTCGCGCCGAGCGTCTTGCGCACGTCCGCGAGGTCACCGAGCTTGTCCTGGGCCTCCTTGCGCTCCTGCGCGAGGACCCGCTGCTTCTCCTGGATCTTTCCCAGGGTCTCGGTCTGCTTGGCCGTCAACTGGTCGAGGGCCGAGGCCTCGTCGAGGAAGGTGTCCGGGTTGGACGAGAGGAAGAGCTGCACCGACGGGTCGATGCCACCGGAGCGGTACTGGGCGGCGGCGAGCGAACCGAGGCCGTTGCGCAGGCTGTTGATCTCCTGCTGGCCGCGGGCCACCTTGTCCTGCAGCGCGCCGACTTCCTTCTCCAGCTTCTGTTGCTTCTCCTTGGCGCCGTAGTACTGCTCATTGGCCGCGCCGGCCTCATGATTGAGCTTCTCGACCTTCGCCTTGACCTCGCCCTTGGAGGGCTTGGGGTCGGCGTGGGCTGCCTGGGAGGTCAGGGCAACAGCCGCGGCGGCGGTCGCGGTGAGCACGGTCACACGGGCGCGGCTCGGCTGCTTGGGACGGCGGTGGGACCCCACGAAGGCGAGCTCCTTCTTCCTCGAGCCGCCTACCGGGCTGTGGGGGGACTCGATCCCCGGCTCCGTGCATGTCACGGACTCGGCGGCGCCTTCGCTGCCACCCCGGATGGGTGATCAACCGTGCGAAGGTTCGAGGCCCGACCCTAGTGACCAACTTGTGATCAGTTCAAATCCTCACAAGAAAAATCTCATCACAGGAGGTACTTCTTTACTCACATCACACAGGGCGTAGCGGCGACCTGACGATCCGTTCCCTGATTTCCACCGAGTTCCGACAAGCGCCACTAGACACGCGAAAGGCGCTTCAGGAGCAAGACGGACGCAACGGGCCTGGCCCCCGCCTTCGCCACTCCGTCCGCCACTTCGCGGTCGGTGGAGACCACCACGACGGGCCGGCCCGGCGGTTCGGCGCGGGCCAGTTGACGGATGAGTTCGTCGGCGGTGACACCGGGCTTGCTGAACAGCACCCGGACCCCCCGCGGCGGCGCGAGCAGGACCGGGGCTGCCAGTTCGGCCCCGTCGAAGACACAGGTCATCTCAGCGCCGGTCTGTGCCGCGAGCACCGCGAGACCGCCCAGCAGCCTCAGCCGCTGCTTCTCCAGCGGCAGCTGCGGATAGCCGGTCTTGGTGACGTTGTAGCCGTCCACGATCAGATGCGCCTGCGGCAGCGCGAGCAGTTGGTCGAGCAGGGCCGGATCGGTCTCCGAAAGGGCCCTGGCGGCAATGTCCTTGGGCGACATCCTGCCCGGCTCGACCGCGTCGACACTGTCCGCGGGGCGGATCGAGGAGGGCGGCAGCGCGAGTTCGCGACGGAGCCCGCCTGCCGCGTCCAGCACGGTGTCCAGCAGCAGCCGCAGCCGCATGTCCTCGACCGAGCGGCCCTCCCTGGCGGCCCTGCGGCCCGCCTCGACGGACGCCTCGGCCTCACCGAGCCGAGCCCTGAGCCGGCGGGTCTCGCTCTCCGCCGCGGAGACCTGGGCGGCCGCCTCGGACCGTACGGTCTCGGTCTCGGCCCGGCTGCGGCGCAACGCGGCCTCGCCGCGCTTGACGTCGTTGACGGCGCTGCGCAGCTTGCGCTGGAGGGATTCGGCTTCCTTGCGGGCCGCGTCCAGTTCGACGCGCAGTCGCTCGGTCTCGCTCCTCGTCTGGGCGCGGGCGTGGACGAGTTCCTCACGCAGTCGTTCCAGTTCGCGGCGGCTCTCCTCGTCGGCACGCTCGGCGTCGGCACGCTGGGCCTCCTCGCCGGCGGCGGCGACCAGCTTCACCCAGCCGGCCGGGCGCAGCACATACGCGGCGGCGGCCACATCGACGGGGTCGGCGGCGGCGGGCGGCGCACCGGCCTCCAGCGCGGCGGTCAGCTCCGGCTGCTCCTCCCTGAGCCGATCGCCGATGCGCTGCCGGAACAGCGTGTCGCCCTCCAGGGCGGCCGCCATCGCGTTGCCGGCGAACTTGGCGCGCCGGGTCGGAGTGAAGCGGGCGTACTGCCTCAGCTGAGCCGGGAGTTCGGTGATCGTCAGTCCGCCGAACGCGTCCGAGACCAGCGCGACGACCCGTCGTCGTACGCCTTCGGGCAGCGGGCGGTCGAGCGCCTCGACGGCGTCGCCGGCCGCCTCGGCCGACTCTGCGCCGCTAGCGGGCTGCTCCACCATCCGTCACCCCAAATTGTCTGTCCGCACGGCTCCGTCAGGAGTCGGCACCCGGCCTGTCCACCAGTTCGATCTGGTCCACCGCGTTGCACCAACGGCAGCGCACCGACTCGATGGTCTCACTGACCACCTCGCGTTCCTCGACGGTGGACTCCCCGGCCAGGTCGAGATGGACGTATTCGACGACCTTGGAGGAGCGGGTCACGTCGAAGCGCGTGAGATTTCCGCAGAGCGTGCAGCGCCAGCGGGTCCCATCGGTCATCTGCGGAACCGTCGTCATCGTTGCGTCCTCTTTTGTCGAGTCTTGTCGTGCTGCCTGCTTCAAGGATCTCGCGGTGCGCCGTCGAACTGCGGATGTCCTGCCGTAACCCTACGGCCTCACCGCGTCCCCCCGGCACGGCGAGGCGCTCTGTCCCGTTCCCTCCGCTTGCGTCATGCTCTGTTCATGATCGATCGGCGGACTGCGGGCTCCGGTTCGACCAGCGGACTCCTACGGACGGTCACCTCGCGCGGACCGACGGTGACCTATGCCCTGATCGCCCTGTGCTGTCTGATCTTCCTGATCAGCCCGCTCTCCGGCTTCGACTCCTCCTACGCCACCGCCGACGCCCTGCTCGCCGCCCAGGCCGGGTACTTCGAACGGTGGGGCGTGATCCCGAGCGAGCTGTGGGACGGCTCCGCGCACGCTCTGCTCACCCCGCTCACCGCCCTCTTCGTGCACGGCAGCTGGCTGCATCTGCTGGGCAACATGCTCTTCCTGTACGTGTTCGGGGCGATGGCCGAGGAGCGCATGGGCCGTACCGAGTTCACCTTCTTCTACCTCGCGTGCGGCTATCTCGCCCTGGTCGCCTACGCCGCCGCGCACGCCACGTCCGACCAGACGCTCGTCGGCGCGTCGGGGGCGATCTCGGCGGTGCTCGGGGCCTTCCTGTACCTGTTTCCCAAGGCCCGGGTCACCAGTCTGTTCCCGTTCCTCTTCTTCCTGCCGCTGCGTTTCCCCGCCTGGATCGTGCTGATCTTCTGGTTCGTCCTGCAGTGGCTGGCGGTCCGGAGCGCGGGCAGCGGAGGGCCCGGTGTGGCCTATCTGGCCCATGTGGTCGGCTTCGCCCTCGGCTTCCTCTACGCCTGGGGACGTTATCGGCGTACGGATAGAGTGAAGACTCCAGCCACGGCCACCGAGGGAGAAAGCCAGCCGTGATCACCGCGATCGTGCTCATCAAAACCAGCGTGGACCGGATTCCCGAGATCGCCGAGGCCATCGCCGCGCTGGACAGCGTCAGCGAGGTCTTCTCCGTCACCGGTACGTACGACCTGATCGCCATGGTCCGGGTGGCCAAGCACGACGACCTGGCGGACGTCATCCCCGGCCGGATCAGCAAGATCCCCGGCGTCGAGGCCACCGACACGCACGTGGCCTTCCGTACGTACTCGCAGCATGACCTGGAGGCCGCCTTCGCCATCGGCCTCGACGCGTAGACACGCCCTCTTTTACGGCGTGGCGCTTCTCATTTACGGCGTGGCGCTTCGGCGGGGGACGGGCGGTTCGACCGCCCGTCCCGCCGAAGCATGACGCACGCGTCAGAGCTGCGCCGCTCCCCGGTCCGGGACGCAGCGGCCGCCCTCGGTGCGGTACTTCCACTGAGCGCCCTTGCTCACCAGCTCCCCGACCGCGCGGACGAAACGCTCGACGTGCTCGTCCGGCGTACCGGCGCCGAAGCTCACCCGGATCGCGTTGAGCGAGCCCTCGCCCGGCTCGGCCTCCGGCGCTCCGCACTCGCCGACCTCCTGCGGGTCACTGCCGAGCAGGGTACGGACCAGCGGATGGGCGCAGAACAGGCCGTCGCGGACCCCGATGCCGTACTCGGCGGAGAGCGCGGCGGCGAAGTGCGAGCTGTTCCATCCCTCCACCACGAAGGAGATCACGCCGACCCGTGGGGCGTCGTCACCGAACAGCGAGAGCACCTTGACCTCGGGAACATCGGCGAGACCGGCCCGGACCGCGGCGACGAGGTGCTGCTCCCGGGCGACGAGGTCGTCGAAGCCCGCCTCGGTGAGCGCCTTGCAGGCGGAGGCGATGGAGTACACGCCGATGACATTGGGGGAACCGGCCTCGTGGCGGGCCGCGGTGGAGTGCCACTCGACCTCCACCCCGCCGTCGGTACGGCGGGCGACCTTGCGGGAGGCACCGCCGCCGGCCAGGTACGGCTCGGCGTCCTGCAGCCAGTCGGCCCGGCCCGCGAGCACACCCGAGCCGAACGGCGCGTACAGCTTGTGTCCGGAGAAGGCCACCCAGTCGACGTCCAGCTCGGCGATGTCGACGGGGTGGTGCGGGGCGAGCTGCGCGGCGTCCAGCACGATCCGGGCACCGTGCGCGTGCGCGGCGGCCGCCAGCTCCTTGACCGGCCACAGCTCACCGGTGACGTTGGAAGCACCGGTCACGCAGACCAGTGCGGGGCCGTAGGGGTCACGGTCGGCGAGCGCACGCTCCAGCGTCTCGACGGCCTGCGCCGGGGTGCGGGGAGCGTTCAGATAGGTCACCCGGGCGTCGCGCCACGGCAGCAGGGAGGCGTGGTGCTCGGTCTCGTAGACGAAGACCTGGCAGTCGGCAGGGACGACGGCGGCCAGCAGGTTGAGGGAGTCGGTGGTCGACCGGGTGAAGATCACCTGGTCGTCGGCGCGGCAGCCGAGGAACTCGGCGACGGTCGCGCGGCTGTTCTCGAAGAGGTCCGTGGAGAGCTGCGAGAGGTACCCGGCGCCACGGTGGACGCTGCCGTAGTACGGGGCGTACGCGGCGACGTCGTCCCAGACGCGCTGGAGAGCCGGGGCACTGGCGGCGTAGTCGAGAGCCGCATAGGTGACTTCACCGCCCGTGACCAGCGGAACCGTTACATCCCTACCCAGGACCGGCAGAGGGGCACAAAGCGACTGGTCGGTGGCAGCGGTGAAGACAGACATGGCGAACTCCCGTAAGAGGCAGGCGAATTGCACGCGCCGACGGATACGCGGCAGCGCAGCGGAAAGCGAAAAAGGGGGCGCGGAGGAGGGCTGAGAAGCCCTATCGCATTCGCGTGCTCACAAGAGACTCCCTAGGGACCAGGACCCCGGGGGTTGGCATTCACAGATGCCGAGGGGCCCGCGCTTGCCGCAGACCTCGCTGCCTACGGCCTGGTCTTCACCCGGGGCACCCCGCCACGGACGGAGGGTTGCCGGACAGCGGGCCGGGGCCGTAGTCGCTGTCACTCATGACCTGCGCAGCATCTTGCCATACGTACGGGAACGCGCAAGGCGCGGTCCAGGATCCGGACCGCGCCCCACGTCACCTACCGTCCGCTCAGGCGTTGCTGACCGCCACCCAGCGCTCCAGCGCCTGTCGCGCCGCGCCGGAGTCGATGGACTCGGCGGCCTGCGCGATCCCGGCGGCGATCTGCTCGTTCAGCGTGCCGTCCGTCGGGTCCAGGGCGACCAGTGCGGCCGCCGAGTTGAGCAGCACGGCCTCCCGTACGGGCCCGTGCTCGCCGGCCAGCACCCGGCGGGCCACATCCGCGTTGTACGAGGCGTCGGCGCCGCGCAGCGCCTGTGCCGGCACGAGCTGAAGGCCGACGTCGCGGGGGTCGAACGCCTCCTCGCGCACCGATCCGTCCCGGACCACCCAGACGCGCGAGGTAGCGGTCGTCGTCAGCTCGTCCAGGCCGTCGTCACCGCGGAAGACCAACGCGGAGTTGCCGCGCTCCGCGAGGACGCCCGCGACGATCGGCGCCATCCGCAGGTCGGCCACGCCGATGGCCTGGGACCGCACCCTGGCCGGGTTGGTGAGCGGTCCGAGGATGTTGAAGGTGGTCTGGGCACCGAGCTCCTTGCGGGCCTTGGCCGCGTACCGCAGGGCAGGGTGGAACTTCACCGCGAAGCAGAAGGTGATGCCCGCCTCCTCGGCCACCTCGACGACCCGCTGCGCGCTGAGCTCCAGATTGACACCGAGCTTCTCCAGCACGTCGGAGGAACCGCTCGCCGAGGAGGAGGCGCGGTTGCCGTGCTTGACGACCTTGGCGCCGGTGCCCGCGATGACGATCGCCGACATCGTCGAGATGTTGACCGTCTTGGCGAGGTCGCCGCCGGTGCCGACGATGTCGACCGTGCGGCCGGGTACGTGGATGGTGTTGGCGTGCTCGTACATCGCACGCACCAGGCCCGACACCTCGTCGACCGTCTCGCCCTTGGCACGCAGGGCCACCGCGAAACCGGCGATCTGCACATCGCTCGCCTCGCCGCTCATGATGCGATCCATCGCCCACGCGGTGTCCTGCGCGGTCAGGTTCTCGCCGCGCAGCAGGGGGTTCAGCAGGCCGGGCCAGGAACGGTCCGCCACGCTGTCGCCGCCGACCGGGGTCACAACGTTCATGGTCCGCTCCTGGGGTCCACAGCCGAAAAAGGGGGTAAGGCCCACCCTATCGAGCGCCGCGGACAGCGAAGAGCCCCGTCCATCGGATGGACGGGGCTCCTGCTGTGGCGATCAGTTCAGGCGATCAGTGGTGACCGTGGCCGCTGGTGATCTCCTTGTACTCCTCGACGGTGGGCTTGGCGATCTGGTTGTTCTCGCCGTAGTAGCCCTTGCTGAGCCTGGCCCGCAGCTTCTGCAGAGCGGGCACCTTGCGCTCGACACCGTTCTCGTCGACCGTCGGGCCGATCTCGGCCGGCTGGTACTGCTCGTGCGCGGTGAGCGTGTGCAGCTGCTCGGGACCGAGCGGCTCGTGGATCTCGACGAACTCACCGTGCGGCAGGCGCTTGATGATGCCGGACTCGCGTCCGTGCAGCACCTTCTCCTTGTCGCGGCGCTGGAGGCCGAGGCAGATCCGCCGGGTGGCGATGAACGCGATGACCGGGCCCACGAAGATGAAGATCCGGACGAACCAGGAGATGGCGTTCAGCGACAGGTGGAAGTGCGTGGCCCACAGGTCGTTGCCACCGCCGATGAAGACGATGACGTACTCGGTGATCCAGGCGACGCCGAAGGCCGTCCGGGTCGGAGCGTTGCGCGGGCGGTCCAGGATGTGGTGCTCGCGCTTGTCCCCGGTGACCCAGGACTCGACGAACGGGTAGACCGCGATGATCGCGAGCACCAGTCCGAAGGCCATCAGCGGGATGAACACACCCAGGACGAGCGTGTGACCCCAGAGGTTGATCTCCCAGCCGGGCATCACTCGGATCAGACCCTCGGCGAAGCCCATGTACCAGTCGGGCTGGGCGCCGGTGGACACCTGGTCCGGGCGGTACGGGCCGATGGCCCAGATCGGGTTGATCGACGCGATGGCGGCGATGACGGCGATGATGCCGAAGACCAGGAAGAAGAAGCCACCGGCCTTCGCCATGTACACCGGCAGCAGCGGCATACCGACGACGTTCTTGTTGGTGCGGCCCGGACCCGCGAACTGCGTGTGCTTGTGGTAGAAGACCAGGATCAGGTGCGCCACCAGCAGGCCGAGCATGATGCCCGGCAGCAGCAGGATGTGGATCGAGTAGAACCGGGCGACGAAGTCGTGACCGGGGAACTCTCCGCCGAACAGGAACATCGAGATGTACGTGCCGACGATCGGCATCGACAGGATCGCGCCCTGGGTGAAGCGGACACCCGTACCGGACAGCAGGTCGTCCGGGAGCGAGTAGCCGGTGAAGCCGGTGAACATACCCAGCACGAACAGCAGGAAGCCGAACAGCCAGTTGATCTCGCGCGGCTTGCGGAACGCACCCGTGAAGAAGACGCGCATCATGTGCACGAACATGCCGGCCAGGAAGATCAGCGCGGCCCAGTGGTGGATCTGCCGGACCAGCAGACCACCGCGGACGTCGAAGCTGATGTCCAGCGTCGAGGCGTAGGCCTCGGACATCCGGATGCCCTGCATCGGCTCGTACGAGCCGTGGTACACGACCTCGTTCATGCTCGGGTGGAAGAACAGCGTCAGATACACACCCGTGAGGATGATGATGATGAAGCTGTAGAGGGCGATCTCACCGAGCATGAAGGACCAGTGGTCCGGGAAGATCTTGCGCATGTTGGCCTTGGCCAGGGAGTAGATCCCGAGCCGGCCGTCCGCCCAGTCGGCCACCCGCTCACCGGCGGGCGCCTTGCGATTCCCCGGTGCCGCGGCACCGGGTGTGTTCGTGGTCGCAGTACTCATCCGCGCTCCCAGAATGCAGGACCGACGGGCTCTTCGAAGTCACCGAGCGCCTCGAGGTTGCCCTCACTGTTCACACCGATCCGCAGCTGCGGAAGGGCGTGACCGGCCGGACCGAAGATGACGCGGGCGCCGTCGGAGAGGTCGAAGGTGGACTGGTGGCACGGGCAGAGCACGTGGTGCGTCTGCTGCTCGTACAGGCTGATCGGGCAGCCGACGTGCGTGCAGATCTTGGAGAAGGCCACGATTCCCTCGTGGGCCCACTCGCGCTCGCGCTTGTCCTTGATGTTCTTCGGCTCGATGCGGATGATCATCAGCGCGGCCTTGGCGATCTGATTCTGGAAGTCCTCCGCGTCCTCCGACAGGCCCTCGGGCATGGCGAAGGTCAGCGAACCGACGGCGACGTCCTCGGGACGCAGCGGCTCCATCGTGTTCATGTTGATGAGCCGCTTGCCCTTGGCCCACAGGGTGTTGCGGAGCTTCTTCTCCGGCAGCGGACCGAGGTCGCGCAGCAGCATCACTCCGGAGAGCGGCACCAGGGCCAGCGCGCCGAACATGGTGTTGCGGATCAGCTTGCGCCGGCCGAACGCGGACTCCTCGGCACCTGCCGCGAAGTCGGCGAGAACCTTCGCCTTGACCTCGGGCTCGGCCTCGATGGCGTGCCGGTCGTCGGCGACCTCCACGTCGGACATCAGGGTGCGCGCCCAGTGGACGGCACCCGCGCCGATCGTGAAGAGGGCCACGCCCAGGGTCAGACCCAGGGAGAAGTTGAGCGCGCTCACATGGCCGAAGGGCCAGATGTACACGATCTTGTCGACCGGGAAGACGACGTACGAGGCGATGAAGTCGACCGTCGCCAGCATGGACAGCGTGAACATGAACGCCACGGCGCGCTCGGAGCGCTTCGCGGCCCGTTCGTCGATGTCCTGGATGCGCGGCTTGTGGGCCGGCAGCCCCGGGTCGGCGAACGGGTCGTCCGCGACCTCTACCGCGCCGTGCGCAGTGCCCTGCTCAGCGGGCAGGTTCTCGTCTGGAATCTCTTGGCTACTCATGACTTCTTGGCCTTAGCGGTGTGGGCCGCGACCCAAATGGCAACTGCGATCAGTGCGCCGAGTCCGAAGATCCAGGCGAACAGGCCCTCGCTGACCGGCCCCAGGCCGCCCAGCGTGAGACCGCCCGGGTTCTCGGTCTGGGCGCCGTTCACGGTCTGGACGTACGCGATGATGTCCCGCTTCTGCTGCTCGGGCATCGTCGTGTCCGGGAAGGACGGCATGCTCTGCGGACCGGTCTGCATGGCCTCGTAGAGGTGCTTCGGGTCCACGCCTTCGAGGCTGGGCGCGTACTTGCCGTTCGTCAGCGCACCGCCCTGGCCGGTGAAGTTGTGGCACTGAGCGCAGTTGGTGCGGAACAGTTCGCCACCCTTGGCGATGTCCGCGCCTTCAGGGCTGACCTGGCTCTTGGTCGGAACGACCGGACCGGCGCCGAGCGACGCGACGTACGCCGCGAGCTGGTCGATCTCGGCCTGGCTGTAGATGACCTTCTTCTTCGGTACCTGGGCACCCGGCTGCTGCGCCGGCATGCGTCCCGTACCGACCTGGAAGTCCACGGCGGCGGAGCCCACGCCGACCAGGCTCGGCCCGTCGGTGGTGCCCTGACCGCCGGTTCCGTGGCAGCTGGCGCAACCGACGGAGTACAGCTTCTTGCCCTCGTCGATGGCAAGGGACTGGGCGGTGTCGTCGGCCTGCGCCTTACTCGCGGGCGCAAACGCGGCGTACAGCCCCCCAGTGGCCGCCAGCGCGAGGAGTAGTACGACGACCGCCGCCAACGGATGGCGTCGTCGTGCGGAGAGCTTTTTCACGGATTACCCCGGTGTCAGGATCTTCTGCGTCGATGCTGGATGTGGTTCGGGTTCGAGCCCGGTTACTTGATCATGTAGATCGTGGCGAAGAGGCCGATCCACACGACATCGACGAAGTGCCAGTAATAGGACACGACGATGGCGGCGGTCGCCTGTTCGTGGGTGAACCTCTTGGCTGCGTACGTCCTGCCCAGAACGAGCAGGAAGGCGATGAGCCCGCCTGTCACGTGCAGCCCGTGGAAGCCGGTCGTCAGGTAGAACACCGAGCCGTACGGGTCCGAGGACAGCGAGAGGCCGTCCTTCTTCACCAGCTCGGTGTACTCGAAGACCTGGCCTCCGATGAAGATCGCACCCATCACGAAAGTGATCACGAACCAGGTACGGAGCTTCTTCACGTCGCCCCGCTCCGCGGCGAAGACGCCGAGCTGGCAGGTGAGTGAGGAGAGCACCAGGATCGTGGTGTTCGTCGCGGAGAACGGGAAGTTCAGGGCCGAGGCCATTTCCTTCCAGTGGTCCGGTCCCGTCACCGATCGCAGGGTGAAGTACATCGCGAAGAGGGCCGCGAAGAACATCAGCTCGGAACTCAACCAGATGATGGTTCCGACGCTGGTGAGGTTCGGTCGATTGACCGACGGGTGCGCGTGCCCGGTTTCTACTGTCGTTGCTGTCGCCACGACCGACATTATGTCGGTCCCTTATCCCGCCCTCACTCCGGGGGGTGCCGTTCGGTGTGTCAACACGGTGTGCCCTCCCCGAACAGCCCATGAATCCGCCGTCCCGAGCGGTACTGACAGGCCATCGGGCGGAGTACGATCCGCGCATCGGTTCATGCCCGGAAAGCCCCGAAGACACAGATGTCACGGAGGAACAATGCAGCCGACCGCCACGGTCCTGGTCTACAGCGACGACGCCAACACCCGTGAGCAGGTGAGGCTGGC
This sequence comes from Streptomyces sp. NPDC014727, assembly GCF_043083485.1. Taxonomy (NCBI): domain Bacteria; kingdom Bacillati; phylum Actinomycetota; class Actinomycetes; order Kitasatosporales; family Streptomycetaceae; genus Streptomyces; species Streptomyces sp. NPDC014727. Next base: position 388,013 of record NZ_JBIBYR010000001.1, on the reverse strand, counting down.
AGCCGGGCGCAGGCCGGCCGACGACGTGCCACCGGTGGAGTTCCTCGAGTGCGCCACCCTGCCCGCCGTCCTGGAGGCGCTGGACAACGGCGGCATCGATGTCTGCGTGCTGGACGGCGAGGCGGCGCCCGCGGGCGGTATGGGCGTCTGCCGGCAGATCAAGGACGAGATCTTCCACTGCCCGCCCGTCCTGCTGCTGATGGGGCGCCCGCAGGATGCCTGGCTGGCCACGTGGAGCCGTGCGGACGCCGCGGTGACCCTGCCGGTCGAGCCGGTCGAGTTCGCGGAAGCCCTGGCCGCTCTGCTGCGCAACAGGCTCTGCGCGGCCTGAGGCCCGCCGCGGATCCGTCCGCGGCCCCGCTGAGGGGCGGCGCGCCCCCCGGGCCGGTCAGACCTCGGGGCGCAGTCGCGCCGCCTGGATCGTGTCCGTGCGGTCCGGGGTGGCGTTCTTCTGCAGCGCGCTGCCCTTCAGCCATTTGGCCCAGGAGAGGTTCCAGTCGCCGTAGCCGTTGTCGAACGGAGTCATCGTCTCGCCCTGGCTGCCGACGACCTGGACGATGTCGCCCGTGCGCACGGTGTTGTAGAACCACTCGGCCAGGCCGGTGGTCATCCCCGTACAGCCGTGGCTGACGTTCGCGTACCCCTGCGAACCGGTGGACCAGGGGGCCGCGTGCACGTACTCGCCGCTCCAGGTCACGCGCGTCGCGTAGTAGACCATCAAGTCGTACGAGTCGGACGAGCTCTCCGAGATGCCGATCGTCTCACCGCGCATGCGTACGGCGTATTCCTTGGCCAGCACGACCTTGACACCGTTTCGGGTGGCGAAGCCCGGTTTGCCGGTGGTCACCGGAATGGTGTTGATCACTTTCCCGTCGCGCTTGACGGTCATCGTGTGCGCGGCAGCGTCGGTGATGGCCTCGATGCGGTCGCCGGTGGTGAGCCTCAGCGGCTTCGTGGGGGCCCCGTACAGGCCGCCGGTGACCTTGACTCCGGCCAGGCCGCTGGTGATGTCGATGGTGGCTCTGGCGGGCCAGTACTCCTTGGGACGGTAGTGCAGGGTCTTGTCGTCGACCCAGTACCAGGAGCCGGTCACGGCGGGCGTGGAGCGGACCCGCAGGGCGCGCTCCACGATGGCCCTGGACGCCTTGTCCTTGATCGGAGCGCTGAGTTCCGCCGTGATGGGCTGTCCGACGCCGTAGGTGCCCGCCTGAGGGCCGAAGGCGACCTTCAGGAACTTCTTGGCGGAGGTGGTCCCGAAGGAGAGCGTACGGCTGCCCGGATCGCCGTCGCCGTCCTCCATGCTGACCCGGACCGTGTAGCGGGTGCCCGCGGCGAGCGGGGAGGTGGCGTGCCAGCGCCTCCCGTCGGCGTCGAGCTCGCCCGCCAGATGGCGTCCTGCCGCGTCCACGGCCGTGACGTCCGTGATCCGGCCGTCGTCACCGTCGACGGTGAGTTCGAGCGGCTTGTCGGAGTCGACCTTCTCGTCGCCGTCGGAGACGTTGGCGGAGATCTCGTCCACGGCGTCGTACGGTTTCGCCGCGAGCGGGTGGCCGTCGGACCCCCCGCACGCGGTCACACCTGCGACCAGGGTCACGACCAGCAGAGTGCAGCTCACTACGGGGCGGAAGCGCGGCGTGTGGTTCATGAACACACGTTATGAAGATTCATCCCTATAAGCGCGCTATGTGACTGCAAACGGGGGGCCTGTACTTCTTTTGGTGGAGAAGTACAGGCCCCCCGTCAGGTGGAGCGGTGACGCGAGGTCACTGGGTGCGGTTCTCACCGCGGTAGTACTCGAAGACCCAGCCGAACAGACCGATCAGGATGACCGGGGTCGAGAAGTAGAGCAGCCACCAGCCGAACACGATGCCCAGGAAGGCCATGGCGCCGCCGATCGCCAGCGCGAGCGGCTGCCAGCTGTGCGGGGAGAAGAACCCCACCTCGCCGGCCTCGTCCGCGACATCGGCTTCCTTGTTGTCCTGGGCCATGGCGTCGACCCGCCTGGCCGTGAAGGCCAGGTAGAAGCCGATCATGACGCTCAGGCCGAAGGCCAGGAAGAGCGCGGTGGTACCGGCCGGCTCCTTCGACCACACGCCGTACGTGATGGCCATGGCGAGCATGAAGACGCTCAGCCAGATGAACATCTTGCCCTGGATCTTCACTTGCCGGCCTCCTTGCCACCAGCGAGGGCCCTGTCGCCCTCGGAGTGGTGCTCCAGCTGTTCCAGCGCCGCGATCTCCGGGTGATGCAGGTCGAACGCCGGGGATTCGGAACGGATCCGCGGCAGGGTGAGGAAGTTGTGCCGCGGCGGCGGGCAGGAGGTCGCCCACTCCAGCGAACGGCCGTAGCCCCACGGGTCGTCGACCTCGATCTTCTTGCCGTACTTGGCGGTCTTCCACACGTTGTAGAAGAACGGCAGCATCGACAGACCGAGCAGGAACGAGGAGATCGTCGAGATCGTGTTCAGCGCGGTGAAGCCGTCCGCGGCGAGGTAGTCCGCGTAACGACGCGGCATGCCCTCGGCACCCAGCCAGTGCTGCACCAGGAACGTGCCGTGGAAGCCCACGAACAGCGTCCAGAACGTGATCTTGCCGAGCCGCTCGTCCAGCATCTTGCCGGTGAACTTCGGCCACCAGAAGTGGAATCCGGAGAACATCGCGAAGACCACGGTGCCGAAGATGACGTAGTGGAAGTGCGCGACGACGAAGTACGAGTCCGAGACATGGAAGTCCATCGGGGGCGACGCCAGGATCACACCGGTCAGACCACCGAAGGTGAAGGTGATCAGGAAGCCGACGGCCCAGAGCATCGGTGTCTCGAAGGACAACGATCCCTTCCACATCGTGCCGATCCAGTTGAAGAACTTCACACCGGTCGGTACCGCGATGAGGAAGGTCATGAACGAGAAGAACGGCAACAGCACACCGCCGGTGACGTACATGTGGTGCGCCCACACGGTCACGGAGAGGCCCGCGATGGCGATCGTCGCGCTGATCAGACCGATGTAGCCGAACATCGGCTTTCGACTGAACACCGGAATCACTTCGGAAATGATTCCGAAGAATGGCAGAGCGATGATGTACACCTCTGGATGGCCGAAGAACCAGAAGAGGTGTTGCCAGAGCAATGCGCCGCCATTGGACGCATCGAACACATGCGCACCGAACTTGCGGTCGGCCTCCAGCGCGAAGAGCGCGGCGGCGAGAACCGGGAAGGCCAGCAGGACCAGCACACCGGTCAGCAGGACGTTCCAGACGAAGATCGGCATGCGGAACATCGTCATGCCGGGAGCACGCATGCAGATGATCGTGGTGATGAAGTTGACCGAACCGAGGATCGTGCCGAAGCCGGAGAAGGCCAGACCCATGATCCACATGTCGGCGCCGACACCCGGCGAACGGACCGCGTCCGAGAGCGGGGAGTAGGCGAACCAGCCGAAGTCGGCCGCACCCTGCGGGGTGAGGAAGCCGGCCACCGCGATGAGCGAGCCGAAGAGGTACAGCCAGTACGCGAACATGTTCAGCCGCGGGAACGCCACGTCGGGCGCGCCGATCTGCAGCGGCATGATCCAGTTCGCGAATCCGGCGAACAGCGGCGTCGCGAACATCAGCAGCATGATCGTGCCGTGCATCGTGAACGCCTGGTTGAACTGCTCGTTCGACATGATCTGCGTGCCGGGACGGGCCAGCTCGGCGCGCATGATGAGCGCCATCAGACCGCCGATGCAGAAGAACACGAACGACGTGACCAGGTACATCGTGCCGATCGTCTTGTGGTCAGTGGTGGTCAGCCACTTGATGACGACGTTTCCCGGCTGCTTGCGCCGGACCGGCAGCTCGTCCTCGTACGAGTCGTCTGCTGCCGCGGCACCCTGAGGTTCGTTGAGGATGCTCACAGTTTGTTCGTCTCCGCATTCCTGGCCGGGTCAGTCTGCGCGATGCCGGCCGGCACGTAGCCCGTCTGGCCCTTCTTCGCCAGCTCCTTGAGGTGCGCCTGGTAGCGCTCCGGGGAGACGACCTTGACGTTGAAGAGCATCCGGGAGTGGTCGACGCCACAGAGCTCGGCGCACTTGCCCATGAAGGTGCCCTCCTGGTTGGGAGTCACCTCGAAGGCATTGGTGTGGCCCGGAATGACGTCCTGCTTCATGAGGAACGGCACCACCCAGAAGGAGTGGATGACGTCACGCGAAGTCAGGACGAAGCGGACCTTCTCACCCTTGGGCAGCCACAGGGTCGGACCCGGGTTGCCGTTCTGCGGGTTCCGCGTTCCCGGGATGCCGTAGTCGTAGACGCCTTCCGCACCCTTGGGGAAGTCCTTCCGGAACCTGTCCGGGATGGCGTCGAGTTCCTTGGGGATCTGGCTGCCCGTGGCGAGCGAGCCGTCCACGTTCTCGATGTAGTTGAATCCCCAGCTCCACTGGTAGCCGACCACGTTGATGGTGTGGGCGGGCTTGGGGGAGAGCGTGAGGAGCTTCGATTCATCGCGCGCGGTGAAGTAGAACAACACCGAGACGATGATCAGGGGGACCACGGTGTACAACGCCTCGATGGGCATGTTGTACCTGGTCTGCGTAGGAACCTCGACCTTGGTGCGGCTGCGCCGGTGGAAGATGACGCTCCACAGGATCAGACCCCAAACCAGCACGCCCGTGGCGAGCGCTGCCGCCCACGAGCCCTGCCAGAGGGAAAGGATCCGTGGCGCCTCTTCCGTTACCGGCGTAGGCATACCAAGACGAGGGAAGTCCTTGTATGTGCAACCGGTGGCGGTCGCCAGGACCAGGCCCGCAGTCAGCACCTGCGGCAGCTTCCGCCGCATCGGGCGCCGCGACGAGCGGTCGGAGCCGTTGGGACTCACGTAGCGCCTTCCCGAGAGTCTCGCCCGCGCGGTCGGCGCGGCCGTCTTTCTGGTCGGTCGCCGCCCTGACGCGGGCAGGGGTTTGGATGTTTATGCGGACCAAACCCTACTGGACGCCATTTGGGGTCGCGCGGGGAGGGTGCCCAACGCGCCGTCCGACACCCCGAAGGGGTGGAGTACGGGCCTGAGGCAGCCATCTGACGCCCCCTCTCCTGGGCGCGCGGGCGGCCCGTCACCGGGCGGCGGCCCGTCGCGGGCTAGCGTGGTCGTGTGCCCTACTTCGACGCCGCTTCCTCCGCTCCGCTGCACCCCGTCGCCCGCCAGGCTCTGCTTGCCGCGCTGGACGAGGGGTGGGCCGACCCGGCCAGGCTCTACCGCGAGGGACGCCGGGCCCGGCTTTTGCTGGACGCGGCCCGGGAGGCCGCCGCGGACGCCGTGGGGTGCCGCCCGGACGAGCTCACGTTCACTCCTTCGGGGACGCGTGCGGTGCACTCAGGAATTTCCGGGGCCCTCGCGGGGCGTCGGCGTGTCGGCCGCCATCTGGTCTTCTCCGCGGTCGAACACTCCTCCGTACTCCATTCGGCCGCCGCCCATGAGGCCCAGGGCGGATCGGTCTTTGAGGTCGCCGTGGACCGGTCGGGTGCGGTGAGCGCGGCGGCGTACGCGCAGGCGCTGCGCGAGGACACCGCGCTGGCCTGTCTGCAGTCCGCCAATCACGAGGTCGGCACCGAGCAGCCGGTGGCCGAGGTCGCGGAGGTCTGCCGGGCGGCGGGGGTGCCGCTGCTGGTGGACGCCGCCCAGTCGCTGGGCTGGGGGCCGGTACCGGACGGCTGGTCGCTGCTGGCGGCGAGCGCGCACAAGTGGGGCGGGCCCTCGGGGGTCGGGTTGCTGGCGGTGCGCAAGGGGGTGCGGTTCGCGGCTCAGGGCCCGGCCGACGAGCGCGAGTCGGGGCGGGCCGCGGGGTTCGAGAACATCCCGGCGATCGTGGCCGCCGCGGCTTCGCTGCGGGCGGTGCGGACGGAGGCGGCGGCCGAGTCCGTACGGCTGCGGGCCCTGGTGGACCGCATCAGGGCCCGGGTGCCGCAACTGGTGCCCGATGTGGAGGTGGTCGGCGACCCGGTGCGGCGGCTGCCGCATCTGGTGACGTTCTCCTGTCTCTATGTCGACGGAGAGACCCTGCTCCATGAACTGGACCGGTGCGAATTCTCCGTGTCGTCCGGTTCCTCCTGCACCAGCAGCACGCTGACCCCGAGCCATGTGCTCAGGGCCATGGGGGTGCTGTCGGAGGGGAACGTACGGGTGTCGCTGCCGGCCGGCACCACGGACGAGGATGTCGACCGCTTCCTGGACGTACTGCCCCGGGTGGTGGCAGAGGTACGGGAGCGGCTGGGGGCGCCCGTCACGGCTCCTCCCTCCCCCGCCGCGTCCGCGTCCCTGGTGGTCGACGCCCTCGGGAAGCGCTGCCCGATCCCCGTGATCGAGCTCGCGAAGGTGATCGGGGACGTGCCGCTGGGCGGGACGGTGACCGTGCTCTCCGACGACGAGGCGGCGCGGCTGGACATCCCGGCCTGGTGCGCGATGCGCGGGCAGGAGTACGTGGGCGAGGAGCCGGCGGACCGCGGCTCGGCCTATGTGGTCCGCCGGCTGACCTGAGACTCCCCTTCGGGATCAGCCCAGGTGTGCGCGGACCTCGGCGGCGGCGTCGTGGCCGTACGCCTTGGTGAAGCGGTCCATGAAGTGGGCGCGGCGCAGGGTGTACTCCTGGGTGCCGACCGTCTCGATGACCAGGGTGGCGAGCATGCAGCCGACCTGGGCGGCGCGCTCCAGGCCGACGCCCCAGGCGAGACCGGAGAGGAATCCGGCCCGGAAGGCGTCGCCGACACCGGTCGGGTCGGCCTTGATCTCCTCCTCGGGGCAGCCGACCTCGATCGGCTCGTGGCCGGCCCGCTCGATCCGCACGCCGCGGGCGCCGAGCGTGGTGACCCGGTGACCGACCTTGGCCAGGATCTCCGCGTCGCTCCAGCCGGTCTTGGACTCGATGAGCCCCTTCTCGTACTCGTTGGAGAAGAGGTACGTGGCGCCGTCCATGAGGATCCGGATCTCGTCGCCGTCCATCCGTGCGATCTGCTGCGAGAAGTCCGCGGCGAACGGGATGCCGCGGGTGCGGCACTCCTCGGTGTGGCGGAGCATCCCCTCGGGGTCGTCCGCGCCGATCGAGACGAGGTCGAGGCCGCCGACACGGTCGGCGACGGACTTGAGCTCGATGAGCCGCGCCTCGCTCATCGCGCCCGTGTAGAAGGAACCGATCTGGTTGTGGTCCGCGTCCGTCGTGCAGACGAAACGGGCGGTGTGCAGGACCTCGGAGATCCGGACCGACCCGGTGTCGACGCCGTGACGGTCGAGCCACGCGCGGTACTCGTCGAAGTCGGAGCCCGCGGCACCGACCAGGATCGGGCGGGTGCCCAGCAGGCCCATGCCGAAGCAGATGTTGGCGGCGACACCGCCCCGGCGCACATCGAGGTTGTCGACCAGGAAGGACAGCGAGACCGTGTGCAGCTGATCCGCGACCAATTGGTCGGCGAAACGGCCGGGGAAGGTCATGAGGTGATCGGTGGCGATGGAGCCGGTGACTGCGATTCGCACGGGGAGACTGCTCCTGTGGAGATCGGGGGGAACGGGTGACGGTGTTCCCGGGGCGGCGTGACAGTTCACGCTACCCGTTTCTCGCACTCGCCCTGAAGGGGGGAAAACTACCCGATAGTAGGGCTTTCTTCCCGAGGCGTGTGATGCCTACGGTGCGCGTATGTCGAACCACAACGCTCCACGCGAGTCCGAGATCAGCCTGGCCGAGCTGCGCGGTGACTGCGCGCGCATGGCTCCGCACTGGGTGGCTCCCGCGAAGTCCGCCCCCGTTCCGGTCGCACCGTCCCGCATTCACGGGGTGACCGTGCCTCCGGCCTCCGCGCGGCTGATCGACGCCATGTCCGACTACGGTGACTGAGCCCGGCGCTCCGGTCGCGGCCCCGCCCACGCCCCCGCCCACGAGGGAACCGTGCGCCCGCGTGCCCCGTCCCACCGTTGTCCCCACCCGCGGGACGGAGGGCAGGCCGGTGACGGTCTGTGACGGCAACGCAGGCGAAGGAGCGATCCGGTGAGCACCGAGCGACCCGACAACGACGTGACCGGCCCCCGGCGACGCTCGCCACTCGCCGTGGCCTCGGTGGCGGCAGCCGTACTGCTGGCCGGCGGCGGTGGCGCGTACTGGGCCGCGACCGCTGCGGACGGCGACGGCCGAAGCGGTGGCAGCGCGGCGGCCGACGGGGGGCGCACCCCTCCTCTGCCGGCCCTGGACGAGCACGCGGGCGGCCCGGCGGCACCCGACGGGTCCTCGCCGGGCACCGCACCCGGCATCGCGCCGGGCGAGCCCGACCCGCACGGCGGCCGGGTGGTCTATCGCGCCGCCGGCAGGCTTCCCGAGGGGCCGGGTACGGCGGCGGTGCAGCGCACCGAGGGCACCGTCTCCGCTGCGGAGGTGTCCCGGCTGGCGAAGGCGCTGGGCCTTGAGGGCACACCGCGGGCGGAGGGCACGTCCTGGAAGGTGGGGTCCGACAAGGACGGCTCCGGCCCGGCCCTCCGGGTGAACAAGCAGGCGCCGGGCACCTGGAGCTTCACCCGGTACGGCTCCGGCACTACGGACAACTGCGAGGGCGTCTCGGCCTGTTCGAGCACGAAGGCGGTCCCGGGCGACAGCGGTTCCCCGGTGGGCGAGGGCGCCGCGCGGGCCGCCGCGGCGCCGGTCCTGAAGGCGGTGGGGCAGGACGACGCCGCGCTCGACGCCCGGCAACTCATGGGCTCGGTACGGGTGGTGAACGCCGACCCGGTGGTGGACGGACTTCCCACCTATGGCTGGTCCACCGGGATCCAGGTGGGTTCGAGCGGTGAAGTGGTCGGTGGCAGCGGCCAGTTGAAGGCCCTGGAGAAGGGCGACAGCTATCCGGTGATCAGCGCGGGCGAGGCGCTGAAGCAGCTGAACGGGGCGGCGTCCAGGACGGACGGGCGCGCGGACATCGGCGGGTGCGCCACCCCTGTACCGCTGCAGGACGGCGTACCGCTGCAGGACGGCCTGAAATCGCCGCAGGTCCATTGCGGAACGCGGACCGGGGCGGAGCGGCCGACGACGACCGTGACGGTCGACAAGGCCGTGTTCGGCCTCACGGCGCGGTACGTGGCGGGCAAGCAGACGCTCGTACCGTCCTGGTTGTTCTCGCTGCGGCCGGCCACGGGCGGCACGGGCGGGACCGTGTCGCAGATCGCCGTGGACCCCGCGTACCTGACGAAGGAAGCACCGTCGGCGACGACCCCGGCCCCCGGGGACACGGAGAAGACCTCGCGGCAGATCCTGTCGTACAGCGCCGACGGGCGGACGCTGTCGGTGACGTTCTGGGGCGGGGCGTGCAGCACGTACACGGCGCGTGCGAGCGAGGACGGGAAGACGGTACGGGTGACGGTGGCGGAGGCGAAGCCGGCCGGGAAGAAGGTCTGCATCATGATCGCCAAGGAGCTGACCCGGACGGTGACGCTGGACGCGCCGCTCGGCGACCGGACGGTGGTCGACGTCGCGTCGGGCGGCGACGTGCCCCGCGACTGACGTCCGGACCCGTACACACGACACAGAGGCGAGGGGGCCCGGGTTAGGGGGCGGGGCCAGCGTGTTGGTGAGGCGGGCGCCAGACGGCTGCCGAGGTGGGGTGGGCGGCGGGGCCGGCGGCCGGTGGGGGGCCGCCGCCCCCCGCCAGTCTCCCCGCCACCCTCACACCCCCACGTGGGGCGCGGCCCCGGATTCCGGGGCCCCTCGCCTCTGTGTCGTTCCGCGAGCGCCTTCAGGGCTCAGCTGAAGGAGTCGCCGCAGGCGCAGGAGCCCGTGGCGTTGGGGTTGTCGATCGTGAAGCCCTGCTTCTCGATGGTGTCGACGAAGTCGATGGAGGCGCCGCCCAGGTACGGAGCGCTCATCCGGTCGGTGACGACCTTGACGCCGTCGAAGTCCTTCACGACATCACCGTCGAGCGAACGCTCGTCGAAGAAGAGCTGGTAGCGCAGGCCCGAGCAGCCGCCGGGCTGAACGGCGACGCGCAGCGCCAGGTCGTCACGGCCTTCCTGCTCCAGCAGGCCCTTGACCTTGGCTGCGGCGGCGTCGGACAGGAGGATGCCGTCGCTCACGGTGGTGGTCTCGTCCGATACGGACATCTGCTTCTCTCCCGGGTTGTACGGAGACTGCTTGCCGACGTTGCAACCGTCGGGACCGCGGATTCATTCCGGGCCGAGCGCTTGCCTGTTCCATTCATGCTCGCACACCGGACGCTCCCGGGGATGCGTCACATCGACACTATGGCCATCGTCAAAGTGACGTGAACCGGATATGATAGATAACGTCAATTAGACGAAAAGGCTCAAAGAAAGGGTACGTGACGTGACCACGGCCCACCCCGTCCAGGATCTCGACGTCCAGCCGACGCCCCTCGCCCTGCTCCTGCTCGGCCGGGAGGCCGACCCGAAGAGCGAGCGCGGCGTCGAGTGCCCCGGCGACCTGCCCTCCCCGTCCGACCCGGACCTCGTGGAGCGCGCCCGCGCGGCGAAGGAGAAGCTCGGGGACAAGGTGTTCGTCCTCGGCCACCACTACCAGCGCGACGAGGTCATCCAGTTCGCGGACGTCACCGGCGACTCGTTCAAGCTCGCCCGGGACGCGGCGGCGCGCCCGGAGGCCGAGTACATCGTCTTCTGCGGCGTGCACTTCATGGCCGAGTCCGCGGACATCCTGACCACCGACGACCAGAAGGTCGTGCTGCCGGACCTGGCGGCGGGCTGCTCGATGGCCGACATGGCCACCGCCGAGCAGGTCGCCGAGTGCTGGGACGTCCTGACCGACGCCGGGGTCGCCGAGCAGGTCGTCCCCGTCTCGTACATGAACTCCTCCGCCGACATCAAGGCCTTCACCGGCCGGCACGGCGGCACGATCTGCACCTCGTCCAACGCGAAGCGGGCGCTGGAGTGGGCGTTCGAGCAGCGGGAGCCCTCGGCGGGCAAGGTGCTCTTCCTGCCCGACCAGCACCTCGGCCGGAACACCGCGGTCCGGGACATGGGGATGACGCCGGCGGACTGCGTCCTCTACAACCCGCACAAGCCGAACGGCGGCCTGACCGCCGAGGAGCTGCGCAACGCCAAGATGATCCTGTGGCGCGGGCACTGCTCGGTGCACGGGCGCTTCTCGGTCGACTCCGTCAATGACGTGCGCGAGCGCATTCCGGGCGTCAATGTGCTGGTGCACCCGGAGTGCAAGCACGAGGTCGTGGCGGCGGCGGACTACGTCGGCTCGACGGAGTACATCATCAAGGCCCTGGAAGCGGCCCCGGCCGGCTCCAAGTGGGCGATCGGCACCGAGCTGAACCTGGTGCGGCGCCTGGCGAACCGCTTCGCGGCCGAGGACAAGGAGATCGTCTTCCTCGACAAGACGGTGTGCTTCTGCTCGACGATGAACCGCATCGACCTGCCGCACCTGGTGTGGGCGCTGGAGTCGCTGGCCGAGGGGAACCTGGTCAACCGGATCGAGGTCGACCCGGAGACGGAGAAGTACGCGAAGCTGGCGCTGGAGCGGATGCTGGCGCTGCCGTAGGGGTGTCGAGGTGAGGCCGCCCGGCGCGGCCGCGCCCGTGGCGAGGCGGCACGGGACGCCCGTGGCGGGCTTCGCCGCCCGCCCACCCCTGGCCGGGACCGGGTTCCTCCCGCAACCGGTTCCTCGGACGCGGCTGGAGACGCGGGAAGGCCCCGACACCGTTCCCTCGGTGCCGGGGCCTTCGCGTGCCTCGCGCGCTACGCCTTCGCGGGCTCGGGCTCCTCGGAAGTGGTCTCCTCCGGCTGCGCCGGAGCGGACAGACCCGCCTTCTTCGCCCGCTTGATCGCCTTCTTCTTCGCGCGGCGCTCCTTGCGGAGCTCGACCATCGCGTAGAGCGTCGGCACGAGCAGCAGGGTCAGCAGCGTCGACGTGACCAGGCCGCCGATCACCACGACCGCGAGCGGCTGCGAGATGAAGCCGCCCTCGCCGGTGACGCCGAGCGCCATCGGGAGCAGGGCGAAGATCGTCGCGAGTGCCGTCATCAGGATCGGGCGGAGCCGGTGCCGGCCGCCCTCGATGACTGCCTCGACGACGCCCATGCCCTGCGTCCGGTACTGGTTGATCAGGTCGATCAGCACGATCGCGTTGGTGACCACGATGCCGATCAGCATCAGCATGCCGATCATCGCCGGCACACCCATCGGGGTGCCGGTGACCACGAGCAGGCCGATCGCTCCGGTCGCCGCGAACGGGATGGAGACCAGCAGGATCAGCGGCTGGACCAGCGAACGGAAGGTCGCCACGAGCAGCATGAAGACGATCGCGATCGCGGCCAGCATGGCCAGGCCGAGCTTCAGGAACGCGTCGCTCTGGTCCTCGGAGACACCACCGATGGTGGCGGTGGCGCCGTCCGGGAGCTTCAGCGCGTTGATCTTCGTCTGGAGCGAGGCGCTGACCGCGCCGGTGTTGTCACCGACGGGCCTGGCAGTGATGGTCGCGGCGCGCTGGCCGTCGATCCGGGTCATCGAGACCGGTCCGGGGACCAGTTCGACGTCGGCGATCCGGCCGAGCTTCACCGGGCCGAGCGGGAGGTTCTTCAGCTCGGCCATCGTGGTCGCCGGGTGGGCGGACCTGATGACGACGTCACGCTCGGTGTCGTCCATGATCGCCTTGCCGGCCGGGGTCCCCCGCACCGCCCCGGCGACCGCCGCGCCGAGCGTGGCCTGGTCGAAACCGGCCTCCGCGGCCTTGGCGTTGGCCTTGACCGAGATCCGCGGGACGCTCTGCGCCAGGTCGCTCTGGACGTCGGTGACGTCCTTGATCTCGGCCACCTCGGCCCGTACCTCTTCGGAGGCCTTCTTCAGGACGTCCGCGTCGGCGGCCTTGACCACGACGCTGAGGTCCTGGCTGCCGAAGCTGCCGCCCGCGGAGACGGTGGTGTCACCGATGCCGTCGAGCTTGCCGAGCTCCGTGTCCAGGCGCTTCTGCACGGCCTCGGAGTCACCCGCGTCCTTCAGGGTGATCTGGTACGAGGCCTGGTTGGATCCCGTACCGCCGCCGAAGGCGGCCATGAAGCCGGAGGATCCGACGGTGACCTGGTAGTCCTTGACGCCCTTGTCGTCGGTGAGGACCTTCTCGACCTTCTTGGCCGCAGCGTCGGCCGCCGCCAGGCTGGTGCCGGGGGTCAGCTCCTGCTTGATGGAGAGGACCTCCTGCTCGCCCTGGTCGAAGAAGTTGGTCTTCAGCAGCGGGGCCATGCCGAAGGTGCCGAGCAGCACCACGATGGCGATGACGATGCTGGTGACACGGCGCCGGGTCGCGAAGCGCAGTACCGGGACGTACAGCCGCTGGAGCCGGCTGCGGGCTTCCTTCTCCTCGGCCTTGCGACGGGCCTCGTCCGGGTTCTCCGTGCTGCCCTTGGGGGCGCGCAGGAACCAGTACGACAGGACGGGGACGACGGTCAGCGAGACCAGCAGGGAGGCCAGCAGGGCCGCGGTGACGGTCAGCGAGAACGAGCCGAACAGTTCGCCGACCATGCCGCCGACGAGGCCGATCGGCAGGAAGACGGCGACCGTGGTGAGGGTCGAGGAGGTGACCGCACCGGCCACTTCCTTCACCGCGGTGATGATCGCCGACTGGCGCTCCTCGCCGTAGCCGAGGTGGCGCTTGATGTTCTCCAGGACCACGATCGAGTCGTCGACGACACGGCCGATCGCGATGGTCAGCGCGCCGAGCGTGAGCATGTTGAGCGACAGGTCACGGGTCCAGAGCACGATCAGCGCGAGGACCACGGAGAGCGGGATGGAGACCGCGGTGACCAGGGTCGAGCGCAGCGAGGCGAGGAAGACCAGGATCACGATGACCGCGAAGAGCAGACCCAGCGCGCCCTCGGTGGTGAGACCGGAGATCGCCTTGGAGACCGCCGGGCCCTGGTCGGTGACGACGGTCAGTTCGGCGCCGGCACCGAGGTCCTTGCGGAGGTCGGGGAGCTTGTCCTTGACCGCGTCCGAGATGGCGACGGCGCTGCCGTCCTTGTCCATCGTGGCCATCACGGCGAGGCTCGGCTTGCCGTTGGTGCGGGTGATGGAGACCGCGCTGGACGGCTCCTGCTTGACCGTGGCCACGTCGCCGACGCGGACCGGCTTGCCGGGCTTGCCGGTTGCCGGGTCCGTGCCGGTGACCCGCAGGTCCTCGATCTGCTTCAGGGAGGTGAACGCGCCGCCGACCTGGACGGTACGGCTCTTGCCCGACTCGGAGAAGGAACCGGCGGGGACGGTCGCCCCGCCCGCCTGGAGCGCCTGGGAGAGCGTCATGGCGTTCAGACCGGCGTCGGCGAGCTTCTTGTCGTCGGGGGTGATGGAGACCTGGAGGTCCTGCACACCGTCGACGGAGACCTGGCCGACGCCGCTGATGTCTTCCAGGGCGGGAACGACCGTGCGGTCCAGCTGGTCGGCGAGCGCCTGCTGATCCTTGTCGGAGGTGACGGCGAGGACGACGGTCGGGATGTCGTCCGTGGAGCCGGCGACGACCTGCGGGTCCACGGAGTCGGGAAGCTGGGCGCGGGCGCGGTTCACCGCCTGCTGGATGTCGGCGACGAGCTGCTTGGTGCCCTCGCTGCCGAAGTCGAAGGTCGCCATGATGACGGCGTTGCCCTCGCTGGCGGTCGAGGTGGTGCCGGTGACACCGTCGACGGCCTTGATGGAATTCTCAAGCGGTTCGACGACCTGCTTCTCGACCACATCGGGGGACGCACCCTGGTAGGGGGCGAGCACCGACACCATCGGGAGCTCGATGGTGGGCAGCAGCTGCTGCTTGAGCTGCGGGATCGCGATCGCTCCGAATACGAGCGCGACGATCGAGATCAGTCCGATCAGGGCCCGTTGCGCGAGGCTGAATCTGGACAGCCAGGACATGGGTGGGTCTCTCTTCTGTGGCTTACGCGGCAGATGGGCGGGCGGCTGGGGGACAGACCCGACCCACCTATACGATCGCCGACCCGCAAGGGCTCGGGCGTCGGCCCAGGGTCGCTTTCTTATGTCGCGCATACCGCAGGTGGAGTACGCCGTATCTCCACCCGTTACTCCACCCGGGGGCGCACCAGGCCCGATTCGTAGGCAATTACCACCAATTGGGCGCGGTCCCGGGCACCCAGCTTCGCCATCGCCCTGTTCACATGTGTCTTCACGGTGAGGGGGCTGACCACGAGCCGCTCGGCGATCTCGTCGTTGGAGTGCCCGCCCGCGACCAGGACCAGCACTTCGCGTTCGCGGCCGGTGAGCGCGGCGAGCCGGTCGGAGTACTCCGCGGCGCTCGGTCCGCCGCCGTCCGAACTGCCGCCCTGCGCAAGGAAGCTGGCGATCAGCCCCTTGGTCGCGGCCGGTGAGAGCAGCGCCTCGCCGCCCGCGGCGACACGGATGGCGTTGAGCAGTTCCTCCGGCTCCGCTCCCTTGCCGAGGAAGCCGGAGGCCCCGGCCCGCAGCGACTGCACCACGTACTCGTCCACCTCGAACGTGGTGAGCATGACGACCCGCACGTCCGCCAGTTCCGGATCGGCGCTGATCATGCGGGTCGCGGCGAGTCCGTCCGTGCCGGGCATCCTGATGTCCATCAGCACCACGTCGGCACGGGTCGAGCGGGCGAGCGCAACGGCCTGCGCGCCGTCCGCCGCCTCGCCGACCACCTCCATGTCGGCCTCCGAGTCGACCAGCACTCGGAACGCGCTGCGCAGCAGCGCCTGGTCGTCGACGAGCAGCACCTTGATGGGCGGCGTCATGTGTTCTCCCCCGTCCGGCCCGCCGGGCCCGGCTCA
This sequence comes from Streptomyces sp. NPDC014727, assembly GCF_043083485.1. Taxonomy (NCBI): domain Bacteria; kingdom Bacillati; phylum Actinomycetota; class Actinomycetes; order Kitasatosporales; family Streptomycetaceae; genus Streptomyces; species Streptomyces sp. NPDC014727. The sequence continues at coordinate 372,243 of NZ_JBIBYR010000001.1, read as the reverse complement.
TCCGGCTCTGCCGTGCGGGCCTTGACGGGCAGGATCGCATGGACCCGGAATCCACCGCCGTAGCGGGGCCCGGCGGTGAGGGAGCCACCGAGCGCGGTGACGCGTTCGCGCATGCCGAGGAGGCCGTGCCCGCCGCCGTCCCCGTTGTGTCCTCCCCCGCCCGAGCCGTTGTCGATCACCGTCACCTCGGCCGTGGCCCCGACCCGTACGACACTGACCTCGGCCCTCGCCCCGGGGCCCGCGTGCTTGCGCACATTGGTCAGCGCCTCCTGGATCACCCGGTACGCGGCCAGGTCGACGGCCGCGGGCAGCGGGGGCCGCCGGTCGGTGCAGGCCACCTCGACCGGGAGCCCGGCCCGCCGGACGGTGTCCACCAGCTCGTCGAGGACCGCGAGGCCCGGGGCCGGTTCGGTCGGCGCCTCCGGGTCGCCGGACTGACGCAACAGCCCGACGGTGGCCCGCAGTTCGTTCAGCGCGGAGCGGCTCGCCTCCCGGACGTGGGCCAGCGCCTCCTTGGCCTGGTCGGGTCGCTTGTCCATGACATGGGCGGCGACCCCGGCCTGGACGTTGACCAGGGCGATGTGGTGGGCGACGACATCGTGCAGATCGCGGGCGATCCGCAGCCGCTCCTCGGCGACCCGGCGCCGGGCCTCCTCGTCGCGGGTGCGCTCCGCCCGTTCCGCGCGCTCCCGGATCGCGTCGACGAAGGCCCGCCTGGAGCGGACGGCGTCCCCCGCGGCCCCGGCCATACCGGTCCAGGCGAAGACGCCGAAGTTCGCCTGGCTGTACCAGGGCGGCGTGCCGAAGAGCATCGCGGCGGCCGTCAGCGCGGCCATCGTGAGCAGGCCCACCCGCCAGGTGGTGGGCCGGTCGGTGCGGGAGGCGACGGTGTAGAGCGCGATCACGGTGCTCATCACCACCGGGGCCGGCGGGTCGAACCGCACCAGCTCGACGACGGTCAGCGCGGCGGTGGCCGCGAGCACCGGCATGGGGTTCCGCCGCCGCCAGATGAGCGCGACGGCGCCGAGCACCATCAGGAGCACACTGGCCGCTTCGGGCGTACGGGTACCGAAGGTGGGTCCGTCGGGTCCGTTCGGCTCGATGAACGATCCGATGATCATGGCCACGAGCACGGCCAGGGCGAGCGCCGCGTCCAACGCGAGGGGATGGTCGCGCAGCCAGTGCCGGACGCGCTGAACCCCGGTTCCGAGGGTGGTCACGTCAAGCTACGTTACGGCGTGTCGCGCGGGAATCGTCCCGGTCGTACGGAGGCATCGGCACGAACGCGCGGATCGGCGGAGCACCCGCAATGCACGGCACCCAAAATGCGTCGAACGTCCGGAGCGCGGTCCGGACGGCGCGGCCGGCCGGGTCCATCGGACCGGACAAGGCCGTGCCCCTGTCCGGCGGACCGGACACGGGGCACGGACTCGTGCGGGAGCTGGAGAACGCCCGGCGTCAGCCGGGGATCAGACCGTCGTCCCGGAGCATGGCGCGCACCTCTTCGAGGGTCGCGTCGGACGACGGCAGGATCAGCCCGGACGGCTCCAGGGAGTCGTCCGGCAGGGGTGTGCCGAGCTCGCGCACCCTGGCGAGGAGCGCGTGGAGGGTGGAGCGAAAGCCGGGGCCGTCGCCGCGCTCCATCTCGGCGAGCAGTTCGTCGTCGAGCTCATCGAGCTCGGCGAAGTGACTGTCGGCCAGTGCGACCTGGCCCTCCCCCATGATCCGTACGATCATGACGCTGCCTCAACTCTTGTCGAACCTGTGCGGGGACTGCGACGACTGCTGCTGCGCGGCATCCTGCGGGCCGCCCTCGATCGCCTGCTGGGTGGAGCCGCCGGCCAGCTCGGCCTTCATGCGCTGCAGCTCCAGCTCCACATCCGTACCACCGGAGATCCGGTCCAGCTCGGCGGCGATGTCGTCCTTCGCCGTCCCGGTCGGGTCGTCCAGGGCTCCGGAGGCGAGCAGTTCGTCGATCGCGCCCGCCCGTGCCTGCAGCTGCTGGGTCTTGTCCTCGGCCCGCTGGATCGCCAGGCCGACATCGCCCATCTCCTCGGAGATCCCGGAGAAGGCCTCGCCGATCCGGGTCTGCGCCTGGGCAGCGGTGTAGGTGGCCTTGATGGTCTCCTTCTTGGTCCGGAAGGCATCGACCTTGGCCTGAAGCCGCTGGGCCGCGAGAGTGAGCTTCTCCTCCTCGCCCTGCAGCGTGGTGTGCTGCGTCTCCAGGTCGGTGACCTGCTGCTGGAGTGCGGCGCGCCGGGACAGCGCCTCGCGGGCCAGGTCCTCGCGGCCGAGCGCGAGCGCCTTGCGGCCCTGGTCCTCCAGCTTGGACGACTGGCCCTGCAGCTGATTCAGCTGCAGCTCCAGCCGCTTGCGCGAAGTCGCCACGTCGGCGACCCCGCGGCGCACCTTCTGAAGCAGCTCCAGCTGCTTCTGGTACGAGTAATCGAGGGTCTCGCGCGGATCCTCGGCCCGGTCAAGGGCCTTGTTTGCCTTCGCGCGGAAGATCATCCCCATACGCTTCATGACACCGCTCATGGGCTTCGCGCGCCCCCTTCTGACGGACTGAGCTCCAGCACTCCAACAGAACCCACAGTACGGGCCCTGTCTCTATTACCGCACTGTTCGAGCACAGATGTGCTCCTCCCCAAGGACGACTGCGCCCGGTCACCGCTCCGGCCCAGGGAGTAGGTGGTGGTCGGGGAAACCGCTGACGACGCCCGTGGGGACACCAGCGAGGACGCAGGCCGTTGCCGGATCGTTCCCGACCGGCCTGGGGTCCCGGCGATCGAACCCGTACCCTTGGGCCTTGTGTTCCGTAGCCGTTCGAAGGAAGAGAAGGCGCCCACCGGCAAGGTGACGGCGGACCTCTCCAAGCAGCCCCGCGACCCGCAGGCCCCCAAAGGTCGCCCCACCCCCAAGCGCAGCGATGCCCAGTCGCAGCGCCGTCGCGCCTCCAGTGGTGCGCCGCTCGACCGCAAGGAGGCCATGAAGCGGCAGCGCGAAGCGCGCCGTGTGGACCTGGCCAAGCAGCGTGAGGCGCTCGCCAGTGGCGACGAGCGCTATCTGCCGGTTCGTGACAAGGGCCCGGTGCGGCGCTTCGTCCGCGACTACGTGGACTCGCGTTTCTGTATCGCGGAGTTCTTCCTGCCGCTCGCCGTGATCATTCTGATCCTCAGCGTGATCCAGGTGCGGAACATCCAGAACATCTCCCTGCTGCTCTGGCTCATCGTGATCGTGCTGATCGTCATCGACTCGATCGGTCTCGCGTTCCGCCTGAAGAAGCAGCTGAACGCACGCTTCCCCAATACGCCCAAGCGCGGCGCGGTCTCCTACGGGCTGATGCGTACGCTTCAGATGCGTCGACTCCGGCTGCCGAAGCCGCAGGTCAAGCGCGGAGAGCGGCCCTGAGCACGGACATCTCCGGCTCGGTCGGCGGTCCTGCCGCCGACCTGCCGGACAGCCCTGCGCCCGCCCTGGTCACCGGATTCTCGGGAGCCACCCCGATGTGGCTGAAGGGGCTCGGCGGACTGCGCAACACCGTCCGCCAGGAGCTCGTCGCGCGACAGCTCGACGAGCAGATAGCCGCCCGTTTCCCGGTCGGGCAGCGGCTGCGCGTCCTCGACGTCGGCATGGGCCAGGGCACCCAGGCGCTGCGCCTGGCCAGGGCCGGTCACGCCGTCACGGGCCTGGAGTCCGACGCGGAGATGCTGCGGGTGGCCCGTGAGGCGCTCGGCAGCGAACCCGCGGGCATCCGTGAGCGGGTCCGGCTGATCGAGGGCGACGGCCTGGACACCGGGGTGCACTTCCTGCCCGGCAGCTTCGATGTGGTGCTCTGCCACGGCGTGCTGATGTACGTCCGGGAGCCGGACGCGATGCTGGCCGGACTGGCGCGGATGCTGGCCCCCGGCGGACTGCTCTCGCTGCTCGTGCGGAACGCCGACGCGCTGGCGATGCGCCCCGGGAGCGCCGGGGACTGGGACGCCACGCTGACCGCCTTCGACACGGATACGTACATCAACCGGCTGGGCCTCGCGGTTCGGGCCGACCGGCTGGACGCCCTGACGGCCACGCTGGCCGGGATCGCCGCGCCCCTGCACGCCTGGTACGGGGTGCGCGTCTTCACGGACAACGTCGGTAACGACGTGGAACTGCCGGCCGCCGCCGAACTGGAGCAGGTGCTGGCCGCGGAGGACCGGGCCGGGCGGACGGACCCGTACCGCCGGGTGGCCGCCCTGCTGCATCTGTGCGGGGTCCGGGGCTAGGACCTCCCGTTCGTCATGCCGGGCTCGCGGGTTCCGGCCTGATCCGGACGGAAGACCCCAGGGGCTTCGGGGACACCTCGGGACACGCACCCCGGAACCCGTCCGGCGGATCGGAGTCGGACAGGCGGCGGGGGCGTCCGACGAACCCCCTGGACCGGCCCGGAGGCGCGAGCCGATCGCGAAAGACGCCGGGAGGGGTGCCCGGTCAGCCTCTCCCGAGAGGCCCCCGAAGGGATCAAAAGCGACAATCCGGACATGGATGCATTCCACTCCCGCAGCCGTGTACGTCGTCTGCTGCTGCCGCTGACCGCAGGTTTCTGTGCGCTCGCCCTGGTGAGCGGCTGCTCGGACGCGAGCTCCGATTCACCGAGCCCCGATCCCACCACGTCGGCCTCCGCCAGCCGGGCCGCCAGTGATCTGCAGAGCGACTACCAGGCCGTGATCAAGAATGTGCTGCCGTCGGTCGTGCAGATCCAAGCCGGCAACAGCCTGGGCTCCGGCGTCGTCTACGACTCCAAGGGCCACATCGTCACCAACGCCCATGTGGTCGGCAACGAGAAGACGTTCAAGGTCACCGTCGCCACCGGCGAGAAGGTGGAGAACGCCACGCTGGTCTCCTCCTACCCGGAACAGGATCTGGCCGTCATCAAGCTGGACACCGTACCGAAGGGGCTGAAGCCCGCGCAGTTCGGTGACTCGGGCAAGGTCGAGGTGGGGCAGATCGTGCTGGCGATGGGATCGCCGCTCGGGCTGTCCTCCAGCGTCACCCAGGGCATCGTCTCGGCGCTCGGCCGGACCGTCAGCGAAAGCCGCGTGGGCGGGGGCACGGGCGCGACGATCGCGAACATGGTGCAGACCTCGGCGGCGATCAACCCGGGGAACAGCGGTGGCGCGCTGGTCAACCTCGACAGCCAGGTGATCGGCATCCCGACCCTGGGGGCGATCGACCCGCAGATGGGTAATTCCGCGGCACCGGGAATCGGTTTCGCGATCCCCGTGTCGATGGTGAAGACGGTCGCCGACCAGATCATCAAGAGCGGCAGGGTCACCGAATCGGGCCGGGCGGCGCTGAACATCGTCGGGCGCACGGTCGTCGACGCGAACTACCAGCCGGCCGGAGTGGCCCTGGTCAGCGTGACGAAGGACGGCGCGGCGGACAAGGCGGGGCTGCAAGTCGGCGACATCATCACCAAGATCGGTGATCTGCCGGTCACGACGATCACGTCCCTGTCGGAGGCGCTGGCCTCGGACAAGCCGGGCCAGAAGGTCACCGTGACGTATCTGCGCAACGGGACGGAGACGACGGCGAAGGTCACCCTGGGCGAGATCTGACCTCACGCCCGATCCGCGGCCGTACGGGCTCGGCGGCACGCCCGAGCCCGTACGGCCGGCACAAGGACCGGCACGTCGGGGCGGATCAGCCCTGGTCGGCCTGGAGGCTCATGGGGCCGTAGATCTTCGTCGTGTCCTCGAAGAGCGTCACCTGGTCCGCCCCACCGTCGAGGAGTTCCTTCCAGTACTCACCGATCCAGGACTCCGCGTCGCCCTGCGTCGTGAATTCCTCCGGCCGCAGGGCCGGCTCCGTCTCCGTACCGTCGGACTTCTCGAACCGCCACGTCCACGCCATGTCCGCCTCCTGGGTCGCTTTGCTGCCCGCAGCCTAGTGCCTCCGACCAGTGACGGAACGGGTCGTGCGCCGGTCCGGACACCCCCCAGGTCGCGCAGCCGGCGCGCGGACGCGGGAGGATCGGAGACGTGGAACTGACTCTGCTCGGCACCGGAGCCCCCGACGGGCTGCCGCGGCCCGATTGCCCATGCGCCGCCTGCGCCACCGCCCGCGGGGCACGCTCGCGGGCCGCGACCGCCCTGCTGATCGACGACGCGCTGCTGCTCGATCTCACGCCGGGGGCCGTGTTCGCCGCGGCCCGTGCGGGGCACTCGCTCACCGGCGTACGGCAGGTGCTGCTCACCCACCCGCACGACGGGCCCGCCGTGGAACTGCCCGCCGGGCTGCCTCCGGCGGGACGGGTACCGGACGGACGGGAGCTGACACTGATCAGCGGGCATCGGGTGCGGGCGGTGCCGATGGACGCGCCGGGTACGGGCTACGAGGTGACCGCGCCGGAGGGCGCCCGGCTGCTCTACCTGCCGCCGGGCGGCGCCCCCTCCGGTCTCGCGGACCGGGTGGCACAGCCGTACGACATGGTGGTGGGCGATGTCGTCGGGCGGCCGGACGCGGTGGCACGGCTGCGGGCCGTCGAGGCGATCGGGCCGGCCACCGAGATCGTCGCCGTCCACCTGGACCACGACGCGCCGCCCGGCGCCGAACTGGACCGGCGGCTCGCCGCGGCCGGCGCGCGGGCCGTGCCGGACGGGACGACGCTGATGGTGGGCGAGTACCACGCGGTGCCGGAGGTGCCGCGGCGCACGCTGGTGACCGGCGGCGCCAGGTCGGGGAAGTCGGTGGAGGCCGAGCGGCGACTGGAGACCTACCCCGAGGTGGTCTACGTGGCGACCGGTGGAGGCAGGGAGGGGGACGCGGAGTGGGCGGCCCGGATCGGACTGCACCGGGAGCGCAGGCCGGCCGCCTGGCGCACGGAGGAGACCTGCGAGCTGGTGGAGCTGCTGGAATCGGACGGGCCGCCGCTGCTGATCGACTGTCTGTCGTTGTGGCTGACGGACGCGATGGACCGGGTGAACGCCTGGGACGACGCGGCATGGGCGGGCGGCGGCGAGGACACGCTGCGGGAGCGGACCGCCGAGCTGGTCGCCGCGGTGCGCGGAACACGGCGCACGGTCGTCGCCGTGACCAACGAGACCGGCTCGGGCGTGGTGCCCGCGTCGGCTGCCGGACGACGGTTCCGGGACGAGCTGGGGCGGTTGAACGCCGCGTTCGCCGCCGAGTGCGAGCAGGTGCTGCTGGTGGTGGCCGGACAGGTGCTGACGCTGCGCGGTTGACCGGAACGCGGCGACGGGAACGGGACGGGGAACGGACTCGGACACGGAGCGCGGAATCGCCGACGGAACGCGAGAACCAGGAGGAGCGGACATGGCAGGCGTACGACCGATGCTGAACGGGGTTCCCGAGACCCTGTTGTGGACGCTGTACAACCGGGCGTACGAGGCGGGGCAGCGCTACCCGGTGCTGGACGATCCGGTGGCCCTGCGGCTGCTGAAGGATCTGGACTACCCCTTCGAGGAGCGGTTCGGGCGGCCGAACGCGTTCCACTCGCAGGCCCAGGGGCTGCGCTCCCGCTGTTTCGACCTGGCCGTGCAGAGCTATCTCGCCGACCGGCCGCAGGCCACGGTGGTCGCGCTCGGCGACGGGCTGGAGACCGGCTTCTGGCGGGTCGACAACAACCGGCTGAACTGGCTGAGCGTGGAGCTTCCCGAGGTCGCCGAGCTGCGCCGGGCGCTGCTGCCCGCCTCCGACCGGCTGCGCACCCTGGCCCGGTCGGCGACCGATCTGTCCTGGCTGGACGAGATCGAGGACCCGGTGGGCCGCGGGGTCGTCGTGACGACGCAGGGGCTGCTGATGTATCTGCCTCCCCCCGAGGTACGGAGGATCCTGGCGGGCTGCGCCGAACGTCTGCCCGGCGGCATCCTGGTCCTGGACACGATGGCGCGCTGGCTGGCCAGGGGCACGGTGGCCGGTACGTCGAAGGTCGGCCGGATGACCGTTCCGCCGATGCGCTGGGCGATGAACCCCGGCGAGCGGCACAAGCTGCGCTGCGCGCATCCGGCGATCACCGAGGTGCGGGCGCTGCGGCTGCCGCGGGGGCGGGGCGCGATGGGCGAACTGATCCGGCTCCAGTCGCTGTTGCCGGGGCTGCGGACCCTGACACCCGCGATGACACAGCTGCGGTTCGGAGGTGGTACTCCGCACTGACCGGACGTCAGAAATGTGACGGGTACTGTTCCGCAGTGAGCCCGCCGCCGGGCTCACCGGCCCATTGGACGCATCGACCCGCGAGGCAGACCCCCGTGAATCTGGACGACTTCTCCGACCTGATCGAACGCCCCGACGGCGGCGTACGGCGCGACGCCGAGGAACGCCGGGAGCGTCTGGCCGTTCCTCCGGGCGCCCTCGGCCGCCTGGACGAGCTGGGCGAATGGCTCTCCGCCGCCCAGCAGTCCGTACCGGTCAGGGCGATCGAGCAGCCACGCGTGGTGCTCTTCGCCGGCGACCACGGGGTCGCCGAGCTGGGTGTCTCCGGGCGCCCCGCCGGGACCGCGTACGAGCTGGTGCGGGCCACGCTGGAGGGTTCCACCCCGCTCGCCGTGCTGGCCCGGCAGTTCTCCGTACCGGTGCGGATCGTCGACGCCGGTCTGGACTGCGACCCTGAGCTGCTGCCCGAGTCGGTGGTCCGTCACCGGGTGCGGCGCGGCAGCGGCCGGATCGACATCGAGGACGCGCTGACGGCCGAGGAGGCCGAGCAGGCGGTGCGTCTGGGCATGACGATCGCCGACGAGGAGGCCGACTCGGGCACGGATCTGGTGGTGCTCGGCGATCTGAGCGTCGGCGGTACGACGGCCGCGGCCACGTTGATCGCGGCGCTGTGCGGCACGGACGCCTCGGTGGTCACCGGGCGCGGCGGTGCGGGCATCGACGATCTGGCGTGGATGCGCAAGTGTGCGGCGATCCGGGACGCGCTGCGGCGGGCCCGGCCGGTCCTCGGTGATCAGCTGGAGCTGCTTGCCACGGTGGGCGGTGCGGATCTGGCGGCCACGACCGGGTTCCTGCTGCAGTGCGCGGTGCGCAGGCTGCCGGTGATTCTGGACGGGGTGGTCTCCTCGGCCTGTGCGCTGGTGGGTCAGCGGGCGGCGTTCCGGGCACCGGACTGGTGGTTGGCGGGCCAGGCGAGCGGAGAGCCGGCGCAGTCCAAGGCCCTGGACCGGATGGCGCTCAACCCCTTGCTGGACCACGGCGTCATGGTGGGGGAAGGAAGCGGGGCATTGCTCGCACTTCCACTTGTTCGGGCCGCGGCCGCACTGGCGGCGGAGCTGCCCGAGCGCGCACCCGTCGCCGATGAGAAGGACGGTGCCGGCGAAGAGGCCGACGGAAGCGGCGCCGACCACGACGCGACCGACGGCTGACGGACCCGGCAGAGCTGCGGTCGCCGAACAAACGGCCGCAGCACAGTCCCCTCATGCTGCGCGATGCAACATATGATCGCTTTTCATGGGAGAGGTCCGATTGTCCACCGAGGATTCCGGGCGGGGCAGCCCCCGGGCACAGAGCACCGCCCGGTCACGCCGCAGTGCCGCGTTCACCATCTGGTACCTGCGCGTCGTGTCGTTCATCAATTTCCTGAGCGCGGTCTGGGTCACGCTCGGAAACGACCTGCGCCGCCACAACACCGCGAACTACTTCACCCCGTATCTGCTCACCGCGGGCTTCTCCTCCGGGGTGGTCGCCCTCTTCCTCGCGATCACCATGCGCCGCCGCAAGCGGGCCGCCTGGATCGTGAACATAGTGGTGAGCAGTCTTCTGCTGCTGCTCTTCGTCCTGGTGATCCCGTTCCCGGAAGTGCGGCAGTATCCGCAGAACTGGGTCTCGCTGGTGCTGACCGCCGTCTTCGTGCTGGCCCTGGTTCTCGGGCGGCGTGAGTTCTACGCGAAGGGCGACCGGTCCAACCCCCGGCTGGCCGCGATCGTCGCGGTCGGCGGGCTCCTGGTCACCTCGCTGATCGCCGCGGGCCTGGTGACCCTCACCAACACCGCGCACGACGAATACCGCTCGACCTTCCTGGACCGCTGGCGCTACGGCACCCTGCGGCTGGTCTCGATCACCGACAACGACACCAACTACCCCGGGATCACCACGCCCGGCTGGGTCAACGTCAGCATCAACATCCTCTCCACCCTGCTGCTGATCGCCGTCGTGTACGCGGCGTTCCGGGCCCGCCGGGCCGTCGACCCGATCACCTCCGAGGACGAGGCCCGGCTGCGCGTGCTGCTCGACAAGCACGGCGAGCGGGACTCGCTCGGGTACTTCGCGCTGCGCCGGGAGAAGAGCGTCATCTGGTCGCCCACCGGGAAGGCCGCCGTCGCCTACCGGGTGGTCGGCGGGGTCTCGCTGGCCTCCGGCGATCCCATCGGAGACCCGGAGGCGTGGCCCGGCGCGATCGAGCCGTGGCTGGCCGAGGCCCGCGAGCACGGCTGGATCCCGGCCGCGATGGGGGTGAGCGAGGAAGGCGGCACCATCTACGCGCGGCACGGCCTCGACGCCCTGGAACTGGGCGACGAGGCGATCGTGGAGACCGCCGAGTTCACCCTCGAAGGACGCGCGATGAGGACCGTGCGCCAGGCCTACAACCGGGTCAGGCGCGCCGGGTACGACGTGACCGTCCGCCGGCACGCCGACATCCCCGCCGACGAGATGGCCGAACTGGTGGGGCGTGCCGACGACTGGCGCGACGGGGCGACCGAGCGCGGCTTCTCGATGGCGCTGGGCAGGCTGGGCGATCCGGCCGACGGGCAGTGCGTCATGCTCGAATGCCGCGACGCGCCCACGGAGGAGGGTGGCGGTCCGGGCGAGTTGCGCGCGGTGCTGAGCTTTGTGCCGTGGGGGCCGAACGGCCTCTCGCTGGACCTGATGCGCCGTGACCGTGACGCCGAGAACGGCCTGATGGAGTTCATGGTCATCGAGCTCCTGCAGCGCGCCGAGGAGATCGGGATCACCCAGGTCTCGCTGAACTTCGCGATGTTCCGGTCCGTCTTCGAGCGGGGTTCACGGCTCGGCGCCGGACCGGTGCTGAGGCTGTGGCGCTCCATGCTCAGCTTCTTCTCGCGCTGGTGGCAGATCGAGTCGCTCTACCGCGCGAACGCCAAGTACCGACCGATCTGGGAGCCGCGCTTCATGCTCTTCGAGAAGAGTTCGGACCTGCTGCGCATCGGCCTCGCGGCGGGTCGGGCCGAAGGGTTCCTGGAGGCGCCCGGACTGCCCAAGTGGCTGCACCGCTCGCATCTCGGGACCCGTGGATGAGACCGGTGCGCGCCCTGCGCAGAGCGGCCTGTCACGAGTGGGGCCCGCTGTTCTCGACCGTACGCGACGCACTCGCCACCTCGCGGTTGCAGGCGATCCCGATGACGCTCGCGGCCGTCTGTCTGACGGCACTGGTCCAGGTGGTGCAGAACCAGTCCTGGGGGTACGGGCCGGTGCACGACCTCGGGGCGGTGCGGGCCGAGGACCCGCTGTGGGCGGCCCTGCTGCGCACCCCGTTGTCGCTGTTCGTCCCGGCGCTGGACCTGCCGGTGTGGGGGGCACTGGTGCAGATCCTGGTGGTGTTCGGGACCGCCGAGATCTGTCTGGGCCGCCGGCGCACCCTGCTGATCGCGTACGTCGCGACGCTAGCCGGGACGATGTATGCGCGGATCGGCGTCTCGATCGATCCCGAAGGGCTGTTCGGGCTGCCCGCGACGGATGCCGAGGTCGTCGACACCGGCCCGTCGGCGGCGGTGGTCGGGCTGGCCGTCTATGTGTGTTACGTCTACCGGGCCTGGTTCACCGGGGCCCTGGTGATCGCGGCGATGGTGGCCGAAATGATCTTCAAGAACAATCTGGCGGGCAAGGAGCACCTGGCCGCGATCGCCGCGGTGCTCGTGCTGTGCGCCGCCACGCTCCGCCGGGACCGGCGCCGGCTCCGGCGCCGCCGGGCTCAGGGCTTGGGGCCCGGGGCCGGAGACCGGTCCGGGGCGCCGCCGATCAGGTCCTGAAATCGGCGGCGCGGGCCCGCCCAGCGCACATCGTGGTGGTAGGCGCGCAGCATCGCTCGCGCACGGGCGCGGTGGCGCTTGCGGTAGAAACGCCTCGCCCACATCGAGGTCGGCCGGGCCAGCCGGATCGCCCCGATCAGCGCGACGAACGGAACGAGGGTGCCGAGGACCGCGAGCCGCGCCTTGCCCTTGAACAGGGAGATCAGCACGAAGCAGAAGTTGACGACCAGGGTCAGGACGACACCGAGCCTGCTCTGCTGCTCCTCGCTGCTCAGCTCGTTCACGCCGAGCGGTGAGAAACCGGCCAGGACCAGCAGCACCAGCGCCGCCGTGAGGACCACGATCTCCACGCTCTGGCGGCCCTCCTCGGTCCAGTACACGTCGTCGAGGTGGAGGATCAGGGCGAACTCGTCCAGCACCAGACCCGCACCCATGCCGAAGATCACCGCGCAGACCCCCGCGGTGACGCCGTGGCGTCCGCTGGCGACCGCCCCGAAACCGCCGACGACGCTGAGCACCACCCCGGGCACCACGTGATGGATATGCACCCCACCGGGCGTGATGTTGCGGAACGGCCCCTTCCCTGCCCTGATCATCCGGGTGATGAACCGGGTGATGGCGAAGGTGAGCACAAAGGCGGCCAGGGCGAGGAGCAGCGGCAGCTTCCCCGGCTCGACGATGTTGCGATCGAACCAGTGACCCATGCCACCCACTCCCGATAGGACGCTTCCGTCACGATCTGTCGCGTTCTGTCCAATCTATCGGCCTGGCGCAGCGATTAGCCTGCGCGCCGTGACCTCCCTGAACAGCCATGGCCTGCGTTTCGCCTTCGGCACCCTGACCGTGCTCCCCGTCCGCGTCACCCGCTGGGACCGCGGTACCGCCCGCGCCGGGATGCTGTGCGCGCCGCTGGCCGGCCTCGTCGTGGGGCTGCTCGCGACGGTGCCCGGCGGCCTGTTGCTGCTGCTCGGCTCCGGCCCGCTGCTCGCCGCGGTCGCGTCCGTCGCCGTACCGGCCGTGCTGACCCGGGGGCTGCACCTGGACGGCCTCGCGGACACCGCGGACGGCCTGGGCAGCGGCAGACCCGCCGACGACGCCCTGCGGATCATGAAGCGGTCGGACATCGGGCCGTTCGGTGTGATCACCCTGCTGTTCGTGCTGTCGGCCCAGGTCGCGGTCCTCGACCAGTTGTACGGGCAGGGCTGGGTGCGGGGAGCGGTGGCGGCGGTCGTCGCCGCGGTCACCGCCCGGCTGGCGCTCACGCTGGCTTCCCGTCAGGGCGTGCCGGCGGCCCGTCCGGAGGGGCTGGGCGCGGCGGTGGCGGGCACGGTCACGCTCCGGGCCGCGGTGGCGGTCGGGGCCGTCGTGGTCGTGGGCTGCGCGGGGGGCGGCGCGCTCCTCGGCGGGTACGGAGCACCGCGCCACGCCCTCGCCGCGCTGGTCGCCCTCGGCGTCGCGCAACTTCTGCTGCGCCACTGCGTGCGGCGCTTCGGCGGGGTGACCGGCGATGTCTTCGGCGCCCTGGAGGAGACGGCGGCGACGGCGGTCCTGGTGATGCTGGCCCTCGGTTAGGGCCTCTCGTCCGGATCACGCCGGGCGCGCCCCGGTGCCACGCCTCGCCGCGTCGCCGTCGGCCGGGGCCCGGCCCGGCCGACCGGCCGGGACCTGTCCGCCCCCGCTCCGGGACAGCCCTCAGGCACGGGCCCCCGGGCACTCCTGGCGCCATGCTCCGAGCTCGTACTTCTTGAGCAGTGAGCTGAGCCCCAGCCGCTTCGACCCGGCGCAGAACCGGGAGACCGGCAGTTCGTACTCCACGTGGAAGACGGCCTTGTCCGCCTTCACGAACGGGGTGAGCGCCTCGCACTCGTCGTACTGCGCGCACTGTTCATTGACCGCGAAGTCGAAGTCCGGCTCCAGCTCCGGGATCTGGCCAAGGTCGTTCTTCAGGCCGACGGCGAGTCCGTGGCGGTGTGCGATACGCGCGATGAGCCGGTTGTAGCGCAGCTGGTCGGCGGCGGTCAGCGGGAAACCCGTGCGGTTGCGGTAGCCGTCCATGTTGTCGGGCTCCACCGCGTCGAAGCCCTTCCTCGCGCACATCGCGATCCGTTCCTCCATCAGCGGCTCCAGGACGTCCGTGCGACGGATGTCGAGCCAGCGCTCCCCCGCCCACCCGTTGCCCTTGCCCCGCACCGAGGCGGGGAACTTCCCGGCGTCCGGGCGGAATTCCTCCCAGGCACCGGTGGAGAGGTAGCAGATCACCTTGCGGCCCCGGCGGTGCAGATCGGAGACGGCCGAGGCCTTGTGCTCGAAGCCGTCGATGTCGTACACCGGGACATCCACGGTGGGGTCCAGCCGGCCGGAGAGCTGCCACTGCCAGCCGATGCCGACCTTCGGCCGCCAGTGGTCCTTCGCGCCGCTCTCCGGCGCCGAGGTGCAGCCGGTCAGCAGGACCAGCACAGCCAGCAGAATCGGCACAGTGACCGGCAACGCCGGTCCCGGTCGCGTCACGCGTGCAGCCCCATGGGCGCGCATGGTTCTCCCCCCATGGGTCCGTCACCGACAACGACCCTACTTCCACGGCGCGTTCGTGCCGCACGGCCCCCGATCCCGCGGCGCTCGATCTCGGCAACGACGCCACGACGGGCCGCGGACGGCCCGCCGCCGTGATCCCGCAGCAAAGGCGCGCGTAGGCTCATTCCCGGCACATTGCGGCGGCGTCTACGATGCGCCGGGCACGGTCGGCCCACCCCTCGACCGACAACGAACTCAACGGAAGCGAGATTTCACCACCGTGACTGCTCTCACTCTCAGCACTGCCGGTGCGGCGACGCTGCGCGCCGACGCACTCGTCGTCGGCGTCGCCAAGGGCTCTGGATCCAAGACTGGGAGTCTGGTCCTCGCACCGGGCTCCGAGGCCGTGGACAAGGCGTTCGGCGGTAAGCTCGCCACCGTCCTGGAGGCCCTGGGCGCCGCGGGTGCCGAGGGCGAGGTGACCAAGCTCCCCGCGCCCGACGGCCTCAAGGTCCCGGTCGTCATCGCGGCCGGACTCGGCTCCGTCCCGGAGAAGGACGCGGCGTACGACGCCGAGGCACTGCGCCGGGCCGCGGGCTCGGCCGCCCGTGCCCTGACCGGCTCGAAGAAGGCCGGCTTCGCGCTGCCCGTCGCGTCCGCCGAGGACGCCGAGGCGATCGCCGAGGGCGCGCTCCTCGGTGCGTACGCCTTCACCGCGTACCAGGGCGGCGAGGACAAGCTGGCGCCCAAGGGCAAGAAGAACGGCAACGGCGCGAAGCTGCCGCTCGGCGAGGTCGCCCTGCTCGGCACCAAGCCGCGCGACAAGGCGTTCAAGGCGGCCGCCGAGCGTGCCGTCGCGGTCGTCGAGGAGATCAACCGCGCCCGCGACCTGATCAACACCCCGCCGAACGACCTGTACCCCGAGTCCTTCGCCGCCGTGGCCACCGCCGCGGGCAAGGAGCACGGCATCAAGGTGCAGGTCCTCGACGAGAAGGCGCTCGTCAAGGGCGGCTTCGGTGGTCTGCTGGGCGTCGGCCAGGGCTCGACCCACGGCCCGCGCCTGGTGAAGCTCGCCTACACGCACCCGAAGGCGGAGAAGACCCTGGCCCTGGTCGGCAAGGGCATCACCTACGACTCGGGCGGCATCTCGCTGAAGCCGGCCGGTCACAACGAGACGATGAAGTGCGACATGAGCGGCGCCGCCGCCGTGTTCGCGAGCGTCGTCGCGGCCGCCCGTCTGGGCCTCCAGGTCAATGTCACCGGCTGGCTGGCGCTGGCCGAGAACATGCCGTCGGGCAACGCCACCCGCCCCGGTGACGTGCTGCGCATGTACAGCGGCAAGACCGTCGAGGTCCTGAACACGGACGCCGAGGGCCGGCTCGTCCTCGCCGACGCGCTGACCCGCGCCTCGGAGGAGAACCCGGACGCGATCGTCGACGTGGCGACCCTGACCGGCGCCATGGTGCTGGCGCTGGGCAACCGCACCTTCGGCATCATGGCGAACGACGACGCCTTCCGTACCTCCATCCACGAGATCGCCGAGGAGGTCGGCGAGGCCTCCTGGCCGATGCCGCTCCCCGCCGACCTGCGCAAGGGCATGGACTCCCCGACCGCCGACATCGCCAACATGGGCGAGCGGATGGGCGGCGGCCTGGTCGCCGGTCTGTTCCTGAAGGAGTTCGTGGGCGAGGGCATCGCCTGGGCGCACCTGGACATCGCGGGCCCGGCCTTCCATGAGGGCGCGCCGTACGGCTACACGCCGAAGGGCGGCACCGGTTCCGCCGTCCGCACGCTGGTGAAGCTGGCCGAGCGCACCGCTGCCGGAGACCTCGGCTGACGCAGCAGCCGACCTACGGCCCCGGGCATACGTCCGGGGCCGTACGTGTTCTCCGGGTGGCATCGCGGCAGGGATCCGGCAGGTTTCGCTCTCAACGAAATCCGCATGTCTCTACGCAGCGGTAACCACCTGGGACGGTTGATCATCCGTCCCAGACCCGGGCCCCGCGTCCCGCTCACCGTCAACAAGTGCGAAGATGGGTTCTCGGCAGGACAGGGCCCCCACCACAGGGCCGAATAACAAAAGCGGCCGAACACCAGCCGACCGGCCGGTCATCCCCCAGCGGCGGGGCCCGGCGTACGGCGCACATGCATGGAGGACGTGACGTGGCGAACGACGCCAGCACCGTTTTCGACCTAGTGATCCTCGGCGGTGGTAGCGGCGGTTACGCCGCGGCCCTGCGCGGAGCGCAGCTGGGCCTGGACGTCGCTCTGATCGAGAAGGGCAAGGTCGGCGGCACCTGCCTGCACAACGGCTGCATCCCCACGAAGGCCCTGCTGCACGCCGGCGAGATCGCCGACCAGGCGCGCGAGGCCGACCAGTTCGGTGTCAAGGCCACCTTCGAGGGCATCGACATCGAGGCCGTGCACAAGTACAAGGACGACGTGATCTCGGGCCTGTACAAGGGTCTGCAAGGTCTCATCGCCTCGCGCAAGGTCACCTACATCGAGGGTGAGGGGCGGCTCTCCTCCCCCACCTCGGTGGATGTGAACGGCCGGCGCGTCCAGGGCCGCCACGTGCTTCTCGCGACCGGCTCCGTGCCGAAGTCGCTGCCGGGCCTGGAGATCGACGGCAACCGCATCATCTCCTCGGACCACGCGCTGAAGCTGGACCGCGTCCCGAAGTCCGCGATCGTGCTGGGCGGCGGCGTCATCGGCGTCGAGTTCGCCTCGGCGTGGACGTCCTTCGGCACCGACGTCACGATCATCGAGGGTCTGAAGCACCTCGTCCCGGTCGAGGACGAGAACAGCTCGAAGCTTCTTGAGCGCGCCTTCCGCAAGCGCGGCATCAAGTTCAACCTCGGTACGTTCTTCCAGAGCGCCGAGTACACGCAGGACGGCGTCCGCGTGACCCTCGCCGACGGCAAGACCTTCGACGCCGAGGTGCTGCTGGTCGCCATCGGCCGCGGCCCGGTCTCGCAGGGCCTGGGCTACGAGGAGGCCGGGGTCGCGATGGACCGCGGCTACGTCCTCGTCGACGAGTACATGCAGACCAACGTGCCCACCATCTCGGCCGTGGGCGACCTGGCCCCGACGCTCCAGCTCGCGCACGTCGGCTTCGCCGAGGGCATCCTGGTGGCGGAGCGGCTGGCCGGTCTGAAGACCGTTCCGATCGACTACGACGGTGTCCCGCGGGTGACGTACTGCCACCCCGAGGTCGCCTCCGTCGGCATTACCGAGGCCAAGGCCAAGGAGCTCTACGGCGCGGACAAGGTCGTCGCTCTGAAGTACAACCTTGCGGGCAACGGCAAGAGCAAGATCCTCAAGACCGCGGGCGAGATCAAGCTCGTCCAGGTCAAGGACGGTGCCGTGGTAGGCGTCCACATGGTCGGTGACCGTATGGGCGAGCAGGTCGGCGAAGCCCAGCTGATCTACAACTGGGAGGCGCTGCCGGCCGAGGTCGCGCAGCTCATCCACGCCCACCCGACGCAGAACGAGGCGATGGGCGAGGCCCACCTGGCCCTCGCCGGCAAGCCCCTGCACTCCCACGACTGATTCAGTCGACCGGGCGCGACGACCGACCTACTTCCGCACTTTCGTAAGGAGCAACTGAAACCATGTCGGTTTCCGTAACCCTTCCGGCGCTCGGCGAGAGCGTCACCGAGGGCACTGTCACCCGCTGGCTGAAGGCCGAGGGCGAGCGCGTCGAGGCCGACGAGCCGCTGCTCGAGGTTTCGACCGACAAGGTCGACACCGAGATCCCGGCCCCGGCGGCCGGCATCCTCTCCGCCATCAAGGTCGCCGAGGACGAGACCGTCGAGGTCGGCGCCGAGCTGGCCGTCATCGACGACGGCACGGGCGCGCCGGCCGCCGCCGCGGCTCCGGCCGCCGAGCCCGCCGCCGTCCCGGCACCGGCGCCCGCCGCCGAGGCTCCCGCCGCTCCGGCCCCGGCCCCCGTGGCCGAGGCACCGGCCGCCGCCGCACCGGCCGGTGGCGCCGCCGGTACCGACGTCACCCTGCCGGCGCTCGGCGAGAGCGTCACCGAGGGCACCGTCACCCGCTGGCTGAAGGAGGTCGGCGAGGAGGTCACGGAGGACGAGCCCCTCCTGGAGGTCTCCACGGACAAGGTCGACACCGAGATCCCGGCCCCGGTTTCCGGTGTGCTGCTGGAGATCGTCGTCGCCGAGGACGAGACCGCCGAGGTCGGCGCCAAGCTCGCCGTCATCGGTGCCCCGGGTGCCGCCCCGGCACCCGCCGCCGCCCCGGCACCGGCCGCCCCGGCACCGGCACCGGCCGCCCCGGCACCGGCACCGGCCGCCCCTGCTCCGGCTCCGGCCCCGGTGGCGCCCGCCGCCCCGGTGGCCCCGGCCGCCGCTCCGGCCCCGGTGGCCCCGGCCGCTCCGGCGCCCGTCGCCGCTCCGGCTCCGGTCGCCCCGGCCGCTCCGGTCGCCCCGACGGCCCCCGTCGACGAGGGCGCGTACGTCACGCCGCTGGTGCGCAAGCTCGCCTCCGAGAGCGGCGTCGACCTGGGCGCGGTCAAGGGCACCGGCGTCGGTGGCCGTATCCGCAAGCAGGACGTCGTCGCTGCCGCGGAGGCCGCCAAGGCCGCCGCCGCTGCCCCGGCTCCGGCCGCCGTGACTGCCGCAGCCCCTGCAGCCTCGAAGGCGCCGAAGCTGGAGGCGTCCCCGCTGCGCGGTCAGACGGTCAAGATGACCCGCATGCGCAAGGTCATCGGCGACAACATGATGAAGGCGCTGCACTCGCAGGCCCAGCTGACCTCGGTCGTCGAGGTCGACGTCACCAAGCTGATGAAGCTGCGCAACCAGGCGAAGGACGCCTTCGCGGCCCGTGAGGGCGTCAAGCTCTCGCCGATGCCGTTCTACGTCAAGGCCGCCGCCCAGGCACTGAAGGCCCACCCGGTCATCAACGCCCGGATCAACGAGGACGAAGGCACCATCACGTACTTCGACTCGGAGAACATCGGCATCGCCGTGGACGCCGAGAAGGGTCTGATGACGCCGGTCATCAAGGGTGCGGGCGACCTGAACATCGCCGGTATCTCGAAGAAGACCGCCGAGCTGGCCGGCAAGGCCCGCAGTGGCGGCCTGACGCCGGACGACATGTCCGGGGCCACCTTCACCATCAGCAACACCGGTTCGCGCGGTGCCCTGTTCGACACGGTCATCGTGCCGCCGAACCAGGCAGCCATCCTGGGCATCGGTGCCACCGTCAAGCGTCCGGCCGTCATCGAGACCGCCGAGGGCACCGTCATCGGTGTCCGCGACATGACGTACCTCTCGCTCTCCTACGACCACCGTCTGGTGGACGGCGCCGACGCCGCCCGCTACCTGACCGCGGTCAAGGCGATCCTGGAGGCCGGTGAGTTCGAGGTCGAGCTCGGCCTCTGAGCACCATGGCTGTAACCAGCCTCACCAGCGGCGCCCCCGTCCGGAACACTTCCGGACGGGGGCGCCGCCGTATTGTCTAGACACCACCGGTCGCCCCGGCAGCCGTGATGGTGCGGACAGCACCGGTTTGCCCCGAAGGAGCCCCTCATGACCCCGCCCGTCGTCCACTCGCTGCGCGAACAGATCCGCGAGCACATCGTGGACGGGATCGTCAGCGGGCGCTGGAAGCCCGGTGAGCGGATCGTGGAGCGCCGGATCGCCACCGAGCTGGAGGTCAGCCAGACGCCCGTGCGCGAGGCCCTGCGGGAGCTGGAGACGCTCCGGCTGATCGAGTCGGCGCCCAACAAGGGCGTACGGGTCCGCAATCTCACGGCGGCCGACCTGGAGGAGAGCTATCCGGTACGGGCCGGCCTGGAGCAGATCGCGGCGGAGCTGGCGGCTCCGGCCCTCGGCGAGGACTGCTCGCGCCTCGCGCCGCACGTGGCGGCACTCTACGAGGCGGACCGGCTGGCCGACGGCGAGGCGCAGGTCCGGCACACCGTGGGATTCCACCGCGAGATGGTGCGGGCCGCCGGGAACGCCGTGCTGCTGCACACCTGGGAAGGGCTGGGCATCGAGGTGTTCACCGCCCTGTCGATCCGGTGGCTGGGCACCGTGCAGAAGTCGTACGCGGAGGAGCACGAGGCGCTCATCGAGGCGTTCCTGCGCAAGGATCCGGACATCGGGGTGCTGGTCAAGGCGCATGTGCTCGGCTGTGCGCCGCGCGCCTGAGGGGCCCGCCCGAGGAGCCGGCGCATCTGTCGCGCGGGGTGCTCGCCCGTGCAGGTGAGCGCCCCTTTTGCCAGCAAAATCCCGTCACTCCGTGCCCTGTCCCGCGGCACCGAATGCCACTTTTCTTCATATCGAGAAGTTTTGCCGTTCATCCTTTGATCGATCATCGATCGACGGCTTACAGTTCAGTCCGCGGGCCCACCGGCCCCATAGCCCTGTCCTGCCAGTCAGGGCCTTTCTCCACCCCCCTCCACTCCGGAAGGCGGCGATCATGACCGACCCCGTAGGAAAGCTTCCGAGCGAGCTCGACCAGCTCCCGGACCGTGACCCCGAGGAGACCGCCGAATGGGCGGCCTCCCTGGATGCCGTCACCAAGGCCGCGGGCCCGCACCGCGCCGCGTACCTGATGCGTCGCTCGCTCCAGCACGCCGAGGGCGCCGGTCTCGCGCTGCCCAAGCTGCTGGAGACCGATTACGTCAACTCCATCCCGACCGCCGCCGAGCCCGCGTTCGACGGCGACCTGGAGATGGAGTCCCGGATCACCGCCTGGAACCGCTGGAACGCGGCCGCGATGGTCACCCGCGGCTCCCGGCTCGGCGTCGGCGGCCACATCGCCACCTTCGCCTCGGCGGCCTGGCTGTACGAGACCGGCTTCAACCACTTCTTCCGCGGCAAGGAGGGGGACGGCTCCGGCGACCAGCTCTACATCCAGGGCCACGCCTCCCCCGGCATCTACGCCCGCGCCTTCCTCGACGGCCGGCTCGGCGAGCAGCAGCTCGACAACTTCCGCCAGGAGGCGGGCGGCGACGGTCTGCCCTCCTACCCGCACCCGCGGCGGCTGCCCTGGCTGTGGGAGTTCCCCACCGTGTCGATGGGCCTCGGCCCGCTCTCGGCGATCTACCAGGCCCGCTTCAACCGCTACCTGGCCAACCGCAACATCAAGGACACGTCGAACTCGCACGTCTGGGCCTTCCTCGGCGACGGCGAGATGGACGAGCCCGAGTCGACGGCGGCCCTCGCCCTCGCGGCGCGTGAGCGGCTCGACAACCTGACCTTCGTCATCAACTGCAACCTGCAGCGACTCGACGGCCCGGTCCGCGCCAACTTCCGCGTGGTCCAGGAGCTGGAGGGCGCGTTCCGCGGTGCCGGCTGGAACGTCGTCAAGACGCTCTGGGGCAACGCCTGGGACGAGCTGTTCCAGCTGGACACCACCGGTGCGCTGGTCCGCCGGCTCCGGGAGGTCCCGGACGCGCAGTTCCAGACGTACGCCACCCGCGACGTCGCGTACATCCGCGAGCACTTCTTCGGCGCCGAGCCCGCGCTCGCCGAGCTGGCGAAGCTGCTCACCGACGCGAAGATCGCCGAGTGCTTCCACACCTCGCGCGGCGGCCACGAGGCCCGCAAGGTGTATGCGGCGTACAAGGCGGCCGTCGAGCACAAGGGCGCACCGACCGTGATCCTCGCCCAGACGGTGAAGGGCTACACGCTCGGCCCCGGCTTCGAGTCGCGCA
Organism: Streptomyces sp. NPDC014727; assembly: GCF_043083485.1. NCBI lineage: Bacteria > Bacillati > Actinomycetota > Actinomycetes > Kitasatosporales > Streptomycetaceae > Streptomyces > Streptomyces sp. NPDC014727. The sequence continues at coordinate 350,061 of NZ_JBIBYR010000001.1, read as the reverse complement.
ACGCCAACCACCAGATGAAGAAGCTCTCCGGCAAGGAGTTCCGCGCCATGCGGGACCTGCTGGAGCTGCCGATCCCGGACTCGAAACTCGACGAGGGCCTGGTGCCGTACGGCCACCCCGGTGCCGACTCCCCCGAGGTCCGCTACCTCCAGGAGCGCCGTGCCGCCCTCGGCGGTCCCGCCCCGGCCCGCCGGGTTCACGCGGTGGCGCTGCCCGAGCCCGACGAGCGTGCGTTCGCCGCACTGAAGAAGGGCTCCGGCAAGCAGGAGCTGGCCACCACGATGGCGTTCGTACGCCTGGCCAAGGACCTGATGCGGGACAAGGAGACCGGCAGGCGCTGGGTTCCGATCGTCCCCGACGAGGCGCGCACCTTCGGCATGGAGGCACTCTTCCCGTCGGCCGGCATCTACTCGCCGCTGGGACAGACGTACGACCCGGTCGACCGTGACCAGCTGATGTACTACAAGGAAGCCAAGGACGGCCAGGTCCTCAACGAGGGCATCACCGAGGCCGGCGCGATGGCCGACTTCATCGCCGCGTCCACGTCGTACGCGACGCACGGCGAGCCGATGATCCCCTTCTACATCTTCTACTCGATGTTCGGCTGGCAGCGCACGGGCGACCAGTTCTGGCAGCTCGGCGACCAGCTCGGCCGCGGCTTCGTGGTCGGCGCCACGGCGGGCCGTACGACGCTGACGGGCGAGGGCCTGCAGCACGCGGACGGTCACTCCCACCTGATCGCCTCGACGAACCCGGCCGCGCTCAACTACGACCCGGCGTTCGCCTACGAGATCGCGGTGATCGTCAAGGACGGTCTGCGCCGGATGTACGGCCCCGAGGCCGAGAACGTCTTCTACTACCTGACGGTCTACAACGAGCCGAAGCCGCAGCCCGCGATGCCGGAAGGCGTCGAAGAGGGCATCGTCAAGGGCCTCTACCGCTTCAAGGAGGGCACGCCCGCGACGGCGGAGGCGCCGCGCGTCCAGCTGCTGGCCTCCGGTACGGCGATCCACTGGGCCCTGGAGGCGCAGGAGCTGCTGGCCGCGGACTGGGGTGTCACGGCCGACGTCTGGTCCGCCACCTCGTGGGGCGAGCTGCGCCGCGAGGCGCTGGAGTGCGACGAGGCGCTGCTCCGCGGTGAGCAGCGGGTGCCGTACGTGACCCGGGCGCTGGAGGGTGCACCGGGACCGGTCCTCGCGGTCAGCGACTGGATGCGACAGGTCCCGGACCAGATCAGCCAGTGGGTGGAGCAGGACTGGTCCTCGCTCGGCACGGACGGCTTCGGCCTCTCCGACACCCGCGACGCGGCCCGCCGCCACTTCGGCGTCGACGCCCGGTCGATCGCGGTCGCGGCCCTGGCCCAGTTGGCCCGCCGCGGCGAGGTGACCGCGTCCGCGGTCAAGGAGGCCCGGGAGCGCTACGGGCTCTGACGCGCGAAGGCGGCCGGGGACGCCCGGCCGCCGCTCCGTCCCCGACCGCCGGACGGGCTTGAAGGCCGAGCCCCGTCCGGCGTCGGGGACGTTCTCGCGCCCGGCCGACGACCGAGGCCGCCATGTGACGGGCACGCGGCTCGCAACCCGCTCACCACCGCCACAATGGCCCCATGCGTGCTGCCCGTCTCATCAAAATGGTGCTGCTCCTGCAGTCCCGCCCCGCCATGACCGCCGCCGAGCTCGCGCAGGAGCTGGAGGTGTCCGAGCGGACCGTCACCCGGGACGCGCAGGCACTCTCCGAAGCGGGCGTACCGGTGTACGCGGACCGGGGCCGGGCCGGGGGGTACCGGCTCGTCGGGGGGTACCGCACACGGCTGACCGGACTCGCCCGCGACGAGGCCGAGGCGCTCTTCCTGTCCGGACTGCCGTCCGCGCTGCGCGAGATGGGCCTGGAGGACGCCGCGTCCGCCGCCCGGCTCAAGGTGTCGGCGGCCCTGCTCCCTTCCCTGCGCGGCGCCTCGGACAGTGCCGCCCGGCGGTTCCACCTGGACGCTCCCGGCTGGTACCAGGAGCCGGTCACCCCCGAACTGCTGCCCGCCGTCGCGGAGGCGGTCTGGGACGACCGGATCGTCCACGCCCGCTACCGCCGCAGCGGCCGGGACCACGAGGTGGAGCGCGAGCTGGCCCCGTACGGGCTCGTGCTGAAGGCCGGGGTCTGGTATCTCTGCGCCCGCGTGGCCGACGACTTCCGGGTGTACCGGATCGACCGGTTCTCGGCCGTCGCGGTGTCCGACGAGCGGTTCGCCCGTGACGAGCAGTTCGATCTGCGGGGCTTCTGGGACGAGCGGGCCGCCCAGTTCGCCCGCTCGCTCCTGTGTACCGAGGTGACGGTACGGGTGTCGCAGGAGGGTGTACGCCGACTGCCGTACGCCCTGGACCGTTCGGCGGTCCGCGAAGCGCTGGACGCGGCCGGTCCGCCCGATGCGCGGGGGTGGCTCACGGCCGTCCTGCCGGTCGAGTCCCTCGATATCGCGTACAGCCAACTACTGGGCCTGGGGCCTGAGTTGGAGGTCGTCGAACCGGCCGCTCTGCGGGACCGCCTCCGCGAGGCCGCCGAACGCCTGTGCGACCTCTATCGCTGAGGGCTTCTTCCCGCCGCGTCCGCGTGCGTCGTCCGCCGCCAGGACCGATGCTTGACCCGTGATGGACGAGACGGAGTTCTGGGAGATCGTCGACAGCACCCGCGAGGCCGCCGAGGGCGACCCCGAGGACCAGGCCGACCTGCTCGTCGAACGGCTGATCCGGCTCGATCCCGAAGCCGTGCTGGACTTCGCCAGGCACTTCGAGGCCCGTTACCACCGCGCCTACCGCTGGGAGCTGTGGGGGGCCGCCGCCGTGCTGCTCGGCGGCGCGAGCGACGACGCCTTCGACTTCTTCCGCTGCTGGCTGATCGGACAGGGCCGGGAGGTCTTCGAGGGCGCCGTGCACGACCCGGACGGCCTCGCCGATCTCCTCGACGACTTCGACGAGGAGATCGACGGGGACGCCGAGGATCTCGGCTACGCCGCCGACGAGGCGTACGAACAGCTCACCGGCGTGGTCACCCCGGACCTCGGCCTGCCGCCCCGGACCGCCGAGCCGGAGGGCACGCCCTTCGACCTGGAGGACGAGGCGGTTCTGGCGGAACGCTTTCCCGCGCTCTGGGCGCGGTTCAGGGCCGGCTGACCGTGCCCGGGGCCCTGCCGCCCGGTCAGAAGTGGGTTCCGCCGTCGATCCGGATCTCCGTACCCGTGATGAACGCCCCGTCCTGCGATCCGAGCATCGCGACGACGCCCGCGACGGTGTCCGGGCTGGCGAAGCCCTCCCCGAGGGCCGGTGCCAGCTTCATGAAGAGCGACATGTCGGCATCGGCGGGCAGTCCCGGGCCGTTGCCGCTGGTCATGTCGGAGGAGATCGAGCCGGGCGCGACGGCGACGACTCGCAGCCCCTGCTTGCTGTACTCGCTCGCCAGCGCGTGCGTCATCGACTGGATGCCGCCCTTGCTCGCCGCGTACGCCGCCATGTAGGGGTGCGCGAAGCTCGCCGAGGTGGAGGAGAAGTTCACCACGACCGGCTGGTCGCCCGCGAGCAGGGCCGGTATCGCCTCACGGATCATCAGGAACGTACCCGTGAGGTTGACCGCGAGGATCTTGTTGAAGAACTCCAGCGACGTCTTGTGCGTGTGCTCGGAGCGCAGGATTCCGGCCGCGTTGACCAGTACGTCCAGGCCCCCGAGGCCGGCCACGGCGGAGGCGACACCCGCCTGGACCGACGCCTCGTCCGAGATGTCGAGGACGAGGGTGGTGAGGCGGTCGGCCACACCGTTCGCCACGGCCGTCTCATGGGTGGCCTTCAGCCCGGCCTCGTTGACGTCGGCCGCGACGACGCGGCCGCCCTCGGCGAGGACGCGGTGGACGGTGGCCTGTCCGATGCCGGAGCCACCACCGGTGATGAGTGCACGGCGACCTTCATAGCGGTTCATGTCTGTTCTCTCCCGATCCCGGTGACTGCTGTCCCGGGGCTGTCTCGATAGCGCCCCGATCGATGTCCACCGTACGCCCACGTGGCACGTTTTGCCACGACGGCATTTCACGCATGCTGCTTCCCTGCCGAGGTAATCTCCTGGGAATGAGCCCCAAGCCGAGTCAGCCGTCCCTCACCGAACGCCGCAAGGCCGCGACCCAGCTGGACATCGCGCGCGCAGCGGCCGCGCTCTTCGCCGAGCGCGGCCCCGACAGCACCACGGCGGAGGACATCGCGCACCGGGCGGGCGTCGCGCTGCGCACCTTCTACCGGTACTTCCGCTCCAAGCAGGACGCGGTGGGCCCGCTGCTCTCCGGCGGTGCCGAGCGCTGGCGGTCGCTGCTGGAGGCGGCCGAGCCGAGGGAGGCACTCGCCGAGGTCCTGGAGCAGGCGGTCACCGAGGCACTCCGGGTGCCCGACGCACACGCCGCCGAGCAGCTCGGCTGGACGCGCGGGCTGCTGCGGGCGGCGGTGGAGGACCCGGCGCTGCGTGCCGTCTGGTACCGGGTCAATCAGGATTCGGAGGAACGACTGCTGCCGGTGCTGACCCGGCTGGCGGGCGACGGAGCGGACCCGCTGGAGGTCCGGCTCGCCGCAGCCGCCGCCACGGACGCGGTGCGTGTCGCACTGGAGGCCTGGGCACGGACGGAGGCGCCGGCCGACGGGCCCGGCTCACCCGCCGATCTGGCGGTGCGCTGCCTCCATGAACTCATGGGCGGCATGCGGCTGTTCAAGGGCTGAGCGGGAAGCGCGGTCTCACGGGGCGAGCGAACGGCCCATCATGACGTCGTCGACGTAACGCCCGTTCAGGAAGAACTCACCGGGCAGCACGCCCTCGACGACGAACCCCTCCGACTCGTACAGGGCCCGCGCGGGTGCGTTGTGCCCGAGCACCCGCAGCGTCATCCGGTTCGCCCCGTCGCCGCGCGCTGCCGCGAACGCCGCCCGCAGCAGGGCCCTGGCGACACCGCGCCCGCGCGCCCAGTCGGCCACGGCGAGGCCCTGTATCTGCCGGACGTGCGTGTTGCAGGCCAGCGGGGTCGGCGGGACCAGCCTGGTGTACCCGGCGAGGCACACCTCTCCCGCCTCGTTCTCCGCCTCGGCCACGAGGAAGTCCTCGGGCTTGTGCCGGTCGTCGAAGAACGGTTCGTACGGCGGCCGGGGCCGCGGTGTCACGGCGTGCAGCGTCGACCAGGTGGAGCGGTCGAGCTCGCCGAGAGCAGCTTCGTCGGACAGAGCGGCGGGGCGGACGAGGCGGACCTGGTGCGCGTGGTTCTCAACCATGCGCGCCACTGTGCCACGCCGCCCTTCACCCGGTCAGCCCTGTTTCGGGCTCGACGCCGACCGCCGACATGGCAGGCGGTCGGCCCGGTGAGCGGGGCGCACGGGGGCCGCTGCGGCAGGATGGACCCATGCTGCACTCCCGTATCGCTGTCACCGGAGCATCCGGACTCATCGGAGCGGCGCTGGTGCGCTCGCTGCGGGCCGACGGACACGAGGTCGTACGCCTGGTGCGGCGTCCGGCGCGGGCCGGCGACGAGGTGGAATGGGATCCCGGGCGCGGGTACGTCGACGTGGCGGGGCTGGTGGGCTGCGACGCGGTCGTCCATCTCGCCGGGGCCGGGGTCGGCGACCACCGCTGGACACCGGCGTACAAGCGGGAGATCCGCGACAGCCGGGTCCTCGGGACGACGGCGATCGCCGAGGCCGTCGCCTCACTGGACGTACCGCCGAAGGTGCTGTTGTCCGGGTCGGCCATCGGCTACTACGGCGACACCGGGGACCGCGCGGTCGACGAGAGCGCGCCGGCCGGCGAGGGCTTCCTGCCGTCCGTGTGCGTGGAGTGGGAGGCGGCCACGGCCGCCGCTCACGAGGCGGGTGTCCGGATCGCGCACGCGCGCACCGGTCTGGTCGTCGGCCGTGAGGGCGGTGCCTGGGGCCGGCTCTTCCCGCTGTTCCGCGCGGGGCTCGGCGGGCGGCTGGGCAACGGACGACAGTACTGGAGCTTCATCGCGCTGCACGACGAGGTCGCGGCGCTGCGGCACATCCTGGACACGGAGTCGCTGTCGGGCCCGGTGAATCTCACCGGCCCCGACCCCGTCACCAACGCGGAGGTGACAGCCGCGATGGGGCGGGTGCTGCACCGCCCCACGCTGCTGACCGCCCCGGCACCCGCTCTGCGGATCGCCCTCGGGGACTTCGCCCAGGACGTGCTGGGGAGCCAGCGGGTACTGCCGGGCAAGCTGCTGGACTCGGGTTTCGTGTTCGCCTTCCCCGGAATCGACGCGGCGATCCGCGCAGCGCTGCGCTGAGCGCACCGGGACGACGCCGGCATCCATGGGACCGCACCCGTCGGAGGCGGAGCCCGCACGTCCACCCCGGAATCGGACCGACATGCGACCCCGTGTGCAACGGTGCCCCGGCCACGCGCGACTGCGCCCGCACCGGACACCCTTCTAGCGTCCTTGCGAACTCGGGCATTCCGGGGGCCTGTTGGGGGCAAGAGCTTCCCAGTAGTTGCGCCGACTCGGGGAGGGGCACGTGCTCAGCTCGGCACATCACGCGGACGTCGTCATCATCGGGGCCGGGATCGCCGGCCTGTCAGCCGCTCACCAACTGATCAGCGCAGGGGTAAGTGTCAGCGTCCTGGAGGCCGGCCCCCGGGTCGGCGGCCGGATGACCACGTCCGAGGTGGACGGGTTCCGGCTCGACCACATCGGCCCGCTGCTCAGCACCTCGTACCCGGAACTGCGCCGAATACCCTCCCTCGAAGGTCTCGCACTGCGCACCTTCGCGCCGGGCGTGCTCGTCCACAGCGAGGGCCGTCAGTACCGGACGGGCGATGCACGGGGCGCACGGGGCGCACGGGGCGCATTCAAGGCGGCGCGCGCCTTGGCAAGCGCCCCCCGTCCGCCGATGGGCGGGCCGATCGACCAGGCCAGGCTGGGCGCCGCCCTGACCCGGCTCGCCGCCACGCCGGTCACCCGCATCCTGGCCCGGCCCGAACAGACCGCGCTCGCCGCGCTGTCGCACCGCGGTCTGACCTCCCGTACCGTCAACGGCTTTCTGCGTCCACTGCTCTCCGCGCTTCTCAGCGATCCGGACCTCACCACGTCCAGCCGGTGCGCCGATCTCGCCCTGCGCGGCTACGCACGCGGCAGGCTGTGCGTGCCCGAGGGCGGCTCGGGCGAGCTGCCCGAGCTGCTCGCCGCCGCCCTGCCGCCCGGCACCGTGCGGACGGGTGTGCATGTCACCGCCGCCGACATCACCTCGGTCCGCACCAAGGAGCACGGCGAACTGGGCTGCCGTTCCCTGCTGTTGGCGACCGGCGCGGGTGCCGCCACCGAGCTGCTGCCCGGTCTGCGGATGCCGTCCTTCCACCCCGTGACGGTCCTTCACCACACCGCCCCCGCTCCCCCGCCGACCGGCGCCTCGCTGCTGCTGGACGCCGACCGGTCCGGCCCGGTCGCGCACACCGCGGTGATGAGTGCGGTCGACCCCTCGCGCGCCCCGCGCGGCCGGACCCTGATCAGCTCGACGGTGCTGGGCACCCCGCCGTCCGACCTCGACCGCACGGTCCGCTCCCATCTCGCCGCCCTGTACGGCACTCCTACGGACGACTGGGAACTGCTGGCCGCCCACCACGATCCCGAGGCCGTCCCCACGATGCCGGCCCCGCACGATCTGCGCCGCCCGGTCCGGCTGCTCGCCGGACTGTACGTGTGCGGCGACCACCGCGACACGAGCTCGGTCCAGGGCGCCCTGTTCTCCGGGCGCCGCGCGGCCGACGCGATCCTCACCGACCTGGGCGTACGGACGGGACACGGAAGCGGGGCGGTGCTGACCGAAGCGGCGTAGGGCCCGGCCCCGGGGCGCCGGACCCGTCCGGTGGCCGCCCCGGGCTCATCCCAGCGCGGCGACCCGCTCGCGGTACCCCCGCACCGCTGCCGCGTCCCTGAATGGCTCAAGGCGGCGCTCGAAGTCCCGTACGTACTCCGTCGCCCGCACCGAGCGCATCTCCGCCGCCTGCTGCGCGGCCTCGGCGCCGAGCGCACACGCCTGGTCGAGCTCGCCGAGCCCGAGCCGCGCGCAGGCCAGCACCACCCGGCAGAACAGCCGACTGCGGGCGTACGCCGGGGCGCGGAGCTCAAGGGAGCGCTCCGCGTGCTGCGCCGCGGCCCGGTACTGCTGCAGGTCCCGGTGGCAGTGTCCGAATTCGTCGGCGAGCTGGGCCTCGTCGAAATACCGTGCCCAGTGCGGCATCTCGTCCCCGGCGCGGGCGCTCTCCAGCGCGCGTTCCGCCCGCGCCAGCGAGGCGGTGCAGGGCCTGGCCTCGCCGAGCACCCCGTGTCCGCGCGCCTCGACGGCGTGCAGCAGCGCCTGGACGACGGGCGGCGCCGACGAACCGATGCCCTGCTGAGCGACGCGCGCCAGCTGTACGGCCTCCCTGCCGTGCCCGAGATAGACCGCCTGCCGGCTCATGGTGACCAGGACGTAGCTGCCGTACGCGCGGTCACCGGCGGCCTGGGCGAGCCGCAGGGCCTGGACGAAGTAACGCTGGGCCAGGCCGTGGGCCGCGATGTCGTACGAGGTCCAGCCCGCCAGCCGGGTCAGATCGGCGGCGGCGGAGAAGAGCCGGCGCCCGGTGGCCTCCCCGTACGTCCCGCGCAGCATCGGTTCCGTCTCGTGCTCCAGGTACCGGACGAGGGCCTGCCGGGCGTGGCCGCCGCCGTAGGCGTTGTCGAGGGTGCGGAAGAGCTCCCCGACCGAACGCAGTGCGGCGACGTCACCGCCGCTGACCCGCTGGCCGGGCCCTCGGTCGGACTGCCGCTGCCGGGGGACTCCGGGGGCACCCGGCAGCCCGGCTCCCGGGGAGAGGGGGCTTGCCGAGGAGGCGGGGGATCCGGGCGGGGCGGACGGTCCGGAGGGCCGGGACGGCACGGGCCCACGGGCCGCGGCGTTGCGGCCACCGGCGCCGGCCGCCGCGGTCCCCGTCCCGCCGTGCCCGCCGCCGGGCCAGTGCGAACCGTACGCCCCGTGTAACCCCGGCGCCCCGCGCGTCCCGCCGGGGCCGCCGGGCCTCGGAACGCCCACCTCAGCAGTCCCTGCGATCCCGGAGGCCCCGATGGTCCTGCCCGGCCCACCGGCCGCACGGGCGCCGTCCGTCCCGTCCGGCACCGGCGGCGAGGACGCGCTCCCCCTTCCCACCCACTCATCGGCCCGGCCGATCAGCCAGTCCCTGCTGGGGACGACGAGTCCGGCCGGGGTGAAGGCGATCTTGCGCAGCTCCGCATGGCTGCCCGAGTCCTTCCGCCACAGACCGCTGACGATGTCGACCGCCTCGGCGGGCGTGGCCGCGAACTCCAGCCCCGCGTAGACGGGAGCACACGCGTCGAGGCCCAGGTCCTGGGCGGAGAGGCGGCGTCCGAGGCGCCGGGTGAAGACCTCGGCGATCAGCGCGGGTGTGGTCCCGCGCGGCTGCTGACCGCGCAGCCAACGGGTCACGGAGGTCTTGTCGTACCGCAGGTCGAGACCGTGTTCCAGGCCGAGTTGGTCCACTCTTCGGGCGAGACCGGCATGGGAGAAACCGGCCTCGGTGATGAGCGAGGCGAGTCGGCGGTTCGGGGTGCGCTGCGGAGGTCGTTCCGACATCAGCTGTACGGTCTCCTGCCTTCGGGGCCGGGCGGGCAGCCCTAATGGAACGGCGCGAATTTAGCGGCCTCTGCGACGGTCACAGCCACCATCGCTTCACTTTCATCCGATCGTGTGAGGATTGTGTGGTGGCGCTGACGGGATCGACCTGCTGGGCCGCCGTTCGGTGACCGGTCGTACAGTGGCTTGGGGCCGATTGAGTGCAGGGTGGCGTGGCTCCGGGCACCCCGGCTCCAGTCACCGCGAGTAGGGAGGCAGCTGTCGTGAGCGAGCTTCGGTTCGTCCGGCTGGGATTCGGCGTGGAAGCCGTCGACTACCAGGAGGCCTGGCAGAAGCAGCGCGAGGTGCACGCGGCCAGATTCGAGGACGCCGTCCCCGACACCTGTCTGCTGCTGGAACACCCGCCCGTCTACACGGCGGGGCGGCGCACGACCGACAGTGAGCGCCCGCTGGACGGCACCCCCGTCATCGACGTGGACCGCGGCGGCAAGATCACCTGGCACGGTCCCGGGCAGCTGGTCGGCTACCCGATCCAGAAGCTGCCCCGACCGGTCGATGTCGTCGCGCACGTCCGCCGGCTGGAGGACGCCCTCATCCGTACCGCCGCCGAATTCGGTCTGGAGACCTCCCGGGTGGAGGGCCGCAGCGGGGTCTGGGTGCTCGGCGACCCGGTCGAGGAGCGTCCGGCGATCGGTGGCCTCTCCCTCGACTTCGATCCGCGGCTGCACGACGAGGAGTTCGACGCGCGGCTGAACGGCCCCGAGTACGCCCCGTCCAACGCCGGCCAGCGGCGCGAGGACCGCAAGCTGGCCGCGATCGGCATCCGGGTCGCGAAGGGCGTGACCATGCACGGCTTCTCGTTCAACGTGAACCCGGACAACACCTGGTTCGACCGCATCGTGCCGTGCGGGATCCGGGACGCGGGCGTCACGTCGCTCGCGTACGAGCTGGGCCGTGACATCGGAATCGAGGAGGTGCTCCCGGTCGTCGAGAAGCACCTCAAGGACGTCCTGGAGAACGCGCAACTCGCCCCGCGCACCATCGAACGCCCGACGGATGCCGTGGCCACGGCATGACAGCGCCAGGACGGCTCGTTCGGACCATGCGGGAATAGGCCCTGCCGGCCACAGGTTGGCCGGACGTAGGGCCGTTTGAACCACGGGCGTACCCTGGTGTTCGCCGAAGAATCCAATGCAGTGAAAGCAAAGGGGAGTGCCGGAGTGTCCGCTGTCGCACCCGACGGGCGCAAGATGCTGCGCCTTGAGGTCCGGAACAGCCAGACCCCCATCGAGCGCAAGCCCGAGTGGATCAAAACCCGGGCGAAGATGGGCCCCGAGTACAACCAGCTGCAGAAGCTCGTGAAGAGCGAGGGTCTGCACACGGTGTGCCAGGAGGCCGGCTGCCCCAACATCTTCGAGTGCTGGGAGGACCGCGAGGCCACGTTCCTCATCGGCGGCGACCAGTGCACCCGGCGTTGTGACTTCTGCCAGATCGACACGGGCAAGCCGCAGGCGCTGGACCGGGACGAGCCCCGCAGGGTCGGCGAGTCCGTGGTCACGATGGACCTGAACTACGCCACCATCACCGGCGTCGCACGCGACGACCTGGAGGACGGCGGCGCCTGGCTCTACGCGGAGACGGTGCGCCAGATCCACGCGCTGACCGCGGAGCGAGAGGCCGGACGCACCAAGGTCGAGCTGCTGATCCCCGACTTCAACGCGGTTCCCGAGCAGCTCGCCGAGGTCTTCTCCGCCCGCCCCGAGGTGCTCGCGCACAACGTCGAGACGGTGCCGCGGATCTTCAAGCGGATCCGCCCCGGCTTCCGTTACGAGCGCTCCCTGGAGGTCATCACGCGGGCCCGCGAGGCCGGTCTGGTGACCAAGTCCAACCTGATCCTCGGCATGGGCGAGACCCGTGAGGAAGTCAGCGAGGCGCTCCAGGATCTGTACGACGCGGGTTGCGAGCTGATCACGATCACGCAGTATCTGCGGCCGTCCGTGCGTCACCACCCGGTGGAGCGCTGGGTGAAACCGCAGGAGTTCGTGGAGCTGAAGGAGGAGGCCGACGAGATCGGCTACTCCGGCGTGATGTCCGGCCCGCTGGTCCGTTCCTCCTACCGCGCGGGCCGTCTTTTCCAGCAGGCGATCGAGCGTCGCGGCGCCGTCGCGGCGGCGCCCGCCGTGTGAATCCGAGCACAAGAGGCTACCGCCCAGTAGCAACCGATTCGACGCGGCCCGTACGCTCCCCGCAGGTAGGGAGCGCGTATGGGCCGCGTCGACGTGCGCCGAGCCCGGATCAAGGTTTCATTGGTGTTTGACCGACCGGTCATGCGCTGGTAACACCGAGCAGTGACGCTGGGTGCTCAGGTGCAGTGGTCCCACGGGCCATTGCCACCGCAGCTTCCCGCACCCGACGCACGCCACCCACTTCGCGCAACGCAGTCCCGGGTAGCTCAACCCGGGCAGCTGAGTCCACGCCACTCAGTCCGCACACCGCTCCGAGGAGATTTCCACGATGCAGGCCGTGCCGGTACGCGCCACCGCCATCCCTTCCGTCACCGATGCTCTCCGTGCCGTCGAGTCGCTGCTGCTGAGCAGCGGCCAGCGCACCGCTCGCCGTAATGCCTGGACCGCCGTCCTGGAGGACCGGCGCCGGGCCAAGGACCGGGTCGAGACCGAGTACGTACTGGAGGCCGCGGCCGACCACCGTTCTTGAGCCACGTAAACTTCTGTACATGGCGAGGAAGGCAAACACTGAAGGCGCGGACAGCGCCGAGAACGCGGGGCGGCTCAAGCAGATCGCCCTGACCTACAAGATGACCCGGCGGACCGACTCCAAGATCGGTCTTGTCGTCGCGGGTGTGGGAATCGTCACCTTCGGTGTCCTTCTCGCGGTCGGCTTCCTGATCGACCACCCGGTCTACCTGGGCATCCTGGGCTTCGTGCTGGCCCTCCTCGCGATGGCGATCGTCTTCGGACGGCGTGCCGAGCGCGCGGCCTTCGGGCAGATGGAAGGACAGCCGGGCGCGGCGGCGGCGGTGCTGGACCGGGTCGGCCGTGGCTGGACCACGACACCCGCGGTCGCGATGAACCGCAGCCAGGACGTCGTCCACCGCGCCGTGGGCAAGGCGGGCATCGTGCTGGTCGGCGAGGGCAACCCGAACCGGGTGAAGCCTCTGCTCGCGGCCGAGAAGAAGAAGATGGCGCGCATCCTGGTCGACGTACCGGTGCACGACATCATCGTCGGCAACGACGAGGGCCAGGTGCCGCTCAAAAAGGTGCGCACCAAGATGCTGAAGCTGCCGCGCGTACTGACCGGCCCGCAGGTGACGGTCGCCAACGACCGGCTGCGCGCGATGGGCGACCTGATGAGCAACATGCCGCTGCCCAAGGGCCCGATGCCGAAGGGCACGCGGATGCCGCGCGGCGGGAAGATGCGCTGACGCCTCCGTCGTACCTGCTGTTCCTGCTGTACCCGCACATGGCCACTGCACGGCGGAAGGGGGCGGGGGGGGGGGCCCCCACCCAAGCCCCCCCCCCCCCCCCCCCCGCCGCGCCCGGCGCCGCCCCCGAGGAACCCCAACCACCACCGCCCACGCGGACCAACTACC
>NZ_JBIBYR010000001.1:334204-336794 GCF_043083485.1 Streptomyces sp. NPDC014727 | reverse complement strand
GGGGGGCTCCGGCGCGGCGGCCCCCGCCCCCCCGCTGCGGCAGCCGCCCCCCCCCCCCCGCGCCGCGGGGGGGGGGGGGGGGGGCCGTCCCCCCCCCCCCCCCCCCCCCCCCCCGCCCCCTTCCCTGTTCCGTCCTCGGCGTCCGCTTTCTCAGCCGTACGTCCTCGGCTCAGTGGCTCAGATACGGACCTGAACCGCGCGGGCCAGCCGGTCGTGCAGGCCGCGGCCGTCGCGGTCCCAGACCAGGGCCGGGATCACGATGCACAGCAGCACGCTCCGGACGACCACTCGGCCGAAAGTGAGCCGGCCGCCGCTCTCGGCGACGACCCTGATGCCCAGGAGGCGCTTGCCGGGCGTGCAGCCGATGGTGCCGACGGTGAGCACGCTCAGTACGAGAAAGACGCCGAGCGCCCAGTTTCCGGCCGCCTGCTGGTCACCGCGAGCGAGCAGCCCGTATGCGATCACCAGGCACAGGGCCCAGTCGATGAAGACCGCGCCGAAGCGCCGGCCGAGCGGCGCCACGGATCCCGGGCCGTGCTCGGGCAGACCGAGCCGCTTGCCCCGGTAGCCGAAGTCGGCCCCCATTTCCTCGGCGGCCGCGCGCGGCCCTGAGAGCCACGATCCGATTGCTTGCCTGTTGTCCACCCGACCACGGTACTGCGCCCGCCCGTGCCGCCCCCCGGGCGGCCCCTCCTGAGGGCCTGCGCGGCGGCGCTCAGGAGCGGCCCGGAACCGGCCACGAGGTGCTGCTCACACCCGGCTCGGTTAACTTCTGCGAAACAAATGGGTCATGCTTGAGAAATCCGGTCTGCCTATGGTCGGGTCCAGCGTGTGCCACCGCACTGGCCGCACCACGAGCTACAACCCCGTCCCTCCCGGGCCGGGAGTAGGAGGAGTTGGATGTTCCAGAACGCCGACGACGCGAAGAAGTTCATCGCCGACGAAGACGTCAAGTTCATCGATGTCCGGTTCTGTGACCTGCCCGGTGTGATGCAGCACGTCACCGTCCCGGCGGCGACCTTCGACCCGGCCGACGAGCTTGCCTTCGACGGCTCGTCGATCCGCGGCTTCCAGGCCATCCACGAGTCCGACATGGCACTGCGCGCAGACCTGTCGACCGCCCGTGTCGACCCCTTCCGCCGCGACAAGACCATCAACATCAACTTCTTCATCCACGACCCGATCACCGGCGAGCAGTACAGCCGTGACCCGCGGAACGTGGCCAAGAAGGCCGAGGCGTACCTCGCCTCCACCGGCATCGCCGACACCGCGTACTTCGGTCCCGAGGCCGAGTTCTACGTCTTCGACAACGTCCGCTTCCAGACGTCGGCGAACGAGAGCTTCTACCACATCGACTCCGAGGCCGGCGCCTGGAACACCGGCGCGGTCGAGAACAACCGTGGGTACAAGGTCCGTTACAAGGGCGGCTACTTCCCGGTCCCGCCGGTCGACCACTTCGCCGACCTGCGCGCCGAGATGTCCCTGGAGCTGGAGCGGAGCGGACTCCAGATCGAGCGCCAGCACCACGAGGTCGGCACCGCCGGTCAGGCGGAGATCAACTACAAGTTCAACACGCTGCTCGCCGCGGCCGACGACCTGATGCTCTTCAAGTACATCGTGAAGAACGTCGCCTGGCGCAACGGCAAGACCGCGACCTTCATGCCGAAGCCGATCTTCGGCGACAACGGCTCGGGCATGCACGTCCACCAGTCCCTGTGGGCCGGTGGCAACCCCCTCTTCTACGACGAGCAGGGTTACGCGGGACTCTCGGACATCGCCCGCTACTACATCGGCGGCATCCTCAAGCACGCACCGTCGCTGCTGGCCTTCACCAACCCGACGGTGAACTCCTACCACCGACTGGTCCCCGGCTTCGAGGCCCCGGTCAACATGGTGTACTCGCAGCGCAACCGCTCCGCCGCGATGCGTATCCCGATCACGGGCTCCAACCCGAAGGCCAAGCGCGTCGAGTTCCGCGCCCCGGACCCGTCGTCGAACCCGTACCTCGCCTTCTCCGCCCTGCTGATGGCGGGCCTCGACGGCATCAAGAACAAGATCGAGCCCGCCGAGCCGATCGACAAGGACCTCTACGAGCTGGCTCCCGAGGAGCACGCGAACGTCCAGCAGGTCCCGACGTCCCTCCCGGCCGTTCTGGAGGCGCTGGAGGCGGACAACGAGTACCTGCAGGCCGGTGGTGTCTTCACCTCCGACCTGATCGAGACGTGGATCGACTACAAGCGCACCAACGAGATCGCCCCGATCCAGCTGCGCCCGCACCCGCACGAGTTCGAGCTGTACTTCGACCTGTAAGGGCCGATCCTCCACGAAGGCCGCCATCCCTCTGCGGGGTGGCGGCCTTCGCCTATGAACGATCGACTACATGGTTCCCGTCGTGGTGGGGGCAGTCGTGCCACCACCGGTCGTCGGCGCAGTCGTCCCGCCACCGGTCGTCGGCGCAGTCGTCCCGCCACCGGTCGTCGGCGCAGTCGTCCCGCCACCGGTCGTCGGCGCAGTCGTCCCGCCACCGGTCGTCGGCGCAGTCGTGCCACCACCGGTCGTCGGCGCAGTCGTCCCGCCACCGGTCGTCGGC